>CAZPSM010000087.1:3303-10183 GCA_964589125.1 uncultured Hyphomicrobiales bacterium | reverse complement strand
ATTCTTTACACTTTCGATGTGATTGGATAGCTGAGTAAATCCTTCTGTTGAAATTTCTTTTAGCTTAACAAGGCCATTATTCGCCGTACCTTTCAACTTTTCGATATCCTCAGATAGTTGAATGTATATTTTTGTTGAAATGCTATTTATAGATGCGAGTTTATCGATAATTTCTTGTCCACCAATTGTTTGTAGAGTCTTGATGACTTCATTGGTACTACCTGCTAGGTTCCCAATTACATCAATAAGATGTAAGAGGTGTTTATGAACTGTGTCGAGGTTTTTAGTCGCGTTCTGATATGAAGTTGCCTCTGTATGAAGTTGTTTCAGGGTTTCAACAAGTCTGACAGCAGTTTCTTCTGCTTGTAAAAAACTTTTTACATTTTCATTCATGTTAATCTCCCAATTATTATAAAATTAAAGTTTTGCATTCGTGTTCTAAGCTTTCCAAAAGAAACCATGCCGGAGCCTTAGCAAATTCAATGGGAAGATTTTCTATCAGTATTCTTAAAAAAGAACGGCTCGGGTGCTTTTCAATTATTTTGTGAAGTAATTCATTAGCTAATTGTCCATCCCGTTTTTTAATCTTTTCCAATGCCCAAACAATAAAGTTAGGAATTATATTTCTGGATACCCCATGGTATAATAAAGAAGATATAGAAGCAATAAAGTTCTGGCTTACTACTTCACTGTTTTTATCTTTTGAATAAATTTCGGAAAGAGAGCGCAGCATAAGCAAAGTTGGATGATCTGGGTAACTTTCAAGATAACGGGATACTTGTCCACGAAGCTCACTGGCATCGTTAAGGGAACATACTATATCAAAAATATCTCTACATTTTGCTATCCCCACATCTTTATCATTAATTATCTGTTCTAATTTTTCTGAATATTTAGTTGCTTCCAGGTATTGGAGGATTCGCTGCCTAAAAGTATTATCTCCAGAAAAATTTTCGCACGCAAGCAACATTTCATAAATAGCACGCCTTCTACCACGCTCAATAACATCATAAATGAAGTGAAGCAAAAGGCTAATCATTTTTACAATGAACTCCTGATGAGAATGAAAAAGCAACTGTGATGCTTTTTCTATTTCCACTTGTTTTCTACTGTAGAAATAACTTGCAACATATTTACCGTAAGCTTCAAGAATTTCTTCTTTATTAGCCCCTGATAATTTTACAGTAAATTCTTCGCGGGAATAATTTATTGTATAATCAGAGACAACTCCAATGAGTAAAAGCCGATGAAGTGCCTTTTCTATAGTATTTCTTTCAAAATTTGGCAAGGTTAATGTCCTTGTTCCTTTTTTAGAGATATCCCCCAAAAGCCGAAGAACTTCTTCAACATCCCTCTTTTCTTTATCAACCCCCCGAAATGAATTGATATGGAAGTAAAGAACTCTGGTTATATCGTCATTTTCTTCCCATGGAATATTTCTCACAATTTCATCAATTTCTTCAACCTTTGTATTAGGGTCAAGTAATTTCTTTGATCTCCCGGGGTCATCATTAGATACGATTATACAACAGTGAGCTGTTCTTCGATTTCTTCCTGCTCGCCCAGCTTCTTGATAAAAAGATTCAATAGAGGGCGGAATCCCCAAGTGAATAGTATATCGAATATTCGGCTTGTTTATTCCCATTCCAAAAGATTTAGTACAAACCAGAAGCGGTATTTTATTCTTTTTGAACTCCTTTGTTGTGCGTTGTTTATGATAATAGTACTGCTCGGGGCTCCAATACTTTGGTTCTTTCCCACTGTAAATGGCAGTAGGAATGTTTAACTCTTTCTCAATATTATCAGCAATTCTCTCAATGCCAAATTCGCCATCAACATGGGGACAAAAAACAAGTCCAGAATAGGTCTCTCCTCCTTTTGTTTGATAGAACGTAGGAGTTGTTGTATTAAATAAACCTGGCAGCGTCTGCCCAAGGTAACCCTTTAACCTAGCTAGTTTTTCCTGAGA
The DNA here is from genome assembly GCA_964589125.1 of uncultured Hyphomicrobiales bacterium. Lineage (GTDB taxonomy): Bacteria > Bacteroidota > Ignavibacteria > Kapaibacteriales > UBA2268 > JBBIJO01. The sequence continues at coordinate 8,214 of CAZPSM010000087.1, read as the reverse complement.
TTCAGAATAAAGAACGCGGAATTTTAATTCAGACCTATCAAAGGATTTAGGAGTAATGATGGCATCAAAGTCCTCTATTTGTAACTCCCTTTGAACATCCTTTAAAACACTTCTTGATGCAGTCCCTGTCAATGCAAGTAATGGTGGAACTCTCTCGTCTGTTTTGCAATAGTTTCGGCTTGTCCTTCCAATATTAAGATATGCAGTACGAAAATCATGTCCCCACTCAGATACACAATGAGCCTCATCTACTACAATCAATGCAATCGGTGTATGAACTGTAAGTTCCCGAAGTGATTCGCGGAATTCAATAGTTTGGAAACGTTCAGGTGCAACATAGGCAAAAAGATACTCTCCCTGTCCAAATAGTTGAATTGCTCGCAGCCTATCTTGAGTATCTCTGATTTGGCTCGTAATGGCAATGCATCGGTCAATGCCTATCATAGATAGATTATCAATTTGATCTTCCATTAATGAGATAATTGGATCAATTACCACTGTTCTTCCGGGTAAAAGTAAAGAGGCAAGCTGATATACCAAAGATTTTCCCGCTCCCGTAGGAAGTAGTATCAATGCGTCTTTACCTTGTAGTGCCCGTACAATTCCATCATATTGGCCTTCCCAAAAATAAGGCTTGCGGAATAAATATTGGAGAAAGTATTCCAAATCTTTTTCTTGTGGTTTATTTAAACCTCCGATTATCGGGGGTGCTGGGAAGGATGAATTTGCTATATGAAAAGGAAAATAAATATTTTGAACATAGAACGTTGGTAAGTGGGTTGCAAACCTATCTGAAAAAGAAATATAAATTGCATTTGTGGATTCACGTACGGTACGGTCAGAGATAAGATTACAAATAGGTTTTCCAATGTTTAGTTCAATAGAATAAAGTTTGCTAAGTTTTCCTAATAAGTCTACAAAGCCTGCTACGGATTTCTTTAGTATTACAAGTGCTTCCTTTTTACCAAATGTGCCAATCTCGTCTAAATCAGCAACAATATGCCATGACCTTTTATCTTCTAAATTAAGGAATCCTGATTGTATTGCTTGAAGCAGAATAAGTTGAATTTGATGAGCAAATTTAATTGAGTACATGAATTTTATAATCTCATTATAAGAAGACTTTTCCTCTTCATCAAACCTTTCTTCTATTACAGAAAGTTTTGATTTTAAAGCCGATAATTGCTGTCCACTTCGTTTTTGTATTTCATTAGCTGGAATGCGTATAACTACATAGCCATGTTCTTGCAGAATTTTATCCCGTTCTTTGTCTGAATCAGCATGACTTTTATGTTGTTCGCCATCAATTTCAACGATGATTCCTTTTTCAAGTGCGGGATGGAATATAGCAAAATCAACCCTTTGATTTCTCATTCTATCTATGTTTAGATTTAGTGAAAGTAAACTTGAAATTTCAACTTGCGGAAGAACGAATTGTTCATAGTTTTGCCCTAAGAGTTTTGGGAGAATATCTTCATAGAATATACTTTCTTCCTTGCTATCTAGCCATATATTTTTTTGTTCTTTTTCGTATCCTCGAATCACTAAAAAATTCATATACGATAAAGAAAATTCATCTATTGATGACTTAAATACCTGTTTAAGTTCTTCTTCAACAATATGAGACGACAAAGTAATGCGTCCCCTGGTTAAAATCTTTTCAGCGACAGAAATTATCTGGCGTTGTTGTTCGGTCAACTTGAATTCAAGTTCTCGAGTGGGAAAATCAATCCTCCACTGTGAAAAAGCCTTTAGAATTTCCTCTCCAATGTTTTCTAAGTTTAGTTTTTCCAGTAAGTTTTCCGAAACAGCTACACTCTCAAAAAAACGATTTTGATACCCTTGAAATTTTTCTCTTGCTCTGAGTAAACGGGGGAAATTATATTCTATTAAGGGATTTTCCACTCTTGCTCGCTCTGCCGAGCTATTATTTTCGTCTTTGAATGGAGAAGTTGCTTTGCATTTGGGGTAACGAGAACACCCATAAAATTTCTGGCCTGTCCCTGTTATGCGTAGAACCATAGGAGCCCCACACTTAGAGCATGTTACTTCTTCCATTACTCTTCTCCAAATCCAGTAATTCAACTATTTTAGATTGTTTTTGTCTACTAGTATGGTGAATTACCCTGTAATGGTGTCCTTGTACTCCCATCTTCTTTGATATTTGAGTATACAAAATTATATAAAAAACAAATATAGCAAAAATTTATTATAGCAAGCTTACAAGGGAAAAATACATCATTCCCCCGTGATTACATTTACGGATGAGGTTAATTGTGCTATAGAAGAAAACCCAGCCAGTTATCGAATCCCTACTCACACTGCAATTGCTTAAAGTATTGATTTGCTGTTTTGTTCTTTGGGTCGAGTTGTAGGACTTTTTTCCAAGCCTTGCAAGCCTCGTCCTTATTGTTCATTCCTTGATATGAAACGGCAAGATAAATCCATGCAAAGGGCGATTCCTTCTCCATTTCGGTCCATTTTTTGGCAAATTTATTCAATTCTTTAAAATCTTTTAAATCGAGCAACAAACTCGAAAGTTTCGCAAAGGCAGTGGTAATAAACTTTCCATTCGCTTCTTTGTTGCTCTCGATTAACTCAATTGCTCGGATGAAGTTTTGCCGAGCCGAATTCTTATCGTTCAATGCCGAAAGGGCATCGCCCAAGTAGATGTAGATAAGTGGATTGTTTGAATCTTTTTCGAGCGATTTGCTGAAATAATAAAAAGCACTATCGGGCTTATTCTCGTTAAAATAGACATTCCCAAGATAAAAAGTAACCTTGGGTAAAAGAGAATCGTTGCAGTTGGCAAGGTATCGGTTGAAGAAGTCGATTGCTTGCGGGTAGTTCTTGGAAATGAATGCAAGTATCCCTACTTGGTAGGAAAGTTGGCAAAGTTTGGGGTCGCGGTCGAGCAACTCAGCATAGATAGCCAGAGCAGAGGTAGTATCATTGATTTTTAGATATGCACTCGCGAATCGCTCGTAGTCTTTTGCTTCGAATATATTTTGATTTCGCAATTCATTGTAAACTTCAACAGATTTGCTAAAATCTTTATTATCGAAATAACAGCGTGCAAGTTTCAGTTTGGCTTTTGTTTTAACAGAATCTATTTCTTCCGAAACAATTTCGAGGTGCTGAACTGCAGAATCGCATTTCCCGATTTCTACAAGCGATTGGGCAAGATACCACCGCCCTAAATGCCCCGAAGGTCGCAACTGGACGTATTGGTAGAAAGCACGAGCAGCATCGTCGAATCGGCGCGCTAGGAATAGTATTTTCCCTTGTTCATACCAAGCTTTTGCATTCTTGGGGTCTTTTTGCGAAACGATTTGCCATTCCTTCAAGGAGCGGGTAAATAACTCATTGGAAAGATTTTCGTCCATTTCTCTGTTTGCCAAGTAATAGTAGACGGCTGCAAGTTTGATGCGTGCGTCGGTTAAATCAGGGTTCATCGAAAGGGCTTCTTCGAAGTTCCAGCGAGCAAGTTCGTAAACTTTCTGGTTGAAATACAAATCGCCGAGTGCTACCAAAGGTATTGGACTTTTTTTGTTAAGGTCTTTAGCCTTGGTTATGTAGTATTCAGCGGGACGCAATGAATCGGCACGAAGATAGACATAACCAAGTTCGAGTGTCGATTCCCAATCGTCCGGCTTGTCCTTCAAGTAATCTTTAAGTAACTTAACTGCTTTACTTGTTTGATTTGTATAGGAACAAGCCTTTGCATATTTACGTATGATTTCTGGTTTTTCGTCATTAATATTATATGCAAACTCATACATAATGCGTGCGGAGTCGTACTTTTCGAATTCAAAATAAACATCGCCGAACGCAACGTAGAGCATATCGTCCTTGTATTTATCCTTTAGAAGGGTTGGTAGCAAGCGATAGGCTTCCTCGATTGCACCTTCGCGAACATAATTCCTAAACAAGTGAATATTATCTTGCGAAAAAGCAAAAGAACCCAGTAACGCAAAAATCACACAAATATAGATTATTCTTTTCATATCATTCTTCCTCGATTAATTTAAATTGAGCATTGGCGGGAACAATACCTCGTTCGAAAAAGTATTTTTGTGGAAAGCCCGGATTATACAAATATCGTGCAAATGTCATCGAATTATCATTTAATTTATCTAAAACATAAACATAATATTCAACGATATATGGATAATACCCTCGAATGATATTAGGCTGGTTGACATTGTGAGGGAAAACATAGTTCCCCGAAGAATCGACGAAACTTATTGGAAGGGCTCGAAGGTCGGGTTCCGCAAATAAGTGCGAAAGGTAACCAATTCCAATTGCAGAGGGATTCAATTTTACATAGTTTTTCACACTGTCGTGGGATTGGAATATTCGCAAAGGTCGTTGGATTCGACCGTTATGTATAACAAGTTTGTTTAAATTAACAAGTTCCGACGAGAGGGGACTATTCGAAACAATAACAGGTTCAGTTTGTAGTTTCGTGTAGATTTTTTTAAGAGAATAATTCTTGCTTGTTAAGTAGCCTCGAATTTGTGCATCGGTTAATGTATCCAAAGGTGAGTCTTTACTCACGTAAAATACAAGAGCATCGCGGGCAATTGTAAGCCTTTGGTGTGGGAAAACATTAAATGCTTTCATCAAAGAATCCTCGTAGTGAGTATAGTCGCGAGCAATTACAATTGCATCGGTTTCGCGAGCAAGAAGTTTTGCCATCGCATTCCAAGCATTGGTTCGATGCAATTCAACATCAATAAGACTCCCAGTCGAATCATAATGTTCGACTGTCCTTTCGAGCAATGGATAGATTGATTCGTCGCAATAAACTACTATCTTTCGATTTTCGGCTGTTTCTTTTTGTTCTTTACTACAAGATGACAAAATTAATAACCCAACAAAGGATATAGCGAACAAGAACAATTTTAT
>CAZPSM010000087.1:0-3291 GCA_964589125.1 uncultured Hyphomicrobiales bacterium | reverse complement strand
GTCATTCTTCCGAACCCTCGTTATTTTGTTCTAATTCTTTTAGTGCTTTTCGATATGCATAGATGCGATAAATTCCCCAAACGACGAGTAAACCACCAATAATTTGGAGTTCGAGTTGATACGGATGGTCGTAAAATAATTTACCACTTAGGAAAAAAAATCCTATAAGGATTGTTAGAACTCGAACTGCATAATTGAACACTACCACTTCCTTAACCTTGTGAACTCCAAGTGCAATTACCCCCGGCAATTGCTCATCTAACCTATCGTAGTTTGAAACGTATTGGGATAGTTACCCAACAAGTTATTGGCTGACCATTTTGAATGGCAGGCGTAAACGTTGAGCTCATAACAGCATCGATGGCAGCTTGGTTCAGCATTTGTGAATCGGATTGTTGGATGACTGCTTTCTTCGGTTTACCATTCTTTTCGACAAGGACACGCACAACAACTTGACCTTCGATGCCGGCTTTTCGAGCCATTTCGGGATACACAATCCTCCTTTGAAGGTCGGCAAGGTCTATGTATGGTTCCTTTTCAACGGGGATAAATTCATCGATGTCGGGGTCGGCTTCCTTTTGTTTTATATCAACTTTTTGGTCCAAGTTAAAATCTTGTGGCAATTGGCTAATATCGATTTCCTGTCCTTTTTCTTTTGCCAACGACTTGCTTAGTTCTTCGAAGGAGGCAAACTCCTTTAAGTCCTCCTTGATTTCAGCGTCGGGAATTGGAACTGGTGTTCCTGCCTTCGCTGCTGTTGCAAGTTCCATCACTTGTTGTGAAGGCGGTGGGGGAGGAACGTCTTCCTGCTGTTCTTCGAGTTGTTGGATTGGTCCGCCAAGTGTAATTTTGCTAATTGGAGCTCGGGGAATTGCACCTAATCTACTTTCTGTTACCTTGCCATAGACAAAATAGACAAGGAACAACAAGACAACTATCGAGATTGTAATTATAAAACCACGAAATGTATTGCGAGGAATAACAATCTTTAACTCTGTAAAGCCATAGGTTGGTCGAGGTGGCAATTCAATTACTCTGTTTGTCATTTTACACCTCCTTGTGGTTGACTTTCGATATATTTTAAGTCGCTTTCTTCCAACGGGGCAATAGTAAATTTTCGCTGGCGTTTGATTGGTTGCCCTTGTTCATCTACTTCTTTTGTAATTGCTTCGGTAATAGGTATTTCGGCAAGATTTAATTCGTCGAGAATTTGCACAACTTTATCGTAACTTGCATCGGGCGAAATCTTCAAGACCGTTATAAGTTTATTTCGAACATTAGGTTCAAGGTTCTTTTCTATGAGAAGCGGTCGGAGTTTCTTGATTTCGATTTCCTGCGGTCGGTTATTCTCGTCGGCAACTCCTTTATACCAATATAATTTATTGTCATTTGTGAGCAAGAGAGTAAGTAATTCGGTTGCACGAACCTCTACTTTTGCATACATTTCGGGGGGAATTCGCATCTCCATAATTTGGGGTTTAAGCATTGTTGTTGTGAACATAAAAAATGTAAGCAAAAGGAACGTAATATCGACCAAAGGGGTTAGGTCGATACGGAAACCTATTCTTTTCTTTTTCTTTCTTCGGACTATTTTACCTCTTTTTACCCTTTCGGGGATTTCGAGGGCGCCTCCACCGCCAGCCATTTTTTCTTCTCCTTACTTTTTTCTAATATTTAGACACATACTACATACAATAAGTTACACGAAAAAGCTAAGAAATTATGGTATTATTTCCCACCAGCACCGGGTGTTTCTTCTCCGCGTTTCTTATCGGTAACGAAATTGAAAACAAATGCACGGTTCCGCCGTAAGATATTCATAGCATCTTCGATATATTTGAAACGGACGCGGCGGTCGGCATCTATTGCAAACCGTGTTGAACTGCGAACCGAAAGAGTGGCTCGAATCAATTTTCCTAAAACTGTTGTGTCGACCTTGATTAACGCTTTGTTATACAACTCCGGTGGAATCTCCGAAACAAGGGGCCAAACCTGTTGTTGGTCCTTAATGTTTGTCAACCCATAATAATAGGAAGTATCGGTTGGGTTCTTTTCGTCGATTGCTACGTTAATAATCGCAAGGTCCCGTTCGGGCAGTTTTGTTGTGTCGGGCGAAACCATAGGCCTTTTGATTGTAAATTGTTTTTCTGCCTCTGCCTCGGATTTAAACTTTGCGGTGAACATCAAAAAAGTCAGCAAAAGGAACGTAATATCCACCAGCGGAGTCAAATCGATAACGAAACCCATTCTTTTTTTCTTAATTTTTGGCACGTTTGCCTCCTTGTTCTATTGCTTTACCCTCAATGTGAAAATCTGGGTTACGTTCAGAATTGCTTCGTCAATCATATAAAGATAATTATCGACCTTTGTAGTGAAAAAGTTAAAGAATACAATAGAAATGATTGCACCACCAAGCCCACCGGCTGTATTATACAAGGCTTCCGAAATTCCAACTGCCAACTGGGTAGCGTCAACAGTACCAGTTTCGCCAAAGGCTGCAAAGGCACGAATCATTCCTATCGTTGTTCCTAATAATCCAAACAATACTGAAATGGAAGCAATAGTCGAAAGAATAACAAGATTCTTTTCGAGAAGCGGTGTTTCGAGATTTGTGGCTTCGTCGATAGCTCTTTGGACTTCGGTAATCTTCTTTTCAACGGGGAAGTTCGAGTCGTTTTCGATTTGCTTGAACCTTTCGATTCCAGCCCGCAAGATATTGGCAAGGCTCCCCCGCTGTTTTTCGCATTCCTTCAAGGCGTCATCAAACTCTCCTTTCGTTAAAAGGTCTTGAACTCTTTTGACAAACGTTGGAATATCGCCGTGTCCTTTGGCTTTGTTAATCGAAAGTGTCCTTTCGAATACAAATGTGATAGAAATAATAAGCAAACTCATCAGAATACCGACGATAGGACCGCCGGTGTAAATCGCTCCGACGACGTTGCCTTTTTTCGGCTTCTTCTTTGTGGCTGGGTCTTCGAAATTGTTTGGATTGCCAAAGTAGAGAAAGTAGAATGCATAGGCTATTATCAACGCAAGCGTGATTACGATAACATTAAATAATCTTTTCATAAAATCCCTTTAAGTTATTAATATTAATGATTAATTAATTTAAATCTTTAATTGCCTCTTCAACCGAAGAATATATTGGAAACACCAGAGTTAATTTCGTAATTACAAATAAATTCTCGATTGATTTGTCTAAATTGCATAAGACGATTCTACCCCCCTTTTTAGTTACACTCGCATGGGAAGCGATTAATATGCCTAATGCAGTAGAATTTAAGTAGGTAA
>CAZPSM010000086.1:0-10252 GCA_964589125.1 uncultured Hyphomicrobiales bacterium | reverse complement strand
TCTTTTACAACCATTGCTTCCTTATAAGTAAGTATTCTTTTGCGGTCAACTTCGATGGACTCGAACATACGTGGGCGAGCACCGGTGGCAATAATGGCATTTCTGGCTACGATGACATCTGTTGCGTTACCATCGGAATCTATCACTTCGATAGTACGTTTATCTTTGAAGCGACCGTAACCCTTTACGTGTTGAACCTTATATTTTTTAAAGAGGAAAGCAATTCCGTTGGACATACGATTTGCTACTTCCCGGCTCCGTTTTATAACTGCATCAAAATCGACAGAATAGTCTTTAATTGCAAAGCCAAAATTTTTAGATTCCCTGATAAAGTTCATATATTCGGCGTTCTTGAGTAGTGCTTTGGTAGGGATACAACCCCAATTTAAGCATATTCCCCCGAGTTCGGCTCGTTCGACACATATTGTATTCAAACCAAGTTGGGAGGCACGAATAGCAGCAACATAGCCTCCGGGACCAGAACCTAAGACAACAACATCGCAATTATGTTTGTTCATTTTATTTCAAAATTTATTAAACAAAATAAGTTTTCAAGACGTAATCCAGAATATTGTATTTGATAATCAACCTTTAAGAGCACCAGCGACTAAGCCTTTGATTATGTGCCTTTGGAATATTAAAAAAATTACGATGATTGGCAAAGAAGAGATTGACGCACCAGCCATAAGATGGCCCCAATCAATTGATTGTTTGCCAAGGTAGAATGCTAATCCAACGGGCAAAGTCCGCATCGCTTCTTCATTCGTAAATAAAAAAGGGAAAAGAAAGGAATTCCAATTACTTAAAAAAGTATAAACTCCCAGAACTGTTAATATTGGTAAACTCAACGGCATAACAATTTTAAATATTAATTTCCAATCGCCACATCCATCGAGTTTTGCCGCCTCCTCAATTTCGATAGGAAGTTGCTGAATATATTGTTTTACCAAAAAAATACCGAAAGGAGTAACCAACCAAGGCACCGTTAAAGCAAAATATGTATTTATCCAATTGAAACTAACCATCAATCGATAAAGAGGTATCATTATTATGTGTTGGGGAATGATAAGCACAGCCAAAATCGTTATAAATATCAGTTTGTTTAGTGGAAATTTCTTTCGTTCAAGGGCATAAGCAACCAAAAAGCAAAAGATTATATTTCCAAGCGTTACAATCGAGGCAATGAGTAATGAATTAATGAAATATATTAAAAAAGAGTCGGTCGAGAAAGCCTCCAAATAGTTCCGAAAAGTAAAACTAGATACCATTAACTGAATAAAGTTCGTATAACGTTCGGGAATTTCTTTCAACGAAAGAAGGAACATCCAAAGAAGTGGGAAAATCATAATAATTGCAATTAATAATAGGAATGTATGAACCAAAAGGCTTCTTATCCGATGCATAATTAATGAACTTGATGAAAGTAGAAAAATTCAGCTAAAATCTGGCAAAGTTCATCCTCGATTTTTTTGTATGTTCCTACAAGTTCGCCGTTGAACATAAAAGCAAAGACGAGGCGTTCATCATCTAATGTGCGGACGAACCCGGCCAATCCACTTGCGTTAGAATGCGTCCCCGTTTTGGCAAATACCCGACCTTCGGCACAAGTCCCGAGCATACGAGTCTTCAATGTACCATCGTATCCAGAGATTGGAAGCAAGGAATCAATCAACGAAATTTTGGGATTCGAAATTGCAAACTTCAGTAGGTGGATAATAGATTCTGGCGAGAAACGATTGCGCCGCGATAACCCAGAACCATCATACATTTTACATTCAAGGCAAGGGATTCGAAGAGAATCCAGCAGTGAAAATATATACCTTATAGCTTCCTTGCTGTTACTAGTCATTTTTCTGTCGTAGGCACCGAGCATTTTAAAGACGGTTTCGGCAAGATAATTATCGCTGTTTTTGTCCATTTCTACAAGAATATCAATCAATCGGCGTTCAAATTCAGCGACTACCGCGACATTTTCGAAATTTACTTGCCCTTCGCTAATGGGTCCATCTACTCTAACACCAAGATTGACTAAACGCGATTTTAAAGCACCTGCAACGACAAGCGGTGGGTTTTCGATGAAAAATGAATATGTTCTACTACTTCCTGCTGGTAGATTTCCAGACACAACGATTTCCTGGATACCTTCTTGGTTTAAAGTACTGGAGACAGAGAATTTCTTTTTATCTCTGTTTGTAGAAGTAGGATGTCGTGGTTGCCTATGCTGAGCAAATAGAACATTTTGGTCGCCATAGTTTTGTTCGCTTATTGTTTGCTTTTGCAGTGGGTTGTAGCCTATATCGCGACCTACTTTTGCAGTAACAATTAGTTTGATTCCTTCGGAGTTCGGGATAGCTTGTGCACTAACATACCTCCCATAAATCGAACCTGCAGTAACAATAACATTAATTACATTTTTTTCGAGGCTTAAGGAAGTAATTGGCTGAGTTTTCTGAACTACGTCGGCATCGCCACTGTAAACGAACCTATCGGCTTGGGAGTCGAAGAAAGTTGGGTCGGCAACTATGCCACCGGTGATATGCTTAATCCCGGATGACTTAATTTTTTCTGCGATTAGGTCAATATCGCTTGAATTGAGCAATGCGTCGCCACGCCCGTAAATGTAGAGGTTTCCATATAGCACACCATTTGTGATTTTTCCCGAAGCATAAACACTTGTTTTTACAAGAAAGTTAGGACCAAATTTATTTAAGGCGGCAACAGTTGTGAAAAGTTTTGTTAAGGAAGCAGGAATAAAGTAAGAATCAAAATTATACTTGAAATAATAATCGTTTTTATCCAAAGAATAAATCGCTATCCCCAAATTTGTGTGTTTACTTTCATATTTTTTTATAACATTTAGGATTTGCTTTTTAAGGAATGCTATGGATTTAGCAGAATCCTCGCTGGAAAATTTTGTATCACGCCCCTGGTTGTTTTTTCCATTAATCGAATTAACAGAGTGAAAAGGGAGGTAAAGAAAGGCAAAAACGATTAAAAGATGGCAAAGAATTTTTCTCATATTCTCCTTTTTTCTATTCCCGCATCGTTAAAAAATACAAATTTGTTTAAAAAAGTTAAAATTTGAACTTTCAAATTTTGTTCAGTCGGATTGAACCATCGTATATTTTCATTCTTTTTGAACCAAGTTATTTGTCGCTTTGCGAATCGTCGAGTGTTACGTTTTATTGCTTCAATTGTCTCTTGTTCGCTTACATTATTGTTTAAAAATGCAATAGTTTCTTTGTATCCGACGCTGTTCAGCGAATTAATCGATGGGGCAAAACCCATATCTAATATTCGTTGAACTTCGCGAGCAAGACCCATTTTCCACATCTTTTCGGTGCGAATATCGATTCTTCGGTAAAGCTCTTCTCTATTCAAGTTTAAACCGATATAGATTGTTGAAAACTTTGGTTTCCGATGGAAAGTTTTCCGATAGAGCGAAATTGGTATGCCTTTGACAAAGAAGAATTCAAGGGCACGTATTGTGCGAACATAGTTTTTATCGGGGTAAAGGCGTGCAGTTTCGGGGTCGACCTCCGTTAATTTAGAATAAAGAGATTCTTTGCTGTAGAAACTTAATTCTTTTCGGATTTGGAGAGATTTTGCTTTTTCTTCGGGTGAAAAGTTTTCCTCGAAAAAGCCACTACACAAAGCCTTGATGTATAATCCGGAACCACCAACAATTATGGGGATTTTTCTTTTTTCGAATATTTGATGTACAATTGTTTCGGCTTCTTTGCCGAATTGCCCGGCACTGTAATATTCATCTGGTTCACAAATATCTATGAAATGATGGGGAAGTCGGGCTCTTTCTTCGAGTGATGGCTTTGCAGTTCCAATATCAAGATACCTATAAATTTGTCGTGCATCGGCAGAAATTACTTCCACGGGTAGCAATTCGGCAAATTCAAGCGAAAGTCTTGTTTTTCCCGTTGCAGTTGGTCCAACGATAGCAATAGCAATTTTTTTCTCGATTAAAGTATCGACTAACTCATTCTGCATTTTCTTTCCAGCCTTCTTCGCCAATCAAAGGAACAAATTTGAAGTAGTGTTCTTGTTCTTCTTTGAATTGGTTTTCGCCAACCTTTGTTATAATATACATCGATTGCGCAAAGCGGTCACCAACCGGAACTACCAAGCGTCCCCCGGTTTGCAGTTGGGCAAGCAATGTTGTTGGAACTTTCGGAGCGGCGGCGGTAACAATAATTCCATCGAAGGGCGAGGCTTCTTTCCACCCGAGAGTGCCATCGCCCCACTTGGTAAATACTTTAATTCCAAGTTGGTCGAAAATTCGATTGGATTTAACATACAACTCGTAAATTCTTTCGATAGTATAGACTCGCGCTCCTAACAGATAAAGAAGAGTTGCTTGATAGCCACTTCCGGTTCCAATCTCCAAAACTTTGTCGCCTTCCTTGACTTTAAGACATTGGGTCATAAAAGCAACAGTGTATGGCTGCGAAATTGTTTGATTACAATCGATAGGAAGAGCAGTATCTTCGTAGGCTTGGGAAATATATGCTGGGTCGATAAATAGTTCACGGGGTATTTTGTTTAACGCAGAAAGTATTTTTTCGTTTGTAATGCCACGTTGTCGCAAACGGTCAACAAGTTGGAATCTTGCTTCTTTGAAAATGTGATAATCGGGATAATTTAGTTGCAATTCCATAGTCTATTTAAGGCTTTCTTTTAATAATTCTTCTAATTTATTTTTGGGGATATTGAGCGTTAATTTCCCAGATTTAGCAATGGAGACCCCGCCGGTTTCTTCCGAAACAATAAGGACAAGAGCATCGGTTTGTTCGCTCAAACCTAATGCCGCACGGTGGCGTGTCCCAAGCATTTTACCTTCAATTTTAGTAATCGGCGACAAAGGTAGAATGCACTTAGCATAGAGAATGTTGGGTCCCTCAATCAAGACTGCTCCATCGTGGAGAGGGGACTTTGTATTGAAAATTGAGAGGATAAGTTCTTTCGAAACGCGAGCCCCAATTGCAATACCTTTGTCTAAATTCATCTCCACATTCTGAGTTCGAGTGAAGATGAAAAGTCCCCCGATGTGATTTTCAGACATTTCTTTAACAGCAGAAATAACTTCGTCGATGGTTTGAGTCAAACTGGAACGAGTAAAATATCGGAGGAAAGGGAGATTGGAAATCCGAAGAAGAGCCCGGCGGAGTTCCGGCTGAAACAAAATTATGAACGCCAAAAGCCAAACACTCATTACTGCTTTAAACAACCAGTTCAAGGAGCGAAGATTAATAAGTTCTGTTATAAATGTTGCAAGAATTAAGATGACTAATCCGAAAAGGATTTGAGCGGCTATTGTTTCTTTAAGAAGATTATAGAGCCAGTAAAAAACAGCACATAGGAGAATTAAGTCAATTAAATCGACTAAGGTAACGCTTAAAAATCCTATTTTGAAAAGTTCAATCATTATTTTGGTTATTTCTTTTATGGTTATTGTTATGGCTTGTTTGCTTCTGGCTTGCTTGGTTTTGATAAGCCTTAATGATTTTAGCAACTAATTTATGGCGAACAACATCTTTTTCATCGAAATAAACGAAACCTATTCCTTCGATATTTTGAAGGAGTTTATTTGCATTAATTAATCCGCAGTCTTCAAGTTTCTGTAGGTCGATTTGAGTAATGTCGCCAGTAACTATAACTTTTGAGTTGTGGCCTAATCTTGTCAAAAACATCTTCATTTGTGTTATTGTAGCGTTTTGTGCCTCGTCGAGAATGATAAAAGAGTTGCTTAGGGTTCTCCCACGCATATAAGCCAAGGGTATAATTTCTATCGTATTTTTTTCGAAGTAATTTTTGAGTTTGTCAGGATTTAGCATAAAGAAGAGTGCGTCGGTTAAAGGTTTTAAGTATGGGTCGAGTTTCTCTTTTAAGTCGCCGGGAAGGAAACCAAGCGATTCTCCTGTTTCTACCGCTGGACGCGAAAGAATGATTTTCTCGATTTGACTTTTTTTAAGTTGAGATAAAGCCATAGCAACCGCAAGAAATGTCTTTCCGGTTCCAGCCGGTCCGATTGCAAAAACTATGTCGTTCGAAGCAACTTTATTGACATATTCTACTTGTTTTTGGTTCTTTGTTTTAATGGGTCCTTTTGCACTGTGATAAACAATAATTTCGTCGGGTTTGACCGATTGGTGTTCTTCTTCGGGTGTTCCTACCAGTTCCAAAATTGTTTCGAGGTCATTTTGCGAAATAGTTCCGCTTTTTCTATGAATATATCCTAATTCTTTGAAGATTGTTTCGATGGCTGTTATTTCCTTTGGGTCTCCTTTCAAGATAAGGTTATTTCCACGCATAGTAATCAAAGTATGGAACTTATTTTCAATTAATTGTATAAACTGGTCGTTATAACCGATAAAATAAAGGAAATCTTCATCATCGAGATGGATTCTTTTTTCAATTACCTCCATTTACTTCAACCGATTGTGTAACATACAAAATAAACAGCCCCCAATGGACGAAAAGGGGGCTGTTGGAAAAATCGAAAAAGACATAGGTTTAGCGTTATTCAGATTTTTTTCCTTCTTCTTTTGTTTCGTTTGCTTGTTCAGCCTTCTTTTTTCTCCAATACTTTCTTTCTGCTTTGATTTCATCTGGGGTCTTCGGTCCCGAAGGTGGAATCAACAATGATTGTCCCGGATGTATAATATCGGGATTTTTTATCATATCGGTATTTGCCATCCAGATTTTAGGCCATAGGAACGGGTCGCCAAATATTTCGATTTTGCCTGCAATGTTCCACAAGCAATCACGATTTTCTGCCCAAGTTCCAACCACGTATCTCTTAATTTTTTTCTCCTTATACAGCCCCCTAATTTCGGAAGCAAGGCTTATGATTTTATTGTAAAATTCCGGTAGAATCGAAAGTTTATTTAGTCGCAATTCGTTCAGAGAATTTTCCAATGCTTCGACTTCACTTCTTCTGTCGGCAAGTTCATCGTCCGAAAGTCTTTGCATTTCTCGGATTTTATTTTCGATTTGCCCAATTTTTTGACGGAACTTTTCGACATCTTCTTGAGTAAATGGACGATTTGTTTCTGGATTAATACCTAAAAGACCAAGATAATTATCCAAGCAGTTTTTGAGTTTACTATTTGTTGTGTTTAAATCGTTTCTGAGTTTCTCGATGTCGGAATCGAGAGCTTGCAATTTACTTTGCAAATCGTTAACGATGTTTTGGAACTCTTGAATTCTTTGAAGTGCTTCTTCTTTAGTTAGTTCTTCATCGGGTTTCTGAGCATAGGCAAACGAGAACCCGAAGACCGTTAGAACCAACACACAGATTAAATTTCTAATAGTTCGTTCCATTTTTCTTTCCTCCTTTCCCAATTTTACTTTTTACGAATTTTTTTTGTAGGTGCTTCGGCGGGTTGGGATTCTGTTTCCTGCTTGGGGGGGAGTGGTTTCCAATCGGGCCAAACATCGGGCCAACGGGCGAGTTTGTCCTTTACGAATTGGGTTTTGTCTTCACAATCCTTGAGTTCCGCTTTCCGAGCATTTAACTCCCGCTCGAGTCGTGCTTTCTCATCTTTTTTCTTCGAAATCGATTCATTCAAAGCGCGTTCTTGCTTGCGAAGTTCACGCAACTGCATCAGCTGCTCTTCTGTAATTTTGTTAGAGCAGCTACTCAAAAACAAACCGATGCCAACAACTGGAACTAAAAGGCTAAACTTTGTCAGTTTTCTCATATAAGAACTCCTTTTTATAAACAATACCGTTTTTTTCTTTACAAAAATATGAAACATAATACCGAAAACAAAATTAATAAAAATTATTTAATTCCAAGTTTTACAACTGGAAAGTTATAAATTTTATTGAAATTTTTACTTTTGATAGACACAAAGTATAATCCACTCGGAAGGTTTTCGGTATGAATTTCAACATTATCGGCTTCTATTTCTTTCGATAAAACAGTTCGTCCAAGCAAATCTTTAAGGAAAATTTCCTTGGAATTCAACGGTTGTTCACCATTGAAATTAATTATTAGCAAATCATAGAAAGGATTAGGATTAATCGAGATATTTAAAGAGTTTTCGTTGTTTGCGATGCTCGAAAATTGTTGTGTTTTGAATCGCCAAGTTTCAGACCACTCTCCGTTGCCAGCGTTGTTCGAAGCACGAACGTGCCAGAAGTATTGGGTGTCGTATTCCAAAGCCTTGATGGCCTTAAAGGAAGGGAACTGGAGTTCTTTTTCGAGCACGATGTTCAAGAAATCCTTGTCGGTAGCAACTTCGAGTCGGTAAGCCGTTGCGCCCACTACCTCGTTCCATCTGAATGTCGGCTTAACAGAAACGTTTTCCTCGTTGTTTGCGGGCGAAGCGAGAATTGTTCTTGCAGGAAGGAAGTTTGTTTCGAACATAAATGCTTCTGAATATGTTCCATCGCCGTCTATATTTTGTGCCTTAACCCGCCAATAATATCGGGTTCCCGGTTCCAAAATCCCACTTTCAATTACAAAAAATGTATCTTGAATAGCACCTTTTGAATAGTTCACCGATTCAAAGTTTTGCTCTTTCGAAATCTCAATCGTATAGGAAATACTACCGGAAAAATACTCATCGAACCGAGATATATTCCAAACGAATTTTGGAGTAAGCGAAAGCCCACTCGTGTTATTTTCGGGTGCAACAAGATTTACTTTACTCGGCAATGGATTGCCTACAACAAACTTCCAGTAACTCGACCACAAGGAAGTGTCTTTCGAAGACAATGCTCGTATTCTCCATATATATTTATTGCTTCTTTTTAGATTTGTAAGCGATACTCTTTCGTCGACACTCCTTTGAATATTTGTAGTATTAGAACTTAAATCCGTCAATTCCGCTTCGTATAGTTCTGCTCCATCGACTTTTGTCCATTTAAGTTCAGTTGAATCGGGGACGTTGCTTTGGTAATTTTTAGGCTCAATTTGTGCCGGAGTTGCAATCTTTAATGGGATTAAATTGCTATTGTAAGGAATTTTATAGTATCGGTTAGTTTTTACGTTGGGGTAGGTTTTCCTAAAACCGTTTGGATAAACGACAACTACGCTATCGACGGTTCCGACTTTGCCGACCCCAAAGTGAAGAAGGTTGGAGTTTTGTGTGCAACGTGTTCCGGAAATGCTTCCCATCAGTTCTCGGTAATATTTTTTAGTTCCGGAAAATACAGTTACTTTACTACCATAGCAATCCATATTGACGCTGTTCGGGGGGCTACCTACAAGGCGAAAACCTATCCAATTTCCTTTTCGCTCAATATCATTTCGGAAGAGTTTTACCCCTTCGTGTGAACTTGCAACAAGTAAATCAATATCTCCATCGTTGTCGTAATCTATCCTTGCCGATGCCCAAGGTCCATGGACAACACATCCCAATTCCCAAGTTTTATCTATCAAATTAAAATTAGGGCTTCCAGAATTAATATACAGTCTGCCAGCCCGTTTTGGTTCATTATTAGTGCCTTCGGCATTGTAGGAGATTTGACCGTGCCAAAGGTCAAGGTAACCATCTAAATCCAAATCAGCCCATGTTATCCCCGCATTCATCTCGAAGAACTTTAATCCCATTTGAGAATGAACCTCCGAAAAGTTGTAATTCGGCGGTCCCTGATTGCGAAAGACGAGCGACGGATTCGAAAACATTCCTCGCCAGTCGGGGTGTCCAAGATTTCCAACTGCAAGGTCCGGGTAACCATCGTTATTGAAGTCTCCCCATTCGCTACCCATCCCGTGTCCAAAGTAATTAGGTGCAGCAGTTGGGACACCCTGAACCCCAGTTACATCTCCAACGTTTGTGAAAGTCCCATCCCCATTATTTCTTAGCAATAAATCCCGAACAAGGCGATAGTTGGTAACAAAGACGTCTATTCTACCATCGTTATTATAATCGCAAGCATTCGCACCATAGCAATCATAGTAACCCAATCCACTTTGAGCGGGGCTAAAAGGTTCGAAGTTCTTAATTCCCGCATTTTGTGAAACGTTCACAAATTTCCCACTTGAATCTTGTATCCATAGTTGGTCGGGGAAATAACGTTCAACGTAATTATTGCCGATATTTAATCCAACTCTATTATTCGCAAAGAAAATATCTAATTTGCCATCGGAATTAAAATCCGACCAAAGAGGTGTAATACAACTATATGGGTTGGGAATAGAATCGTTTTGAAATTGATTAGCAAGTCGAAAATCTATGCTTGGGTTGGGATATGGAAATTTGAAGAGCGAGCGATTACCCATTTG
>CAZPSM010000085.1:10145-10371 GCA_964589125.1 uncultured Hyphomicrobiales bacterium | reverse complement strand
TTGTTTGCCTTCCTGCAAATTACGGGCTCTAAATTTCTTTATTCTCATAATCTATGTTTATTTTCTACAAAATGATATATGAAAAAAATATGCCAATAAAAAGACAATTTATAAACATTTTATGAATTATTTTACTACTAATTGAAATTTCATAGTTTAAAAACCAAATCTTAAAAAATGTTAATTTTGCTTTTTTTAAACTATTTGAAATGGAAATTAATATTAC
>CAZPSM010000085.1:0-10120 GCA_964589125.1 uncultured Hyphomicrobiales bacterium | reverse complement strand
CAAAAACTTTGAAAACAGAAGGCGGAAACCGGAGGAGTTCCAAGAAATTGCTACCGAACTTCGCCGTGATGTAATCAAGAGTCTATTTTTGGCGAAATCTGGACATAGCGGAGGTTCACTCGGAACTGCCGATATTTTTTCTGTTCTTTTCTTTGGTGGCATACTACGATATGACTCTAAAAATCCTAATTGGGAAAAACGCGACCGTTTTGTTTTAAGTGCTGGACACATTTGCCCTATCCTTTATGCTACTCTTGCTCGGGCTGGATACTTCGATGTCGAAGAATTAAAGACATTGCGAAAATTCGGTTCCCGTTTGCAAGGACATCCCGGAATTGATATGGGATTGCCAGGTTTAGAAACATCGGCAGCCTCTTTAGGACAAGGTGTTTCAATTGCTGTAGGAATGGCTCTAAGCGATAAATACCTCGACAAGAATAACCGAAGAGTGTTTGTTCTTTCTGGCGATGGCGAACTACAAGAAGGTTCTTGTTGGGAGGCTGCAATGGCTGCTGGACATTTCAAACTCGATAATCTTTGCTGGATTGTCGACAACAATGATAGCCAAATCGATGGAAGAGTCCACGAAGTTATGAGTATTTACCCTATCGACAAAAAGTTCGATGCATTCAATTTTCATGTAATTAATATTGATGGGCATAATTACACTGAAATTTTGTCTGCTTTCGATAAATTTATCGAAAATCACAACCAAGGAATCGCAAAGCCTACTGCTATCATCGCTAAAACGAAAATGGGATTTCCAATTTCGTTTATGGTCGATAGATATGAATGGCATGGGATTCCACCAAATAAAGAACAAACTTTACAAGCCTTGGCAGAACTGCAATGAGAAGTTTATTTACTTTCGTTCTTTTTATTTTGACCCTTTTGGCAATAGTAAATTGTGGCAAAAGGGAAGAGGATAAAATTGCTTTTAACCAACGAGATAGTCTGCCTTCGATTGACAAGGTCGAAGACTCTAACTTTTCAGAGGCTACATCTCTACGAAACACAAGTAATAGCATAAAACCTTTGGACTTTAAGAGTATTGCGCAGATTTTTCCCCAAAAAATTGGGAACCTCGTATTGCAAAAAACAAACAGAGGGCAAATCATTAGCCAAGGAATTAAGTATAATTCTGTTTCCGCGGAGTATATTTCTAATAATGGACTTATGATAATCTATTGTTATGATTATTTAGATGCAAATAATTTACCCGATTATTTGAGGAATCTCATTAGCTCTTTTGCAAATGAAAATACTTTCCAAATTGCGGGTGGAAAAGGAAAATTACTTCACGACCAACTCACCGGAGGCGATAAATGCGAGGTCATTTATTCTAATCGATTCCATATCAAAATTGAAGCGATAAATTATCCTAATTTTCATAAAGAAGTTATTGACGTTATAAATCATTTGAATTTATCTAAGTTGAACGAATTATCAAATAGGTAATTATGGAGAAATTCGACTTAATTGGGAAAAAAGCAACACGTTTGGGATTTGGCGAGGCTCTTGTGCAACTTGGCGAAGAAAATCCAAACATTGTAGTTCTTGGGACCGATGTTACTGGCTCTGTATTAACCTCATTTTTTAAAGAGCGTTTCCCGGAGCGTTTTTTCTCGATAGGGATTGCAGAACAAAATGCAACAACAATCGCCGTGGGATTGGCTCTATCCGGTAAAATCCCCTTTTTTGCTACTTATAGTGTTTTTGCTGCGTTTCGTAATGCAGACCAGCTTCGGATTTCCGTCTGCTATAACAATGTAAATGTCAAAATTGGTGGTGGTCATTCCGGGGTTACCGTTGGTCCCGATGGAGCAACTCATCAAGCACTCGAAGAACTTTCGCTACTCCGAACTTTGCCCAATATGACAGTGGTAGTGCCTTGCGATTACGAAGAGACTAAAAAAGCAACTATAGCAATTAGTAAAATTTTTGGCCCTTCTTTTGTTCGATTTGGAAGGGCATCGGTGGCTTGGTTTACTCGCGAAGAAACACCGTTTTCAATTGGCAAAGCAGAGGTTTTTCGTGAAGGTAAAGACGTTGCAATTGTTGCATGTGGTATAATGGTATGGGAAGCTCTCCAAGCTGCCGAAGAACTTTGGAAACGCCGCGGTATTTCTGCAAAGGTTATTAATAATCATACCTTAAAGCCGATTGATGTTACAACCCTTGTCGATAGTGCACGGGAATGTGGAGCCGTTGTAACTGCCGAAGAACACCAGGTTCACGGCGGCTTGGGTGGTGCAGTCGCCGAAGTTTTGGCTAAGAACTATCCTGTTCCAATTGAATTTGTTGGTATGCGCGATACTTTTGGTAGTAGTGGGGAACCAGACGAACTGCTCGAAAAGTATGGTATGACTTGGAAAGAAATATACTCTTCTGCTTTACGTGCGATAGAACGCAAAGATAAAATTAATACTAATCACATATACCAAAATGTTAAGGATGTTGTTCCGATAGCAAGCGAATTAAATTTTAAATAACATAATTTTTTATTAAATTGTTATGGTTCGTTTGTGTTTTCTTGTGATAACTATTTTATATTTGGGAGGTGAGAACTCTTTGTCTCAGGATGCGTTAAGTGAAGACCATATCTCTTATCGTCCCGCAACTGTTGCTGGAAAGTTTTACCATTCTAACATTGATTCATTGAATGCAGAAATAGAACGTTACCTTGAATTGAATACCCCACCCAAAATATCACTACAAAACAAAATATTAGGTATTGTTGTCCCCCATGCTGGATATGTTTACAGTGGATTTGTTGCGGGAAAAATGTATCGGGAACTGGTAGGAAGAGATATAAAGACAGTGATTATTATTTCTCCAAGTCATCAAATTTATTTCAATTATTCAGCAGTTTATCCCGGGGATGCTTACGTAACACCACTCGGTCCTTGTAAAGTCGATACAGAACTCTCCAAGTTAATTGCAAGCCAGCATCCGAATGTTAAATTCTCGATGGAAGGACACTCATGGAGAAATGTAACACCTGAACATTCTATCGAAGTTCAAATTCCTTTTATTCAAAAGGTTCTTCCTTCTGCCCGGATTGTTCCAATTGTAATGGGTTCCCAAGATGAACAGATTGTCCATTCTCTATCGTATGCTATAATCAAAGCACTTACAAGTGCTAATCGCGAAAATGACGTTTTACTTATTGCTAGTTCTGACCTTTCGCACTATCACGGATATAAAAGAGCATACTCTATTGACTCAAAGTTTTTACAAACATTTTCAAAATTTGATTACTTCAAACTCAATGCTGAACTGCACTCCCGAGATGTGGAAGCTTGTGGAGGTGGTCCTATAATCACTGTAATGACTGTTTGCGAATTTATAGGAGCGAATAAATCCATTTCTATGTTTTATGCTACCAGTGGAGATTCTCCCTACGCTCCGAAAAACAAGGAACAAGTAGTTGGATATTTCTGCGGTGCATTAGTGAGTGTTCCTAATTATAAGCCTCCTTTACTTCCAGTTCTTACGGAACTTGATAAAGAAGAAATTACAAAAGTAGTAAAAGAAGTAGTAGAAAAAACAATTAAAAATGAAAAATTAGATACAATTGAATATCAACTAATTCCTAAATCACTTTCGGAAGAATATCCCGTATTTATAACTATTGAAGCCGAGGGCGAACTTCGTGCTTGTATGGGACACACCTTGGCAACCAAACCACTCTATTTCGAAATCCAGGATGTTGCTCGGTTAAGTGCTACACACGATACAAGGTTTGAGCCTATTAGCCCCAACGAACTACCTAAATTAAATTATAGTATAACAATTTTATCTAAGTTTATAAAAATATTTGACTTCAGCAAAATACAAGTTGGGAAGCACGGACTCTATATACGTTATCGTAACCGCAGTGGTATTCTGTTGCCTCAAGTAGCTTCAGAGCGAAATTGGGATGTTAAAACCTTTTTAGAGCACCTTTGTTTGAAAGCAGGCCTTCCTCAAAATACCTATCTCGACCCCGATGCTGAAATATTTGCATTTGAGGCTTTAATAATTCATTAATTATGTTAACTTCTACTCTTTCCTTACTTTTTGCATCACTCGTAGAACTCAGAAATTATCTATTCGACTCTGGTTTTATAAAAAAATATTATCCGAGACTTCCTACAATAAGTATTGGAAACATTTCTTTTGGCGGAACGGGGAAAACTCCTTTTGTTATTTATCTATCGAACTTATTATTAAACCTGGGATATAAGCCGATTATTTTAAGCCGGGGATACAAAGGGAAGCACCGAGGCATTACTATAGTTCGAGACAATGATAAAATATTGTGCGATGTAGAACAAGCAGGAGATGAACTCTATCTTGTAGCAAAACGCACACAATCACTTGTTATCGCGTCCAAAAAGAAGTTTAAAGCTATCCCCATTATTAATAAAAACATAGTTGGCGATGCATTGATTATTGACGATGGCTTTCAACATCGTAAAGTCGAACGGGACTTGGACATTGTTTTGATTGACTCCGAAACAGCAAAAAAGCCTTTCGTTTATCCCAAAGGTTATCTGCGCGAACCCCTGAGGAATTTGAATCGCGCAAATGTAATCGCATTAGCGGAAGACGTCCTACCCTACTCTATCGATAAAGAAATTCTTTCGAACAAAATAGCAATAAGATACAAAAAGGTTGTCAAATATTTGGTTGACTTATTTTTACAGCCAGTTGAGTTACAAAATGTGGTAGATAAAAGAGTGATATTAATCAGCGGATTAGCAAACAATACTCAATTTTATAATACAGTAGCAAATTTGGGGATTGATATATATCAGCATTTTCAATTTAAAGACCATTATATTTACAGCGAAGGAGATATTGGAAAGATATTGAAATATGCGAGCTCAATGAATATCGATACTATTATGACCACAGAAAAAGATTTTTATAAACTCCATAGATTTTCCGAGCTGTTTAAAAACAATAGGGTCAATTTATTTTCAACCGTTTTAGATTTGGAAATAATAGAAGGTGAGGAACAACTAATGATGTTAATAAAGCAAATACTGTCGCATAGCCTAACTCATTAACTAAAGTAAGGCAAAATAATCATGATTGGAATCAGTATAAATTTGCAGAACTCCCACTTTCACAAGTTTTACTAGAACGGTCGATGCCCTTCTTTCAGAGACGTTAACCAGTCTTGAGAACTCTTTTACAGTAATCCGTTCATGTTTTTCCAAATATTGAAATAATTTTTTTTCATGTTCCCCAATGTATATCTTAATCGGTTTAGAATTAGCATTTAAACCGGCCAATAAACGTCTCATTTCACGGCTTGCAACCACGGATTTTTCGCCGATACGAATATATGCGAAGCGTCTCTTTCTTCCTTTCTCATCTACTCCTTCAACGGTATGCGGTTTACGATTGCTTTCCCCAATTTCTACAACAATCACTTCTTTTTTATTAAGACTAACAATCTCTATATTTTGGGGCAGAATTGGAGGTTCGAGATAAAATTGACAAGCGATTTCTATAATGTCAATCTCGCTCTTTTCACTATCGACACCAACTACTTTGCGGTCGTCATCAATTCCTATCAATAGAACCCCACCCTTTGTATTGGCAAAGGCACAAAGTTCTTTAGCTACTTTGTCGGGGGTAGTAATTTTTCTTTTAAACTCGATTGTCGAGGACTCGCCGGCTGCAATTAGTTCTTTTAGTTTTTCTGTATCCATAACTGCACACTAAATATTTAAATTTATTTATTTCACAATTATTTTAATGTTGAAACTTTGTGGAAAAAATGTGGAAAACTTGTTGAAAACTTTTGGACAATATTCGCCATAGAAAACTACCTGTAAATTAATGACAGCCTAATCTATTAATTTTCTTAATCTTGCATATTGCAACATCAATCTTTTCCTACCGACCGATTCAAATAGAACCAATGCTTGAATATTATTCCCTGAACCTTCTATCTTTTCGACCCAGCCAACTCCAAAGAAGGGATGCAACACTTTATCTCCTTTTTTTAACATTGCATCTTCGGTTTGGTCATATTCGTTTCCATAAGATATATTGTAGCCATCTCTTTGCCAATCTTTATTGTAAGAATGAACTTTACTGTCTTCCATCGTAGTTTTTAAATACTTTTTGTCAATTTCTGAAAGGAATTTCGAAGGAACTTGGTATGAATCCATCCCAAAGCGTTGCCGATTTTTTGCATAAGAGAGGAACACTTTCTCCATTGCTCTCGTTAATCCAACATAAAACAGCCTTCTTTCTTCATCTTCATCATCCTGATTGGAGCGGTTCCGAACCAATGGAAATAAGCCTTGTTCTAACCCCACAATAAAGACAACTGGAAATTCCATTCCCTTTGCAGAATGTAAAGTCATTAGTTTGACTTGGTTGTCCGATAAATTTTTTTCGTCGATGTCTGAAATCAAACTAATTTGTTGAACATAGTCTTCCACTCCCGAATCTGGATTTTCCTTTAAAAAATCATAAATATCGGAAAGCAAGGTTTCTATGTTCTCTATTCTATCGTAAGCATCATCGGTTCCTATTTCTTCATACATTTGTATTATTCCGGATTCATCAATGAACGTAATTAGAGCATTATGAGATTCATTTTTTATCTGTATTTTTTCTTTGGTAGTCTCGAGCCACTTTACAAATTCACCTATAATGGCTTTTGCTTTAGATTGTATCTGACTAATGTTTTCGACGTTTTTCATT
The DNA here is from genome assembly GCA_964589125.1 of uncultured Hyphomicrobiales bacterium. Lineage (GTDB taxonomy): Bacteria > Bacteroidota > Ignavibacteria > Kapaibacteriales > UBA2268 > JBBIJO01. The sequence goes on along the minus strand of CAZPSM010000085.1, from coordinate 3,406 downwards.
GCTTCATAAATTGAAGTATTATTCGTTCGAGCATAATTAATCAGATGATTCAAAGTAGTTTTTCCGATACCACGGGGCGGTTCATTGATAATTCGAATAAACGCTTCGTTGTCGTTTGGGTTAATAAGTAGGCGAATGTAGGCAAGAACATCTTTTATTTCTTTCCTTCGATAAAAAGACATTCCACCAATTACTATGTAGTCAATGTTCGACCGGCGTAACGCATTTTCGAATTCAAGAGATTGTGCATTAGTTCTATAAAGTATAGCTATATCTTTATATGCAAAGTCGTTCGAAGATACAAGTTCTTTAATTTTCGAGACTATTAAATTTGCTTCGTCTTTATCGGTTTCTCCAACGATAAGTTCTATCAAATCTCCATCGGGATTGTTGGTCCAGAGTTTCTTATCGATTTGTTTGCGGTTGAAACGAATCACACTATCGGCAGCTCCGAGAATATTTTTGGTCGAGCGGTAGTTCTGTTCTAAACGAATGATTTTTGCATCTGGGAAATCTTTTTGAAATTCAAGGATATTGCGAATATCTGCCCCGCGCCATCTATATATACTTTGGGCATCATCGCCTACTACCGTGATATTCTTAAATTTCGAGGAAAGTTGTTTAAGAACTAAATACTGAACTCTATTTGTGTCTTGATATTCGTCTACTAATATGAAGGTGAATCTATCTTGATATTTTTCTAAAATTTCTTTGTATGAATAAAAAAGTTCGTAAGTGTTTACCAGCAAATCATCGAAATCCATAGCGTTATTTTGATGTAAATAGTTTTGGTATTCCTTATATATATTTGCAATTTCTCTTTCAATCGGTGTCGAAGAAGTCTTTGCAAAATCTTCCGGGCTCAAAACTTTATTTTTCGCGAGCGAAATTATTTTCTGAACAGAATCTGGATTGAGTTTATGGTTCGAATTTAAATTTGACTGAATGAGTCTTTTTATAATTGAAAGCGAATCTTCCGCGTCGTAGATTGTAAAGGATGAAGTGTAACCGATGGCAGGGCTTTCTGCTCGCAAAATTCTTGCAAATAAAGAATGGAATGTTCCAGCCCAAATTCGCTTCGCAGCCTCGAAATTAATCAAGTTTGCGATTCTTTCTTTCATTACTTGTGCCGCTTTATTGGTAAAGGTTAAAGCCAAAATATTTTGTGGAGGAATGCCATTATCAATTAAATATGCAATTTTATGAGTAAGCACTCGGGTTTTTCCACTCCCAGCGCCCGCAACAATAAGAACAGGTCCTTCGAGTATTTTCACTGCTTCTTGTTGAACCGGATTTAGATTTGCTAAAATTGGATTCTCTAAAAATTCTTCTTTCATTGCATTATTTTAAATAAATACAAATTTAAAAAAATGGAAGGCATTGAATACCTTCCATGCTACAAATTTAAAAAGTTTCTCTCTCTTGGTTATTTGTTCTCGGTTGCTGAAGTTACATTTGTTGAACCTTCAGAATTCGAAGGCTCCAATGACGGGGCAATACTGCTATTCTTTCTAGCATAATCTGTAATATAAAATCCATTCCCTTTAAAGACTAATCCTACACCTTTGCTTATTAGCCGATGGACATTGCCTTGCCCTTTATGAGTTGTAGATTCACAAATTTCCGGAGGGCATACTTTCAAAGGCTCTTCTGTTATTCTTTGTTGGTATTCAAAGACTTTACCACAGGTTTCACAGCGATACTCGTAGATTGGCATTTTTCCCTCTCAGTTATTTGCAAATAGGCTTTAACGATTTAAAAGAAGATTTATTCTAATTTTGCAGTTTTAGTATTCACATTATTAAAAATTAAATGATTGCAGTAGTTCAAAGAGTCAAACAATGTTCTGTTACCATTCGCTCAAGTAACGAAAAAAGAAGCATAGGCAAAGGGCTTTTAGTTTTTCTTGCTGTTAAAAGCGATGACAATGTAGAAACCATTAGGTGGCTTGTAAATAAAATAGTGAACCTAAGAATATTTCCAGATGCAAATGATAAAATGAACCTTTCGGTTCAAAATGTTGGGGGTGAAATAATGGTTGTTTCAAACTTTACTCTTTACGGGGATGTTATGCGTGGTTTTCGGCCAAACTTTACACACTCTGCTCCACCAGAGGTTGCTGAACCAATTTATAATTTGTTTGTCGAGCAACTGAAAATTGCAATCCAAGGTAAAGTAGTCGCCGGAGAGTTTGGAGCAATGATGGATATTGAACTTATCAATGACGGACCAGTAACAATTATTATCGAAAAATAATTACTTCTTTTTCTTCAATGAAAAACGGTAAAGAGGTTTAGTTTGTTCATCGGTGATTTTTTCTTCTGCCGGCGAAGATTGTTCACTATTGGTAGAAGGAGCGGCAGTGTGTTCTTTACTCTGTTTAGGAGTTGGTACTAATGTCCCACCTTGGTCGACAACGTAATCATAGCTACTAAGTGCTTGATGAAGACGATTAATCACTTTTTTTACTAGTTCTTGAGGTTCCAATACAATAATAGCATCACTCCAACTAAGAATCCAATTGATTAAGTCTACTCCTACCGGGACTTTCATCTCTAAAATCATATTACCATCTGAATCAATTTTCTCGATTTGTGTTACGTGCCATTTCCTGTTCAAGAAAAAGTGCTTGAACTCTGATTTAATCAATAATTTGACGTTATGAATCTCTCCCGAAAATACACCAAAACGATAAATAGACCACTCGCGGAAATTGAATGGTGGAGCAACACCTAAGAAATCTTTTGCCTCTTCGATATTTAAAATATTATGAACGGCTAAACTTGCGTGAATTTTGTGTTTGGGCATATACGCAACAACATAAAGCATCCCCAAATAAGAAAAAATTGTTTCGAAGCGAACTATAAATTCCTTACTTTGAGCATTCTTAGGTGCAGAATATGTAACACTATACCAATTTTTCGAGGCAGTAGCTCGAATAACATCTGCTACAATGTTATTTATTTTCGAGTAATCATAATAACCCACGTTCTGGTCCCAATAAATTGTTTCGTCCAAAACAACTTCTTGGGGTGCAAGTTTCTCAAGTTTTTTATACAACTTTTTTGCGTCTTCTTCTATAATTGTCCCACGAAAAGTTTTCAAGTGTGCTTTTAGAAAATGGAAAGCAAGCAGTTCATCTGTTTCGAAGCGAACTATTTGCTTTGGAATACGAAACTCTTTTGGAATCGACCAAATAATCTCTTTCCCTTTTGCTTTTCCAACAAGTGATGGTTCAATTTTTTGAAGCAATCTTAAATCACGTTGTATAGTTCTAATGCTTACAATCTCAATTTCTTCGGAAATCATATCTTGGAGTTGCATCGATGTAAGTACTTCACCTTCCAAGAACTTTCTATACATATAAATAATTCGATGGGCTTGACCCGGCATATTATCCTAAATT
>CAZPSM010000084.1:8114-10420 GCA_964589125.1 uncultured Hyphomicrobiales bacterium | reverse complement strand
GATTCGAACCCGCGACCCTCAGCTTGGAAGGCTGATGCTCTACCAACTGAGCTACTCCCGCAATCACGTGGGCAGGGAAGGATTCGAACCTCCGAAGGGATTCCCCAGCAGATTTACAGTCTGCCCCGTTTGACCGCTTCGGTACCTGCCCAAAACACAGACTACAAAATTATGAATTTTTTCTTAATTTTACAAACAACAACTTATCGTAAAAAATTCACAAAATTTCAAGACATTAATAAACAAAATAAAGGCTAAATTATTTTAACCGCTATACAAAAAATTTCATCTTCCTAAATTTTAAAATAATACCTTTAACTTTTATTTCACCTAAAACAAATTTATAAAGGAAAAATTGCTATCTACTCTAAGAAGGTTTGTCAAAAAAATAACTACAAATAAATCATTTGAATTGCTACAATCTACTTGGAGGCAATATTTTACTTTTGTATGGAGGATAACGAATTAGTTAGCGACTATGCAACAAAATAATACACAAAAAATCAACGATTTATTCGGGACGAGTAACTTTTATTTCAGTCTTGTGTTATTAGATTATAAACATTTTCAACAAATTAATAATGGAGGTATATTTTTATGAGAAGCATTCTTCTTTTTATTTCTTTACTTTTCGTATTCTATAATATAGCCTTTTCTATCGAAATTGAGTATCTTTATCCAAAAGCCAATACCGATAAGCATTCTATTGAAACACCAATAATAATTCGATTCAACGAAAATGTTCAATTAGATGATATTGTTGGATACATAAAAATAGAAGGAGAAATTTCGGGCAATCACAAATTCAAGGCATTTCTTTCCGACGATAAAAGAACCATTTCTATTAGAACAGAAAATCGTTTCGCACCCAACGAACAAGTTCAGATAAACATTTTGGGCAAACAATATAGTTTCAGAACAACAAAGATTCTACCGGTTGAACAAAAGAAAGTTTTTGCCGAATATTTTGCCAGCCAATACCCCGAGATTTTTAATGCATTGAATACCCTTCCACCGAAAGAAGAGCAAAACAACCTTCTTGCCGATACCATTCCTTCGGATTTTCCAAATGTTATCATCAATTCGGTCAATAATCCTGCTCCGGGCCATATTTACATAGCAAATTTCGGGATGGGCGCAGAACGAAGTTACTTAATGATTTTAGACAACGATGGGAAACCAGTAAAATACAAAAAAGTCCCCGTTCCCGGCTTCGATTTTAAAATGCAACCAAATGGGTTAATTACAAATGCTCGCATTATTACATCCCATATTCCACAAGGTTGGGGTTGGGCAGAATCATATATGGAGGTAATGGACAAAGATTTAAATGTAATCGACACTGTTCAATGCCAAGGTGGATACATTGCCGATTTTCACGACTTTAAAATGTTACCGAATGGACATTATTTGCTTCAAGCATACGACCCGCAACCTATCGATATGAGCGAAATTGTCGAAGGAGGCAATCCAAATGCGATTGTGCTCGGTTCTATTGTTCAAGAACTCGATGCCAATAAGAACGTAGTATTCCAATGGAGAAGTTGGGACCATATTCGAATAACAGAAACTTATGCACCTTTGACTGGAATAGCAGTGGACCCCGTGCATATCAACGCTGTTGAACTCGACTACGACGGAAATCTTCTTATATCCTCGCGACATCTTTCGGAAATTACCAAAATTCACCGAGCCACCGGAGCAATTATATGGCGACTCGGCGGGCTACAAAACTCGTTCAAATTTATTGGCGAGCACGAAGAGAATGCACCAACCTATTTTTCCTATCAACACGATATTCGCCGATTACCTAATGGAAACATTACACTTTACGACAACGGTAACCAACATAACCCTCGGTATTCTCGCGCTGTTGAATATAAACTCGACGAAAACAATATGACGGCAACCCTGGTTTGGGAATATCGCAACAATCCCGATATTTTCGGAGAAACTATGGGGTCGGTTCAACGTTTACCCAATGGAAATACCTTAATTGGTTGGGGAGGAGTAACGAGTAACTTCTACAGAAACGTTACCGAGGTAACCCCAAACAACGAAATTGCTTTTGAACTATCTTTCCCGAAGGGAGTCTCATTCCAGACCACCTCTTACCGAGCTTACCGATTCCCATACCCTCCCGGTAACCCGGAAGCAGTGGTTAAAAAGGAGCAAATTTCTGATTTACTTTATAAAAAAGTTCCTCCGACAAGCACCGATACCATACATTTCAGCGATGGTGAAATTAACACCGGTGTATCAATTTATTTCGAAAAATTAACCGATGATTCTTTATCATTTATCCA
>CAZPSM010000084.1:0-8101 GCA_964589125.1 uncultured Hyphomicrobiales bacterium | reverse complement strand
GAAAAATATCCCTATGCACCTCAATATCCTAAATTCGACTACGAAACACCATTGGTCAATCCATACAAAGTTATCATCTCATCTGGCCATATTCAGGAATTCAAAGGCAAAATCATTTTCAATTTAAATATGTTCCCCCAACTAATCCACAAAAACAACATCGCGGTTTGGCGAAAATATCCAAACAAAGATTATTTTTCTCGAATGTTAGGACAAACAACATACGATTACCTCAACAATACAATTATTTGTGATGCATACTCACTCGACGGAGAATACATTTTTGCAACATACGATTATGTGGAAACACCGTTAAGACCAACCTTAACAAATCCAAGCGATAATTCCATACTAAACAAAGAAAATAAAATCACCTTTCAATGGACACCAGAGGGTTGGCATCAATTTTCAGAGATACAAGTTGCCGAAGATGCTAATTTCACAAACATAGTATTTAGCCAAGATAGCTTAAAAACCACAATCGTCGAAATCCCGCCTTTACCCGAGGACAAAACTTATTTTTGGAGAGTTCGTTCATACGGCAAATCTCGCTGGAGTCCATGGTCTAATCCTTTTACTTTCGAGGTAAAAGCACCATTTATATCTTTGATTTCACCAAATGGTGGAGAAGTTTGGAGCAAAGGCAAAACCGAACTTATTCAGTGGAAACACAATCTCGATAATGCCTTCATTATAACACTCTATTTGGACAACAACCCCTTGATAAATATTACAGATACAGTTTACAGTGCCTACGGGAAATATTATTGGGCAGTTCCGGAAAGCCTTCCAACAGATACAAGATACAAAGTCCGAGTTACTTCATATTCAGACAACACAAAGTTTTCGGAAAGCCAATCGTTTTTTACAATAACAGATGCAAGTTCTGTTGGGAATGAAACTACTAATAATATCGAAATTTTTCCCAATCCTATCGAAAATCAATTATTCATAAAGATTCAAGAATCGGACGAATTCCCAGTTAGCTTGAAAATCATAAATCCATTTGGAGAAATTGTTTCGGAATCAACCTTTACCAATTCGACAAACAGATTATTTGAAGTACAGATAGGTAGCTTATCGTCGGGCGTTTACTTTCTAAATTGCACAACTAATAAGTCCTTATATAGATTTAAGTTCCTAAAAATTAATTAAAAGGGGGTTGCAATGAAAACAAAACGAACATTTTACTTAATTGTGTTGATTGTGGCTTGTATTGGCTTCCCAAATTATCTTTTTTCTCAACTGGGTGAGTTAGTAATTGAAAGAACCGCTTGGAACCATCCTGAACCGGGCTATTTTTTCCTTGGCCCGCTGAATGGACGATATATCGCCGTTTACGATAATAATGGCTTCAGAGCATATTATAAAGATTTAGGGATATTTTCGCAAGGAGTTTTTGATTTCAAAATCCAGTCGAACGGAAAACTCACTGCTTTCGAAGTAGAGCAAAGAAAATTCATTGTAATGGATTCAAGTTTTAACGTTTTAGATACGGTAGGAGCGGTTGGATACAATACTGATTTCCACGATTTTCTTATTCTTCCCGATGGAAATTACATAGTTATTGCCGAGGTCATTAGAACAGTGGATATGAGTGAACTCGTTCCCAACGGTCACCCAAATGCTCAAGTCAAATCGTTTATATTGCAAAAAATAAATAGACTTACAAAACAAGTTATGTGGGAATGGGATGCACTCGACCACTATTCAGTTCTCGATGCTACCGAAGATATAGATTTGACGGGATATTCAATTAATCCTTTCCATATTAACTCTGTTAAGCTTACAAACGATGGCAATCTTCTGATTTCCTGCAGGCATTTGGATGAAATAACCAAGATTAACATTCAGAACGGAAATATTATATGGAGAATGGGAGGTAGTAAATCCAGAAGGAATCAGTTCCGATTTGTTAACGACACAATTGGAAATTTCTTTGGATTTTCGCACCAGCACGATGCAATTCAATTGCCTAACGGAAACATATTACTTTTCGATAATGGAAATCTAAAACCTAATCCATACAGTCGCGCCGTCGAATACCAAATCGACGAAAATAACCTAACAGCAAGAAAAGTATGGGAGTTTCGACACCCGGAAAATATTGTTTCTACTGCAATGGGAAGTGTTCAGCGCCTACCCAATGGGAATACTATAATCGGTTGGGGTGGAACCGACGCTCAAAGTGGTCATAATTACCTTCTTACGGAAGTAACACAAAATGGTACAATCGCTTTGGAATTGACGGGTAGTGCAGGAACTTACCGTGCATATCGCTATATCTTTCGAATGGATGCTGTTGGTTTGAATGTATCGGGGACTGGAACATATAACTTTTCGAACTCTCAATTCAATACAAATGCAACGCTTCAAATTACAAGTGTGAACGGTAGTGGAAAAATTACAATTGAAAAACATCGCTACGAACCTATTAATATACCCACAACTGGACCCTGTTCTCGCTTGCCTTATCGCTGGTTAATTACAAAACAAGGAATTAACTCTTTTGCCGGCAAGATAATAATTAATTTAAACGGATTACAAGGTTATTCGAACGCTCAAGATTTAAAGATTTATTTCCGCCAAACCGAAGGAATTGGAGCCTTTACAGAGCTTTCGACAACATACAATGCACAATACAATAGATTAGAAGCAGATATTTCCGGTTATGGGGAATTTTGTATTGGAACAAATTCGATTGGGATACCGATACCAGTTAACCCACCCGATAATGCTATAAATCAACCACTGAATGCAACCATTTCTTGGCGTAAATATATAGCAGGCGAATCCTACCATATCCAAGTTTCAAAGAATCAAAATTTTGATACTCTATTTCTCGAAGCTACGAACATAAGGGATACCTTTTTGGTATTAAGGAACTTGGAAGCGGGGACAACCTATTATTGGCGTGTTCGTGGGGTTCGCCCCAATTGCATTAGTTCTTGGTCAACTACTCAGAAATTTACTACGCTTTTCCAGCAGGTATCTCTTTTGGCACCCGATAATGAAGCAAAAAATGTGTTGCTAAATGTTCGTTTCTCGTGGCTTCCAGTCCAAGGTGCCGAAGTGTATCACTTCCAACTTTCCACAGATAGCAAATTCTCTTCGACCATCGAAGACACCCTTCTTATTAATTCCTTCATAGATGTAGCAAATTTAAATAATTACACACAATATTACTGGCGGGTTCGACTTCGGAAGGGTGAAAATTATGGGCTTTGGTCAGCAACAAGAACTTTCACAACTATTGTAGGTCCACCAATACTTCTTTCACCAGTAAACAAAACCAATAATGTTCCAATCGAAGGTGAACTTTCGTGGCTTCCCGCTGCCGGAGCAACACACTATTCAATCGTAATTTCTAAATCTCCACAATTCATCCAAAACATTATAGAAAATCCGGATGTTTACGGAACATCGTTTCATTACCAAGGATTAGAATATTTTACCGAATATTACTGGAAGGTCCGTTCGATAGGTTCCGACGGAAAAAGTAATTGGTCCGAAACTTATATGTTTAAAACTCAGCTTGCACCTCCAAAACTTACATTGCCAATAAATGGAGATACCTTTGCTCCCACGAAAGGACTTTTTCAATGGGAAGAAGTTCCTTTTGCCACTGGTTATGTTTTACAAATCACAACCGACCCAGATTTCGAGTTTGGAATAACTTCCCATGTATTACCAAAAACAACTTTTTTTGTTTACTCGGGGCTTACTCATTCGATGGCATATTATTGGCGAGTGAAAGCAACAGAAACTAATAGCGAAAGCCCTTGGTCCGATATTCATTCATTTACTACTGTGCCAGAAAACTTTCTTACCCCACCAATTCTTATTTACCCACGGGACAACACCAAGAACTTCCGATTAAGCGACAAGTTAATTTGGCTTGGGAACCAATCGGCAAATACATATCAAATCCAAATTTCTACCGACCCGGTATTTATCAATATTTTCCAAGACCAAACCATAACCGATACCTCTTTCGGAATAACTTCATTACCCTATGGAACAAAGTTTTACTGGCGAGTTCGTTCCATTAATGATAAAATGCAAAGCAATTGGTCTCAAATTTACTCATTTATAACCGTATTACGCTCCCCGAACTTAATTTCACCTTTGGACAAACTGGGAAACCTTACTCTCCCAGTAGAATTCGTTTGGGAAAGGACCGGCTCAAATATTTTCTTCAAACTTCAAATAGCCTACGATAAAGATTTTGAATTCGTTGCTCAAGAGATGATATTCTACGAAAATAATAGTGTTACTCTCCAAACCCTTCCCGAAGATACTTGGCTATATTGGCGCGTTATGTCATACAATAGTGTACTGGAAAGTGATTGGTCGACAGCACGAACATTTAAAGTTGCAAAGACCAGCGATGTTGCAAACGATTCAGAAGATACAATCACTGTCTTCCCCAATCCATTCAAGGACTTTATCGTCGCGCAATTCCCATTCGGTACCCAACCAAATCCCAAGGTTGCAATTTACGATGCCCTGGGAAGGGAACTCTTTAGAGCAACAAGCATAAATAATGCAAACCAAGTTATATGGAGTTCCTATGAACTTAGCCCCGGAATCTATTTCGTTTATATCATTATGGAGGGGCAAACCAAGATTTTCAAAGTCTCGAACATTCAATGATTAGGACAAAACCCCCTTGCCCCGGGTATGACAGTAACCAACGCAATCTACTCGGGGTTTTTATTTTTATAGTGAGCAAACCCCAAAGTTCATAATCCGTAACATAAGCTTAAAAGGCGCATTGCTAAATTGAGCGAGTAGCAATATTTCTAAAATGTTTCCATAAATAATACACCACAGAGCCTCTTTTCCTGGTATTCTTTTTGTATTTTTGAATTTTTAAGATTGTGTTAAGATTGGGTTTTGTCTACTTGATGGGTACTTGAATTGAAAGAGAAGCGAATCCTTCTGGTGATGCCACGTCTTCCTTCGCCTCCAATTGGTGGCGATAAAGTTAAAAACTATAATTTAGTTAAAATACTTTCCAAACACTTCAAAGTAGATTTGGTGGTTATTACAAGGGAAGATTTAACCGCCGACGATGAAGATTTCCTTCGCAACCATACCGATTCTTACAAAGTATTCACTTTCCCAAGGTGGCGCTTCCTTTTGAATACAATTAAGTTCCTCTTCAACTCTAAACCACTTCAGATTAATTATTATTATTTTAAAGAAGCCCAAGAATATATCGACCAAAAGTCCGAAAATGCCGATTTAATAATTGCCGCGGTAGTTAGAATTGCTGAATATGTTTACTCAAAACAAAAACCAAAAATTTTCGATATGGCAGATAGTATCGGCTTGACATATAAATCCTCCTACAAAAGAACTTCATCGCTGTTTTGGAAATTTATTTATTTCCTTGAATATCCAAGAATGTTGCGGTATGAAGCAAAAATGATTGAACATTTCGATGCTACCATTCTATTTAATCAACGCGACATTGATTATTTTAATTGCAGAAAAATACATTGGTTCCCTCACGGAACAAATCAGTCCTTGCTTGAATATCAAAAGACAGCAACCGAATATTCGAATTTTGTATCCTTCTTTGGTAAAATGGACTATCAACCAAATATTGATGCTGTTGTGTGGTTTGCAAAGAATATCCTGCCGGAATTACCATCCGAAATTAACTTTCAAATTGTAGGAGCAAACCCAACAAAAGAAATTATCGAATTGCAAAAGGAAAATCCAAGAATCTCCATCCGTGGGTATATCGACGACCCTTATCTTCTGCTTAAATCAAGCCTGTGTGTGGTTGCCCCAATGCAAACCGGAGGCGGGATTCAGAACAAAATCTTAGAAACAATGGCTCTTGGAACAATCGTTATTACTACACCATATTCCGCCTACCCTATTGCCACCTCGCAAGATGAAGTTTTACTAATCGCCGATAAGCCAACAGAATGGATTAGTATAATTACAGACATCTACAAAAATCCAGCAAAATATGAGGTATACAAAACTCGCTCCCGCGAGTACATTCGCAACAAATTCACCTGGGATATTTACGAACAAAAATATATATCTTTGATTAATGAACTGTTGGACAAATATAGTAACCAAACCACCGAAAACTGGGAATAAAAACTAATTTTTATTTTTACAAGACGACAGATTCCCTCTACCATCAAACCAAAAATTAACCTACACAGGAACCTATAAACATAATAGCATTATATTTATTTAAACTAAAATTTAATTTAATGAGTCTTAAAGTTCTATACTTGTTTTTGAATGGGAGAAATGAATTTTTTTATTATAAATGGATTCCTATTAATAATTAATTTTGTTTTTTTAATTGGGTGCGGGAAAAAGATGGAGTTCAATAAATTAACCCCCGAAGAAGAATGGGTTATCGTGCATAAAGGTACTGAACAACCTTTCACGGGAAAATACTATAAGCATTTCGAAGAAGGAATTTATGTGTGTAAAAGATGCAATGCTCCTTTGTATCGTTCCGAAGATAAATTCGACTCGGGATGTGGATGGCCTAGTTTCGACGATGAAATTCCAAATGCTGTGAAAAAAGTTCCCGATAAAGATGGGCTCCGAACTGAAATTATTTGCGCAAATTGTGGTGCACATCTTGGACATATCTTCTACGGAGAAAACTATACTGCGAAAAATGTTCGTCACTGCGTAAATTCAATATCGCTCAATTTTGTTCCAAATACCCCGGGAACAAAATTCCAAAAGGCTTATTTCGCGGGTGGTTGCTTTTGGGGAGTCGAGTATCTTTTCAAAAAACTTCCCGGAGTTGTTGCTACAACCGTCGGCTATTCGGGCGGCTACAAAGACAACCCTACCTACGAGGAAGTCTGCTCCGACTCAACTGGCCATGCTGAAACAGTCGAAATAGAATTCGACCCTGCTGTGATTTCCTATAAAGATTTGGCTAAATACTTCTTCGAAATTCACGACCCGACACAGGTAAACAGGCAGGGCCCAGACGTCGGTGAACAATATCGCTCGGTAATTTTCTACATTGATGAAGCACAAAGGGAAGTTGCCGAAGAGTTAATTGAAATTCTTAAAAATAAAAAATACGATGTAGCGACTAAACTCGAAAAGTTCGGCAAATTTTGGAAAGCAGAGGAATACCACCAAGATTATTATTCCAAAACAGGTAAAACCCCATATTGCCACTTTTATCAAAAAAAATTCGACTAATCATTAATAAAAGTTGAACAATCTTGCTCATCCTAATTGCTTTCGGAAGCATTTAGTAAATCAATTACTTAATTATCGGTATATGGAAAACTCTTGTTCTGGTTCTGTCCGATAATTTAATAAAATATACTCCCGAAGGAATAATCGTCAAATCGATTTGTATAGTTTTGCCTTCCGGCGAAATATAATCACTAAACAACAACACACTTTCCATTCCAGCAGAATTATAAAGAATACACTCCAATCGGTGAACATTTTTACTTGCGAAACTCAATTCGAGGATATTGCTCGATATGTATCTCCACCGAAATTCAATATCGGAGAAATCTGAATCGACGAAACTTTCGCTGATTCCATTACCAATCAATGGAACCGTAATCTGTGGCATTTTTAAGTCGTTTGTCGATAAAGTCAACGAGGATGTAAATTTTCCATCCTTTGGAGGAGTAAACGAAACGAAAATCGATACGGAATCGCCATAACTAAGATTCAAGGAACTATTATTGGGATTAAGAGGGGGCGATATGTTTTCAATTCGATAGCCTTTCTTTTCGCCAAGAACAATCTTGGGATTGGAAACAGTTAGTCCTTTTATATTTAATGGCTTGATTACAACTGGGATGATTTTCGTTTCGCCAACCTTTACGTAGCCAAAATTAACTGTATCGGGAGTATAAGAAGCAGTGGGTTGGTAACCTGTTCGAAAATGGTGGTGAATCGATGCGCCAAAATCAATTGGAGCGTTATATAGGCTCAATCCATCGCTTGTAATATATAAACTCCCGTTGGTTAACCCGTAAAGCCTTTCGAAATACCAGAAACCGAGCCCACATTCCAAAAAGTTATAAAAATGGAATTCATAACAGCCATTTTGCAAATACAAGGAATC
>CAZPSM010000083.1:0-10474 GCA_964589125.1 uncultured Hyphomicrobiales bacterium | reverse complement strand
ATCGAAAGTGGTTCAATACGGTCTTCTGGAACCCCGAGTTGGCGATACCATTTTTCTCGTTCCCAAAAAGGTTTTGGCATATTTACTCGAATACGCTCAATCCGTTCATTAGTAATCTTCTTCGGTGGTAGGTCGGTATCGGGATACATTCTATCTGGACCCGGTAGAATTCTTTCGAAGCCGGTAGTTCCATCGCGCAAAGCCTGTCGAGTTTCCGAAGGCACTCCAATTGTCGCTTCTCGGGCACGAATAGTTATTTCGTTTACAGCAGTTTCAATGTCACTTTGGTCTGCCCAAACAATTATAAACGAATCATCGGAAGTTGCTTCGATGTGTTTCCTCACTTTGTCTATTTCTTCTCTGGAAATAGTATTATAAATACTGTCGGAATGAATAATATTAGGTAAAGTTGTAAGACAAGCAATAACACGAACTCTGTCGGAAATCTCTTTAGCAAAAATCGTGTATGTTTGAGTTTTCCATTCCAGCAAACCTTTCCAGCCGGGAAGTTTTACACACCGCACAACCCATCCCTCTTGAAGGGCTCGAGAGATTGGATAGAAGGAGGTCCGTTTCAAAATCTTTGTTACATCGTAATGTTCTGCGCTGAACGTTTCTGGGGTAATTCCACGTCGATGGAGTTCTTCTCGCAAACGCAACAAATTCCACTGCCGCATCGCCTCGTTGTATGTGAGTATAGGAATACGGTTGATTTTGTGAACGCCTTTGATTTCGATGCGTGTGCCTCCGTAAACGCTAACATTGACGTCCTGACGAGCTGCCCCTACCCCAACACGGACTTTACCCGTGCTTCTACAAACCTTTCGAATTATGTTATTTACTTCTGCGATTTCGACAGGGGTTCGCATTTGTGGTGCTGTAACGGTTTCGACTAATGGTGTCCCAAGGCGGTCGGTCAAATATGTCCGGGTATGACCAATATCGAAAACTTCGCGGCAAGAATCTTCTTCAATAGACATTTGCACTATGTCAATTTGCCTATCTTTATATGGAATCCAGCCATTGATACAAAAAATTGCTGTTCTTTGGAATCCATTAGGGATACTACCATCGAGATACTGCTTCCTTGCTATATGGAGTTCATCGACAACCTTTGCATTCATCGCTAAACCAATTTCTAATGCAGTGTCCAAAGCCTCCTCGTTAATCTCGAATGGCGGGGTATCGTCCATCTCGTAAGTGCAGATGTTATTTCGATTGATTCTATAAATGATTTCTTTACGGGTTTTAAATTCCATAAGGGCAGTTCCGTCGTATTCCCCGAGTTCGGAGAGGGTCGGACGCATACGGCGCAGGATTTCGGAATGATATTCCCCTTTGTATGGCATTTTGGGAACAGGGCAACGACAAAATAATTTCTTTTCTGTATTTAACTGCTGATGAACTTCTAAGCCGCCTTTGAAACCAACTCGCTCGTAATCAGCGAGGGTCATTTCGTTAAACGGCTTGAACACAAAATCATACATTTCTAATTTCAATTTTTTAAAAAGACACAAAATTACGAAAATTATGATTCTTGTTTATAACAAATGCATTAACCAATTAATTTTCTTAGATTTGGATGTCGTATGTTTTTACTTTTTCCATCTCATATTAGGATGAAACTGAACATGGAAGGGATATCCCAACCCCAAACTTCATATTAAGCCTCGATGAATCTAAAAGAATCCAAAAAGAAACAACCTGCGCCCTGTATTCCGCATTATAGAATATGATTAAAAATCTATTTCTGCAACCAATCTGAAAGGAGCAACATCTTTGATATATAAAAATTTTTGTATGCAAAAAATTGTCAATTTATTTTTAATTTATATTTTCACAAATGTTTTTAATTAGGAGGAATTATGTTAGACAAAAAAGCCGATTTAGCAGGTCCGGGTATTAGCACTTACGAAGAGGTAGAGAAAATTCTACCTACCGATTACAATGCAATTTTAAACCGCAAGGACACACAGAAGGCTATCTACGCAGTCAAGGATTTCATTGAAAGGAACTTATGCAAAGAATTGAACTTATTTATGGTTCAAGTTCCGTTAATTGTTACAAGGGAAAGTGGAGTCAACGATAATCTCGACCGCGATGGTTCGCGGACTCCAGTTGAGTTTCCTTGTGGACTTGGCATTTCCCCAAGGCTAAATGCACAGATTGTTCAGGCGGCAACAAAGTGGAAACGCATTGCATTGAAACAATTCGATTGTGAAGTTGGTGAAGGAATTCTAACAGATATGCGGGCAGTTCGTAAGGACTACTTCCTTGACCACGACCATAGTTCCTATGTTGACCAATGGGATTGGGAAAGAGTTATAACAATGGAAGACCGCAACCTTGAATTTCTAAAAAATATTGTGCGTAAGATATGGAAGGTTATTACCGATGCGGAAGATTTTGTCCAAGATATGTTTCCACAACTTAAGAATCCTAAATATCCTAACTTGCCAAAAGAAATAGCCTTCATTCATGCCGAAGAAGTGCTCGAAAAATACCCCGATTTGCCACGCAAACAGCGCGAAACGAAACTTTTGCAAGAATACCCTGCTTTCTTCATAATTGGAATTGGTTGGGTGCTTAAAGATGGATACCCACACGAAATGCGAGCCGCTGACTACGACGATTGGGTTACGGATACATCCAACGAAACAGGCAAAGATACACACGGATTAAATGGGGATATCCTTGTTTGGAACCATGTTACTCGCCGGCGCCATGAACTCTCTTCAATGGGAATCCGTGTTACAAAGGAAACCCTTGTCAAGCAACTTGAACTTTCTAACCTTATGCATTACCTTGAACTTCCATACCACCAGGCTATTATGAAAGACGAAATTCCCTTGAGTATTGGCGGGGGCATCGGGCAAGGAAGGGTACAAATGCTACTGCTTCGCAAGGCTCATCTTGGCGAGGTAACTGTTACGGTTTGGCCCGACGAGCTGAAAAGAATATGCGAGAAGAAAAACATCTTTGTCTTGGAATAATGCGTATAATCGCTATAAACGAAGAATCTTCTTATCCCGTCATTCTTGAACGGATTCCGTTCAGCCTTGCGGAACGGAAGAAGTGAAGAATTTCTTGCTTTACATCTCTTGTTAGATTCTTCACTGCGTTCAGAATAACAATCCCCTATTGTTGACATTGACCAAGGAGTTGCAACCCCTTGGTCAATTGTTAGATTTTTCTATGTTTCAACAATTCAGTTCCCTAATAAATATTAATTTTGCTTTTTTAAATAATCATAAAGAACCAAGAATGTCGTACCGAATTTGTGTTGTTGGAACTGGTTATGTTGGGTTAGTTTCGGGAACAGCATTTGCTGCTACCGGCAATAAGGTAACCTGTGTTGATATCGATGAAAAAAAGGTGGAACTACTCAAATCTGGGATTTCTCCAATCTTCGAACCGGGTTTAGAGCCTTTAATAATTCGTAATGTTCGGGATGGTAGGCTTAATTTTACAACCAAACTCGACGAAGCAGTTCGGGAAAGCCAAGTTACATTTCTTTGCTTGCCAACTCCACCTAATGAAAATGGTTCAGCAGACGTGAGCCACGTTCTCGATGTTTCGTGGCAAATAGCCGAAATTTTTAGAAAGAATGATGTTTTCGAACAGAAAATAGTTGTTAACAAAAGTACTGTTCCAGTAGGAACTGTTTCGAGAATAAAAGCAATATTCGACGAGGTCTTTCCGGGAAATAACGTCGAAGTTGTTAGCAATCCGGAGTTTCTGCGCGAAGGATTTGCAGTGGAAGATGCGATGAAGCCGGAGCGAATAATCATAGGCACTCGAAGCAAATTTGCCGAAGAGATTTTGCGAGACCTTTACGAGCCTTTTGTGCGAAGCGGTAATCCCATTTTTGTTTTCGACGAGCGGACAGCCGAAGTTGTCAAATATGCTGCAAATTCCTTTCTGGCAACGAAAATTTCGTTTATGAACGATTTATCTGCGTTTTGCGAGGCAGTCGGAGCCGATATCGAAAAAGTTCGCATCGGAATCGGTTCAGATAGTCGAATCGGGAGGAGATTTTTGTTCGCTGGGCTCGGATTTGGCGGTTCGTGCTTCCCGAAGGACATTCGAGCCTTACTCCATTCAGCAGAAGAAGTAAACACACCCTTGACAATTGTAAAGGCTGCATACGAGGTAAATCAGAAGCAAATACATTGGTTCTTCAATAAAATTCTTAAACGGCTTGGGAATAATATTTCTAATCTTCGGTTTGCCCTTTGGGGGCTTGCTTTCAAGCCCAATACCGACGATGTTCGCGAAGCACCTGCATTCAAAATTATCGACCTTTTATTGGAGCACAATGCTCGAATATGTGTCTACGACCCCGAGGCAATCGAAAATACACGCAAAGTATATGGGGAAAAAATCGAGTATTCAAAAAATATGTATGAGTGTCTCGATGGAGCAGATGCACTAATTATTGCAACGGAATGGACCATTTTCCGAAATCCGGATTTTATGCAAATGAAAGCAGCAATGAAACAACCTCTCGTTTTCGATGGGAGAAATCTCTTTTCACTCGAAGAAATGGATAAATATGGTTTCGAATATTATTGCGTAGGACGACAAAAAATTTGAAACTTTTTCCAGAACATTACGTATTTATTAACGAGTCGTTATTAACATAAAAATGAGAAAACTATATCTATTATTACTTTTGTTATCCTTGGTTGCAATAACAGGTTGCTTCGGTGTGTTTATTTGTTCGGAAGGTTCCGGAACAATACAGAGAGAGAGTAGAAGCATAGATGAATTCGACCAAATAAGCATTAACGTTTTGGGAAATATATTCTATGTTCAAGGAGATACATATAAGATTGCTATAGAAACCGACAATAATTTGCTTCAATATATAACGGCAAGTGTTCGAGGCAAAGAATTGATTATTGATAGCGACAAAAGCATTTGCCCACATAAATTAAATATTTACATTACCTCGAAAGAGTTAAGGAAAGTTGAAATTGAAGGTTCAGCGGATTTCTTTGCTCAAACCCCGATTAAAACCGATGGCTTAGGTATTTCAATCAATGGGTCGGGAGATGTTCGAATCGATAGTGTTTTTACCGAAAGAGTTTGGCTCGAAATCAATGGAAGTGGGGAAATCCAAGTTGGGGGTAGTTGCACTACTTTTTCTGCCGAGGTAAATGGGTCGGGCGATATCTTTGCCTCCAAACTCAATGCAAAAATATCCAAAGTAGAAATCAATGGCTCCGGCGATGCCTATGTTGCTGCCCAAGACGAACTTATTTTGGAAATAAATGGTTCCGGGGACGTTTATTACGATGGCAACCCCAACCGCTTTGTTTTAAACATAAATGGTAGTGGTGAAGCCATAAAGATTAAAAAATAAACAAGCTCAATTAGGAAATTCTCTTCGCTTAGTTCAAAATATCCCTGTTTATTTACTGGACGAAATTCCGAAATGACTTTGCATAACAATAAAAAAAGACTCTCTTTCGAGAGCCTCTTTTGTATTGTTATAAAGGATTTCTATCGGGAGTAGTATTCAACAACTTGTGGTAATTCACAAACGACGGGAATTTCCTCCTTCGGTGGAACATAGAGGAACTTAAACGAAAAATCGGCTTTGGTAAGTTCAATATAAGGAGGAGGTGCTGCTGAACCGCGAATTGAATCCTGAATTACCTGAATTTTTCTACTCGATTCTTTAACCGAAACAACCGAATTAGGCTTTAATTGGTAAGATGGAATATTTACAGTTTTACCATCGACAAGGATATGTCCGTGGGAAACCAACTGACGAGCAGAATAAATAGTTGGAGCCAAGCCAGAACGATAAACAAGTGCATCCAGCCGAGATTCCAGCAGTTGCAAAAGCAAATCGCCAGTGTTGCCAACCATCTTCGAGGCTTTCTCGAAATAGTTTTGCAATTGTGTTTCAGAAATATTGTATTGGCAACGAAGTTTTTGCTTTTCGAACAACTGGCGTCCATAATCCGAAAGTTTTGCTCGTCGTTTCAGTTTTCCGTGTTGTCCCGGAGGATATGGCTTCTTTTGTGTATATTTTTCAGCCTTCCGAGTCAGCGAAAACCCGAATTTTCTCGATAGTTTTACCTTTGGTCCTGTGTAGTTCATTTCACCTCGAAATAGAAATTACTAAATAAAGAGTTACAAAATTAACAAGAAAGAAACAAATAACAAAATCTTTCAATACATAATAATTAATAACTTTTAGGAAAAAATGTAATTATTCAACAGTACGTACAAAATATTCCTTGTTGATTCCCGCCGTTCTGATAGGCAAGAAACCAATCGAGTATTTCCGTGTTTTACCTTCTCGAACCGACTCGAGCGATTGATTCGACGGAATCAGCAAATACACAAAAAAGTCGTGGAATTTCTCCAAAATTTGTTCGTAGTATTCAATGGCAACATCGAAATCGCTAAATTCGGCAAGGATTTGAAAATTATTTTCGGGTAGGCAAACCAGTGGATAATCGTATGAATAGCCAAAAAGGTAATTTCCGGATACTTCAACCGAGGGTTCTTCGTCGGGTAAAAGCGCCTCGATTTTGACCTTTGGATTACCCAATGCTTCCAACTTTTTGGCGGAATAATAGGAAAGGTCGAGTATCTTGGAGCGGACAAACGGTCCGCGGTCGGTTACCCGAGCAAGAATCGATTTCCCATTATCGACGTTGGTTACTCTAACAATAGTTTCGAATGGAATAAACCGATGGGCAACCGTCAGAGAATACATATCGAATTTTTCCCCACTCGAAGTTCGACGATTATGAAATCTGCGACCATACCACGAGGTTCTGCCTTCCTGTTTATAATAAAAGTACTCGGAAATGTCGTTTTCAAGAATTTTCTGAATATTCAAAGAAGCATCGCTTTTATTATCGAAAGCCTCCGACTTTGTTATTGATTCATTTGCAAAAAGAAAAATTTTAGCGAATAAGACCGAAATCACAAAAAAGGAACAAAGAGAGATAATCCAAAAAAGACGACCTTTGACTATTTCCAAAATCAAATTCAACAATATTTTACCTTATCTTTTTGAAACAAAATAAATTAGAGAAGACAAAACTACTTAGGTTTAACTATATAGGCAATTAAATTTTGATTAAAAAAAACTCATAAAGTATTATTATGTATGAAATTAAAGGGGTAAGGATGCGCGAATGCTGGTACATAGGTAATTTGAAGGTAGCGAATTAAATTGGTGAATTAATTAAAATTCTTGCTAGTTATAATGCGTTTATTGTGGCGAATATGGTCGTTATAGGTTTAACGACAAGAGTGTTAAGTCCCCAAGTTGCCATAGAAAAATATTTTTTAAGAAAGTAGGATTGATTTAGAAGTTTTGGAATTTAAGTTTAATTTTCATAAGAATGATATATTTAAATTGCTTTTCGAAACAATTCGTACTAAATAATTACCTTAATTATTGTTATTTTTGATTTTTTATTAGAGAGTTTATGAAATTAGTTGTTACTTTGTTCTTTATTGTTTCCTTTTGCGGGCAATCATCGGATTCGAACCTTATAGGTTGTTGGTTAGGACGAATAAACGTTTTGAACAACAAGATTGCTATTAAGTCTTGTTTTGCTTTGGATAGTAGTAATAAAGTTATTGGTTATATCGATATTCCACAACAGAACGCTTTTAATTTAAGTCTTTCGAATATTAAAATAGAAAGGGATAGTTGCTACTTCGATTTAATTATTAACGCTATGAATGTCGCTAAATTTAGTGGGATGTTGAAGTATAGCGGTACCGATTCGGCTAACATATCGGGTGAATTCCGCCAGATGGGTATAGTTGGAAAGTTTGAACTCGAAAAATACTTTGAAGAAGAAATCCACCAACAAGACTCAATGCCCAAGTTCTACGAAGAGGAAGTTGTTGTGCGCAATGGAGAAATTGAACTTGCGGGGACATTTTCGCGCCCACTCGAAAGAAAGCGGTATCCAGCAATCATATTTGTTACTGGGAGTGGGCCCCAAAATCGCGACGAGGAGGTCTTCGGATTTAAAATTTTCAAAGTAATCTCCGATGAATTTGTCCGTTGCGGTTTGGCAACAATTAGAACCGATGACCGGGGTGCTGGCGGCTCCAAAGACAAGAACGAAGGCAGTTCAACTACTTTCGATGTTGCTTCAGATATATTAGCAGTCAAAAACTATTTGAAGAGTCGCAATGACGTAGATAGCAATCGAATTGGTATTCTTGGACACAGCGAAGGAGCATTGGCTGCATTCATCGCCGAAGCAGAGTCTTCGGAGTTTGCTTTTATTGTCAGTTTGGCGGGGCCCGTCGTTCGCGGCGATAGTCTGATTGCCGAACAAATTCGAATCCAAATGAAAAACGAGGGTATCCCAGATTCAATAATCGAAGAAACTATTTCGGAGCAATACACCATTTATAGCATAATACGAGAAAACAAAAACATTGAACTTGCACGCGATATAATGATGAAGCAAGCCCGAAAACAGATAGAGTTATACCCCGAACAAGTGCGCTCTCAAATCACCGACAGGCTAATTGAACGAAATATACAAATTCAATTGGAAAGTTTACGAAGCGACTGGTTTCGGCAGTTTATCGATATCGAACCCTTGGATTACATCAAAAAGATTCGTTGTCCCATTCTTTTTGTATTTGGTGGTAACGACCAGCAAGTTCCTTCGTCACTGATGTTAACAAGACTTAAATCTCTAACAAAAAGCAACCAGTTTACAATTAAAGTTTTTCCCGATGCGAATCATCTATTCCAGAAGTCAAAAATAGGAGCAGTAAGCGAATACGGAATTTTGCCTAAAAAATTTATCGATGGCTTCGTAGAATTCTTGGTGAAATGGCTCAAAGAAGTGAACAAGTAGGAAAGGAAATATTGGAAGGCATCTGAGATATTCAAATTAGTAAAGAGAAATTTTGTTGTTTTAAAATATGCTTATTTTATTAGCAAAAGAACGAAAGAAAAGCAAACATAAGTATATAATTTTATTAGGAATATTTTTCTAAATCATCTATATTTCGCAATAGTCAAAACCTAATTGGAAAGTTATTACCTAAGGATTTGTAAAAATCTACCATTTGCTACAACCTCTTGTCTATCTAAACAACAAATAATAGAAACTTCTATATTTAATTTTAAAATTTCGATAAATTTCAATAATTTGCTGTTTTTTTATTATTTATTATCTGAAAATTATGTTAATTATTGTTAGGTAAATCAATGGACGTTTATGAATCGAATCAAATCCGGAACATTGCCTTAATTGGTCATGCAAATACTGGAAAAACCACATTCAGCGAGTGTTTGCTCTTTCAATGCGGGGTCATCAATCGGCGCGGTAGCATCGAAGAGAATTCAACCCAGTCCGATTTCAATGAAGTCGAACAAGAACGGCACTGTTCAGTCCTTTCTTCAATCCTTTTTGTTGAACATAACAAACACAAGATTAATATTATCGATACACCCGGCTACGACGATTTTATCGCCGAAATGATTGCTTCGCTTAATGTTGTCGAAACGGGTGCTATCTTTGTTAATGCACAAACCGGGGTCGAGGTTGGCACAGAAAATGCAATGGAATACTGCAACAAGTTTAGAACCCCCGCTTTCTTTGTCGTCAACAAACTCGATATCGATCAAGCAAATTTCGATAATACATACAAACAACTTCGGGAGATTTTTGGTAGAAAAGTAATTGCGTTCCATCTCCCAGTTGGCATTGGTCCTTCTTTTAAATCTTTCTACAATATACTCGATATGAAATTATATGAATATGCTCCCAATTCTTCGACTGCTACAATCAAGGATATTTCGGAAAACGAGCGGAGTAAACTCGAATCATATCGAAATGAGTTGCTCGAAATGATTGCTGAAAACGACATAGAACTAATGGATAAGTACCTTGAGAGTGGAACGCTCGATGATTCTGAACTTTTTCCAGCCGTAAAGAAAGCAATCATCAATCGGGATATTTTTCCGGTTCTTTGTGTAAATGCGAAAAATAATTTTGGCACGGATTACTTTATTGATTTTGTTCTGAATTTTTGTCCTTCACCAACAGAAATGGAGGGTCGCCCGACCCGTGTTGGGAATATCCAAAAAGTCGATGCCAGTTTACCTGCCTCCCTTTTTGTATTTAAACTTACAAGCGAAGCCCATCTTGGCGATATGACTTTCTTTAAACTTCAAACTGGGAAATTGGCACCGGGGAACGACCTTGTTAATGAACAAAAATCGCAAGTGGAAAGATTCAACCAGTTATTTATTGTTAATGGGAAGAAACGCATCGATGTCGCCCAACTTATTGCCGGCGATATTGGAGCAACGGTCAAACTAAAAAGCACTCAAATTAACCATACTCTCCACGAAAAGGGTTTCAATATCGACTACGCGCCAATTCCTTTCCCTAACCCGAGAGTCCGTATCGCAATTGCGCCCAAAATCAAAGGAGAAGAAGAAAAAGTTGGTATG
>CAZPSM010000082.1:10527-10789 GCA_964589125.1 uncultured Hyphomicrobiales bacterium | reverse complement strand
GTTTAAATGTTTTTTAATCCATTCTACCCATTTAATATGGGAAAAAACTTGGTCCATACTTAACCCGATAAGTGCACAGTTCAATTTTTTAAACTCTTCATATCGATTTTGAAATGCTACGAATTCGGTAGTGCAAACCGGGGTAAAGTCCGCCGGATGGCTGAACAGAATAAACCATTTGCCCGAAAAATCGTTCGGGAGTTTGAAACTGCCAAGAGTAGTTTGAACTTGAATTTCTGGAAACTTGTCTCCGAGCATTGGC
>CAZPSM010000082.1:0-10496 GCA_964589125.1 uncultured Hyphomicrobiales bacterium | reverse complement strand
ATTGGCATTCGATTTTCCATAACTTCTCCTTAAATTATTGATAAAAATTAAACAAAAAAGAATATTATTAGAAGAAAAAAAAGGAAAAATATTTTTTATTTACCTAAAATTAACATTAAAGCACGATAAAAGCGATAAAATTTACTAAAAATTGCAGACTATAATATAAAGCCTACTCACGCCTGTCCTCGCCCTTTCATAACCAAATAAATAGTTCTCATTATGATTTCAATATCTAACTTCAAGGACATATTTTCGATATAATAGAAATCATCTTTTAATCGGTTTTTCAGCAAATCCAAGTTAATTTCGAAAAGAGGGGAATTCACCTGGTTCCATCCAGTTATTCCCGGACGAACCACCAGACGACGTTTAAATAACGGTACCATTTGGCTATACTTTTCCAGAAAAATCGGACGTTCGGGCCTTGGCCCTACAAGACTCATTTCCCCTTTAAGTACGTTCAAGAACTGCGGAACCTCGTCGATATGGGTTTTACGAATAAAATATCCAACACGAGTAACTCGTGGGTCATTTAATACAGTTGTCTTGGGTCCCTCCCTTTCGGCATCGGAATACATAGAACGAAATTTATATAGAGTAAAAATAACACCGTTTTTACCAACACGTTCTTGTTTATAAAAGATTGGTCCTTTTGAATCCAACTTAATTATAATGGCAACAAGTATCCATATTGGAAGCCCACCCACTAGAACAATTAAACTTACAATAATATCAATCGCTCTTTTCAAAAAAGCTTCCCAAGGTCGCAAAAGTAAAGTACTAATTTCGATAAATGGCATTGAATACAACGGAAAGGTCTTGACTAAACCAGTCAATACATCGTAAAGGTCGGGAACTATTTTGACAACAATACCCCGTTCGGCACATTTCGAAGTAATATCGAGTATTAATTGGTGATTAGGATTTTCCATCGAAATTAAAAGTTCATGTGGCTTTTGTTCTTCAAAGGCTTTATCGAGTTCCTCGGCAGTATAAAAAGTTATCTCAGGAAAATCCCCAGATATCGACTGCGGCTCCAACTTATCCAACAGAACCAGTGCTCTTACACAATATCCCCAACTTGGCGATGTTTTAACTTTTACCAGTAATTCCAAGGCATCTTTCGATGTGCCAAAAATTATAGAAGGAATTTGAATGATTCTCCTTTCGCGCAAATACTTC
This sequence comes from uncultured Hyphomicrobiales bacterium, assembly GCA_964589125.1. Taxonomy (GTDB): domain Bacteria; phylum Bacteroidota; class Ignavibacteria; order Kapaibacteriales; family UBA2268; genus JBBIJO01. The sequence goes on along the minus strand of CAZPSM010000082.1, from coordinate 9,311 downwards.
TGAATTCTCTTGGAAATAAAGCGCCCCAAAAGCATAAAAAAAGTAAGATTAACAAAATACAGCAAAAACAACAATCGCGGTCTTGCACTGCTTTCGAGAAAAACAAAAAAGAAAAGAATAAAGTTACCGAAAAAAGTAGTTTTTATTACTGAAAAAAACTCATCGAAAGGCGAACGGACATACCAATTTCGATATAGTCCAGCAAAAAAGAAAATTATCAACCAATAGAATAACAAAACAATTCCTGTAAACAAAAAATCGGTTATCGCAGGATGTATTTCCGGCTCGAACCATCCCGACTGAAATCTAATATAAAAATGTATTGTGTAGCTTAAAACAATAGCCGAAATGTCGAAAACCAATTCAAAAATTATCGGAGATTTTCTGGCAAACTTATCTTTCCAAACTGACAACATATTTATTCTTATTATTCCCTTTACTTCCATTTTATGGTTTGTTTACTTAGAACATAGAAATGCCAGACCACCATTGGTAAAGATTTCGCATACTAATGAATTACTTCGCCATCTTTCAAATAAGACAACCTACAAATTTAAATAACAAAAATAACTAAAACAATTTCAATAAAGTGGCTCTGATTTCTTGAATACAAGGACCAAAAAATCCTTGCTACTTAATAGATTCATCAAAGTAGTCATAACACTATTAACCAAAGGCATTTCAAAATTCATATAATCGAAAGACTATCTTAAAAAAATGTTCCATTGGGCTGTGGCTGTACTTACGCAAAGAATAATAACCTTGAAAATTTAAGTTCTTGATTATTTCGACACCAAAATTCAAATCAACTCTAAACAAATCATTTCTAACTCCATCGAGAAAAGTAACTCGATAAGATGAAGTATTTGTATAGTTCACATTGAAATCCCCTCCAACATTTCTAATCACTTTTCCGCTATCGTCAACAACATTATCACCGTGTCGCTGGTATGAAATACGCAAACTTACCGGATAGCGTCCCAACCAAAAAGAGCGTAATAGAACAGCAAGTTCATCTGAATTCGGTTTTAGATATGTCCCAATCAACCTACCATCGTTCGTTCTATTATTCGTATTATTAAAATGAGTGAACATATATGGTTCAATACGAGTATATTCAATACCAATATCCACTGGGAAATCTAAAGCATACAAGCAAGCGATATTCCAGGCAGTTTTATTGCCCCAGAATCCTTTTCCAATTTCGGAAAATACCATATCTTCCATCATCCAAGTCCCAAGAATTTGCAAATTCCTTAACGGAACTAGCTCTAAACTTAAACCCATCGACACTTTGTCTCTATCGTGAAGAGAATGCTCCACCGACTTTATAAATGTAAGTGGGTTGATATAAGCGAGTTCAATACTTCGGCCGGAATACATTACACTTTGAAAATAAGTTAAGTTCCACCGCTGGAAAATAAAACTTGCTGTGTGCATTACCAAATATTTTGGAGGAATGTCTGCATTAACACTTGTTTGAAAATTATTTTTAGATTTTGCAATTAAACTGAAATGAGAAAAATTATAGCGAAAATTTTTAAATTTAACCCCTGTGTAGAATTCATCCATAGGAGGTGCATTATCCGAAATCACAATATTTTGTGAAATACCCGAGCCTAAGAAACGTGTTTCCCGAGCAACCCCACAATAGAACCAATCTTTGTCCAAACGAATATGTGATTCGGTTAAATCAAAATCGCTATCGAGAAGGGTAAACTTTACGCTATGAGCAAGAGTCTTATCTTCAGAAATAGCAAAACCCCTTTCTCCAACAATAAATTTCCCATTTGTAACTTGTAAATAATATCCTACCAAATTAGCGATGGTTCCATAAACACGAAAACCCAAATTTGCATAAGCAGCTTTTTGAGTAGAGTCTTTCGCAACTTTATTCAATAAGTTAAACGAACCTAATGGACGAACACTCACACTATTGATTGAATCATAAAAATAGTAAATGTATTTCTCGTCGGAAGAAAACAGCCTCTTGAATAATAACATAGTCGAATCGGTTGCACTCCTAATTAGAACAGCCCTTGGGTAATCATTTATTCCAAATTCATTCTCGTAATGGCGAAGCAATTCCTTGTCCGAAGAAGCCATCAGCGAATCTTTACTTCTCATTACTTTTAAAAGTTCAAGAATATAATTTCTTGAAAATGGAATTTGAAAGAAAGAGACGTCGGATATGAATCCCCTTACCTGCATCCTTTTCAAGAAGGGATAAATCGGGTGAGAAACAGGAACGTTTTCAACTTGGGTTTTAGCAACAAACGTATTAACAATAATAAAAAAGAGAATTAGAAAGGAACGAAATCCCCATTTCATTAGTTTCTACGTGTTAAATTGATAATTAGATAAGTCAAACTTATCAGAGTCGCAATCCCAGTAGCGACTAAACTGTAATACTGGAATTCAAAACCCGGTGGCAAGTCGGGTTCACGCGGAACATATATTTCATCGCCATCGAGAATCGCAAGATTGTTTGGTTCGAACCATATTTTCTGAACACCTCGAACTATACGGATTCGATTTCTTTTTGCGGTCGAAAGAAGCCCTCCAGCCTTATCAAGATAATAATCGAAATTTTTTCCTTCAACAAAATCAACATATCCTGGATTCTTTACTTGTCCCCAAACATAAATTCTTTTCTTGGCAGCAGGTATTACGATTAAATCGCCATCCCGCAACAAAACATTATCGTTGGAAGAATTCGACTGCAAAAGCCGAACGAAATCACACGCGACATAGTTCAGTTTATAATTCAAATCAATTTTAAAGCGAGTAGAATCCTCCATAGTTAAGTTACTACTTTTGAAATATTTAGCATACTGGGCAAATGGGTCATCCCATATTTCGATTTTAGGAAAATCCCTTAAAATATATGCCAAATTTAGGTTCGCTTCGTTTGTAGTGCCCCCGGCTTCTTTTAAAATATCTAAAATGCGCGTTTTACCATCTTCAATTTTATATATGCCAGGCTTATTTACACAACCATAAATTTTGACCAAACCAATACCATTAGAAATTTGCTCTGGGGTCTCGTCAACTACAATCGAGGCAAATGGCTTCAATTCAATATCTTCACCAATAATATTTAAATTTGAATCTATCGATAATTTAATATTCAATCCATCGTTTACCAAGGTAACATTGGATAAATCGGCGTTGTTCTTTAAGCCTATGGCAAATTTCAATAAATCCGACGCTTTGTCCCCTTTGTGAAAAGCAAACTTTCCAGGCCTAACAACAGCACCAGCAATAGAAACATACTCAAAATATTCAGGTTCAAAAGGTACAAATATTTCGTCCCCTTCGCGGATGTAGGGGTCGAATTCACAAGAGTTCGGGAATCCTCTTTTTTCCAAATCAACTTTTTTGAAACCAAATTGTGGGTTAAAAACAGTAATATTACGGCTAACGTAAAACTTATCGGAGGGCAAACCCTTTCCAGCGAAGCTTTTCGCACGTTCATTTCGAATATTTTCAAAATATGATTTGTAACCAGGTTGAAACTGCAAAGAATTCATTTCGGAATTTTCTTGGTTGGCAATCACTATGGCATCGGATACTCTAAAATTTCCGGGTAAAGAATATACACCGGGATTACGAACATTCCCACCAATTTTTACCAAAACAGTCCTTGGTGAAAATAGGGAAACAGAAACGCTTGCGTTCGGGTTTATCTTTTTGATGGCTTTCTCTATTTCCACTTTCGCTTCGGCAAGTGATAAGCCTTTTAGGTCAACTAACCCAACTCTTGGTATAATAACTTTACCTTCCGGCGATACTATAAGTATTTCGGGATTCATCGAAGATGGAATATTTAACACACTTAAAGCATCGTTTGGTCCAATAAAGTAATATCTTTCCTCGACAAAATTTGAAACCGGAAATTTGTTAAACTGCTGAATACTCTGCTGTTGAAGTTTAGATGATGCTTCATCTTTAAGTTTTAGTCCTTCCTCTAAAGTAGGTAATCCAGTTATTTGCGAAAAAGCAAACGACAACATACTGAATAAAGAAAATAGCCCAATAGCAAGGTATTTCATCTTTGATGCTTAAAATTAAAAAAGCAAAAATAACAAAAACATACGCAATATTTAGCCCCTCTTCGCAATCGATGTCGTGGAGTTAGCATAGGAAGATAATTTTGCAGATACTAAATTAATGCATATTCCGGAATAAAAGTTTCAAACCTTTGCTCCTATGGTTTCCTACCCACAAGATACATTGCAGCAGCAGCGACAGACGAAGTATCAATGGTTGGAAGCATAATTACCACGGGTAAATTTATTTCATTTGGAACAAAGTTCTGGGAAAAGAAAATACCAATGCTTCGTTTGTTTTCGGAGAGATGTTCAATAATATTTATAATCTTAACTTTTATTGCGTCGTCATCCATATAATCGGAAGGCAGGAAGAAGGCAAATATAACTACCTCGGCTTCAGAAATTCCACTGCGTAAAGAAGTCAGGTTTTCTAATGTAGCCTCTTCATCGATAAAACCAAAATCGCAGTCGCTTTTAAAAATTTGTGCAAGAAAATTGAAAAATTCAACTCCGTTATCGATATTTCCTTCGTGTACTATAGAGAAAGCAGCTATTTTGGTATTTTCTTCTAAGGGTAGAAAATTCTGGGTCCCTATCAATTCAATTTTACTATATGTCTCAACTAAGCTCCGATGCTCACTCGGGTCCATTAAATTCCTTTAATTGTTCAACATCATCTTTTTCGAAATTACGAACGAGCTCCAAAATTCTTTTAGGTAAAGGCTCTGGTTCGAACGTTTTATTATTTAAATACACCAAAATTGTCCGCGCAAAAGCCGAAATTTCTTCATTTTTCTTCCGAACTATGCTTTGAAATTCAAAAGAAGAATTTTTATACCAACTTACTCTGGTTAGGACTTCAAAAGAATCGCCAAGACGTAAAGGATTAAAATAATCGATTTGATTGTGCACGGTCATCAAAGGTAGAAAACGTTGGAAGGTTTCTGGTCCGATTTCAATTCCAAGATTAGCAAGATATTCGGTATGAGCAACTTCAATAAAGTAAAAATACTGGACATTGTGGACAATCCCAAAAGAATCGACTTGATGGAAACGAACACAATCGGAAAACCTATGTTTAAACTTTCCTAAAATTTCTATTATCGATAAAACATTCGGTTGCATAACACAAAATTATAGAAGATGAATGAAACCCATACCATAACTCTCTCCAATTAAAGAGCCAAGCCATAATATAGAAGAAAGAGTCAAAGGAACACCTAAGTTATCATCCACTCGAAGAAAAGCCGAAGAAGCCTCGACTATACTTGCTAAAGCAACTCCAAGAAGCCCACTAACAAAAAAAGCAAGGGGAGCCGAAAAACCTATCCCTACAGCAATGAGGACTAAACTTCCAGAAATACAAAAGGCAATCGAACCTTCCAAACTTTTATTCAAAAACTTTGTTTTGCCAAAACGTTTACCGAAAAGCGCCGAGCAAGCATCGGCAATAACGAGAACATAAAACGATGTTATAGTAAGTATCTTGGGAAAAATAAAGATATTTACCGTGGCAGAAATTAGCATCCACGTAGCCCCGTTGAAAACAAATCCCGAACGTTCATATTTCCTAAAAATTTTTCCAAAGAACTTAAAAATTATCCTTTGCACAAAATTCTCTTCTTTTATTAATATGTCAATAATTATTGCTATAATTGTAATTACAAATATGATTCTTAATGCATAATCCCGAGAAAGGAATGTGTAAATTATTGGTATCGAAAGGGAAACAAGGTGAAAGGCTTTCCGCCATAACTCGCTCGAAAAAGGGACTTGGTCATGCTTTTCAACTGGTTCTAATTTTTCATTCAAATCGGTAATTTTCATCATTGAGTTTTCTCTATGGAACTATTCACAATAAAATCGTATGCAAAAATTAACTTGGGGCTCGAAATAATTAAAAAAAGAGAAGATGGTTTCCATGAACTAAATTCGTTGTTTATCCCTATTAGCTTGTTCGACGAAATCACTTTTCAACCTTCAAACAAATTTGAAATTATTATCTCACCAGGTACCGTTCAAATTCCTTTACAAGAAAATCTAATTTATAAAACAATAAAATTAATACAAAATCAACACAAAATTAGCATACCTGACTTGAAGATTATATTGCGAAAGAACATTCCTATCGGAGCGGGTTTGGGCGGTGGTAGTTCAAATGCTGCCGCTACTTTATTGGCTCTTAACCATTGCCTAAACTTAAATTTATCGAAAAAATCACTTTTTTGCCTTGCGAAAGAAATTGGCTCAGATGTTCCATTCTTTTTAAATTACAAATCTGCATTAATAAAAGGAAAAGGAGATATTATCAAAAGCTTAAATGTAAAGATTCCTTTCAAAATTTTAATCGTTTATCCCAATTTTCCAATCTCAACAAAATTTGCTTACTCATTAATCAAAATTGAAAAACCTACAACTCCAAGCGATCTGATTTCGCTCCTTTCCTTCTGCCTGAATGAACCAACAAAATTCCAGGACCACTTTAAAAACGATTTCGAACAATATATTTTCCCTAAATTCCCAATACTTGAGCAAATTAAGAAAAAATTATTGGGAGCAGGAGCATATTTTGCAAGTCTTTCCGGAAGTGGTTCAACAATTTTTGGACTCTTCGATTCATATTTCAATCTCGAAAAGATTAAATTACAATTTCAAAATTTCCAAGTCTTTGAAACGAAAGCAATTTAACACAAATATAACAACCCTAATATTATAAATCAAGGCGATACAGGACAGTTAAGAAAGAGTTAAAGTTCTTAATTTTGTATTTTTTAAAAATATGAATATTCTTCTTGCAACAGCCGAAATCGCTCCTTTTGCTAAGTCGGGAGGATTAGCCGACATTGCCTCGTATTTACCGATTGAATGGGAAAAATTGGGGCAAATCTCAATCGTTGTTCTTCCAAAATACCAATTTATCGACACAAATTATTGGGGTTTCGAACCAACCGATATAATCCTTTATGTTCCAATTAGCAACTGGATGGAATTTGCGCGACTTTGGGTAGGAACTCTTCCTAATTCAAAAGTGCCAGTATATCTTGTTGAAAACAGTGACTATTTTAATAGAAACGGAATATACGGTGAATACAATGAATATGCCGATAACGACAGGCGATTTATTTTCTTTTCGCGTGCAGTAATGGAAACAGCCAAAGCCTTAAGATTCAGCTCCGACATCATTCACGCCCACGATTATCACACTGCATTTACAATGGCTTTCTTAAAATCTCAATATCGTTTTGAACCATTATTTTCGAAAACAGCAGGCGTTTATACTATTCATAACCTTGCCTATCAGGGACTTTTTGACCCCAAAAGAGCAATGGATTTTTCCACTTTTGGAATGTCCGAATTCTACCCGGGTTCCTGGTTCGAACACAATGGATTAGTTAATGCAATGAAGGTCGGAATTATGTTTGCAGACAAAATTACAACTGTTAGTCCAAACTATGCAAAAGAAATCCGCCTACCCTATTATAGCGAAGGTTTGCAGGACGTTCTTAATCTTCGGGGTTCCGATTTGATTGGAATTTTGAATGGTGCTCTTTATTCAGAATGGTCGCCTGAAAACGATAACAACATTTTTTATCCTTATAGCCTTAATAATCTCGACGAAGGGAAACAACTCAATAAATATGAATTTCTGAAATCCTTCGGTTTAACAGCAGAAGATAATTTAGACTTACCTTTGATAGGTACAGTAACACGACTGGTGGAGCAAAAAGGAATCGATTTGTTAATGTATCAACTTGAGAACTACTTACAAAACAATGTATTCCGGTTTGCTCTTTTGGGTTCTGGCGAACAAAGATATGAAGACTATTTCCGTTATTTACAGTGGAAATACCCCAAAAGTGCTTTTGTGCAAATAGGCTATTCAAATACCCTTTCGCATAGAATAATAGCCTGTTCGGACTACATTATACTTCCTTCACGTTTTGAACCATGCGGCTTGACGCAAATGTATGCTTTACGGTACGGAACAATACCAATTGCCCGACTCACAGGCGGATTTGTCGATACAGTCGAAGAATACAATATTCATACTGGCGAGGGAACTGGCTTCACTTTCTTTCAATATAATGCAGACGATATGGCTTACGCTATAAGAAGAGCACTTTCGATTTATCATATAGAACCGCACTGGACAACGATTCGGAAAAATGCTATGCTGAAGAATTTCTCCGCTGAAAACACTGCACTAGATTATCTTAAAGTTTTTCATTGGGCATTAGAAAAGATTGGTCGATAAAATTCAAACTGATTCCACCGAAAGTATACAAGAGATTGGTATATGAATAATTATTGAACTGGGCTTTTTTGTCTAATTCGTTTGAAAACAAAATACCCAATTACAACAAAAACAAGAATTGCTAATATCAACTTCCAGTACAACTCGAAGAAGACCGTTGCTTGCCGCCAATTTTTCCCAAGGCTCATCCCAATCCAAATAATTAAGAAATTCCACACAGTAGCACTAACCCCAGCGAGAACAGTTGATTTAACAGCCGATAATTCAGAAAAACCGGCGAAGAAGGAAATAACTGCTCGAGTCCCCGAAAGAAAACGATTTGCAACGACAACCAGATAACCGTATTTATTAAACCATAGTCGCGTTTTCTCGATGGCTTCGCGCTTAATGAATTTCAATTTACCTTCGTCTACCACTTTTTCGCCAAAAAGTTTTCCAACATAGAACATAGTCATAAATCCAAGAATCGAGCCAGCTGCGGAAACAACCAATAGAATCGTGAAGTCAATGCGACCGAACCCAACCAAACTTCCCAAAAACAAAAGAACAACATCGCTTGGAGAGGGCGGAAAAATATTTTCCAAAAACATAAAGAAGAACGCAATCAACAATATTAAAAGCGGGCTAATAGCCGAAGATGAAAGGAACTGAATAATCTGCTCGCCCATTAGGAAATAAGCTTAACGAAGTCAATCAAATTGCTGACCCGATAATCCGGCTCGATTTCTTCTCCTTCCGAGTTTATTCCAACAAGAACCGATTTGATATTAGCACGTTTCCCAGCAATAATATGCTTAGTACTATCGCCGATAAACCATGAATTATCGGTATCTATATTCCATTTTTCAATTGCTTCCAATATCATACCGGGGTTTGGTTTCAATCGCCAACTTGTTGTTTCATCAGTATCGGTACAAAAAAGCATATCGTCGAATTCGAATCCTACATTTTGAAGAAGGTAATTTTTCATAAATTTCGTAACTCGTTCGAGTTCCTCGTTA
>CAZPSM010000081.1:0-10999 GCA_964589125.1 uncultured Hyphomicrobiales bacterium | reverse complement strand
TGAGCAAATTATTAATAACTGGTACACTTTTCGATGCATCGAGCACATGAATTACCGGATGGCTGTAGCATGGTGCAATTTTTACCGCGGTATGTGTCCGGGAAGTTGTTGCTCCACCGATTAAGAGTGGAATATTCATTCGGTTACGTTCCAGTTCATTTGCTACGTGGACCATTTCGTCCAACGAAGGGGTAATAAGCCCACTTAAACCGATTATATCGACTTTATTTTTTTCTGCCTCTTCCAAAATTTTCTGTGCTGGGACCATAACTCCGAGGTCGATAACCTCGAAGTTGTTGCATGAAAGAACAACGCCAACGATATTTTTGCCGATATCGTGCACATCGCCTTTGACAGTGGCAAGCAATACTTTGCCATTTTTCTTTGGAGCAGTTACATTGCTTTTCAATGACTTTTCAACGTAGGGTTGAAGAAAGGCAACAGCCTGCTTCATTACCCTTGCACTTTTTACAACTTGTGGTAGAAACATTTTGCCAGAACCAAAAAGGTTCCCAACTTCGTTCATTCCGTCCATCAGTGGACCTTCGATTATCTCCAAAGGGAAGTTGTATTTTCGAAGTGCTTCGGTTAAGTCGGTTTCAATATATTCGGTAATTCCTTTAACCAAAGCATATTTCAATCTTTGCTCCAACGGAAGGTTTCTCCACTCGACTATTTTTTCTTCTGCTGTAGTTTGTTTCGATTTGAGAGATTCGGCATATTCGAGCAATTTTTCTGTGGCATTAGGCTTGCGATTAAAGATGAGGTCTTCGATTAGATTACGCAATGTTGGTTCGATTTCTTCGTAAACGTCCAACTGACCCGGATTCACAATTCCCAAATCGAGCCCGGCTTTAATTGCGTGGTAAAGGAAGACCGAATGCATTGCTCGGCGCACAACTTCGTTGCCACGAAAAGCAAAGGAAAGATTACTTATTCCACCGCTTACTTTCGATAGTGGTAAATTTGCCTTTATCCACCGCGTTGCTTCAATGAAAGCAAGTGCATAATCGTTGTGTTCTTCGATACCAGTTCCGATAGTTAAAATATTCGGGTCGAAAATAATGTCCTGTGGTTGAAAGCCAACTTTGTTGACAAGAATATCGTAGGCTCGTTTGCAAACTGCTATTTTATGGTTATAGTCGACAGCCTGTCCTTGTTCGTCGAAAGCCATTACAATAACAGCCGCACCAAAGCGAAGGATTTGTTTTGCGCGTTTGATGAAAGTATCTTCCCCATCTTTCAAAGAAATAGAATTGACAATTCCTTTGCCTTGCAAACATTTCAACCCTGCTTCGATAACCGACCATCGGGATGAATCGAGCATTATTGGAACTTTTGCAATATCGGGTTCAGTTGCAATCAGGTTCAAGAATGTAGTCATTGCCTTTTCGCTTTCGAGCAAGCCCTCGTCCATATTAATATCGATAATTTGGGCACCGTTTTCCACTTGGTTGCGGGCTATTTCCAATGCTTCTTGATATTCACCTGCTATTATATGCCGTGCGAATTTTCTTGAACCAGCAACATTTGTCCGTTCGCCAATATTTATAAAGTTACTTTCCGGGGTAATTACTAATGCTTCCAATCCGCTTAGTCGGAGATATTGTTTTACGTTCGGAATCTTCCTTGGCGGATATTTTGCAACAATTTGGGCGAATTTTTTTATATGTTCTGGTGTTGTTCCGCAACAGCCCCCAATAATATTTGCTAAATTATCGTGAGCAAAGCTTTCAATTATTTCCGCCATTGCTTCTGGGGTGTCGTCGTATTCTCCCATTTCGTTCGGCAACCCTGCGTTAGGATAAACACTTACAAAGACGTTAGCGATGCGAGAAAGTTCTTCGAGAAAGGGGCGTATTTGTTTTGCCCCAAGAGCACAATTTAATCCAACCGATAGAAGATTTTTGGCGTGGGCGATAGAAATCCAAAATGCTTCGACTGTTTGCCCCGAAAGTGTTCGCCCACTTTGGTCAACTATTGTTCCGGAAATCATTATCGGAAGTGGTTCGCTACCGGAATCTTCAAAATATTGTTCAATAGCATATATTGCTGCTTTTGCGTTTAAGGTATCGAAAATCGTTTCGACTAAAAGTATATCGACACCGCCTTCGACTCCCCCTCGAATCTGTTCATAGTAGGCATCGGCTAACTCATCGAAAGTTATGGAACGAAATGCAGGGTCGTTAACATCGGGCGAAATCGAAAGTGTCTTGTTCGTTGGTCCAATAGAAAGAGCAACAAATCGAGGTCTTGCAGGGTCTTTTGCGGTGAATTCGTCGGCAACCTTCCGAGCGATTCGAGATGCCGTGTAATTTATTTCATAAACCAAATGTTCAGTTGAATAATCCTTCTGTGATATTTTATTTGCATTGAAAGTATTGGTTTCGATAATATCTGCCCCAGCTTCCAAGTATTGCCGATGAATATTTTCAATAATTTGAGGTTGTGTAAGAACAAGTATGTCGTTGTTACCTTTAAGGTCACATTTATGGTTTTTGAACCGTTCCCCTCGGAAATCTTTTTCCGAAAGGCGATGGCGTTGTATCATAGTTCCCATCGCTCCATCGAGAACCAGAATCCTTTTTTCGAGAACAGCCTTTATTTCTTGAAACTTTTCCACTAGTCAACTACTATTATGACATAAATTCCAGATGCATTTTCACAGAGCGAGCGGAGTGGGTCAAAGCACCAACAGAAATCGCGTCGACACCGGTTTTTGCATAATCCCCGATGGTTTCCAAAGTTATACCGCCCGAGGCTTCGATAAAAATATGGGGTTTCCGTTCCCGTATCGTTGGAACAAGTTTTGTAATGTCGCTGGGCGCAAAGTTATCGAGTAGAATCCCATCGACATTTAGAACCAAAGCCTCGAGTAGTTGGCTTGGGTTTTCGACTTCGACTTCAAGAAATCGTGTGAAGTGCTTTTGTCGAACTTTATCGACAGCCTTTGTTAAACTTCCAGCAGCAACGATATGGTTGTCTTTGATTAATATTCCTTCGGAAAGGTTTAGTCGGTGATTCCACCCTCCACCACAACGAACGGCATATTTTTCGAAAAGACGTAATCCGGGTGTTGTTTTACGAGTGTCGAGAATACGAACCCCATAAGGTTCAGCAATTTCGACAAATAACTTCGTATAGGTTGCAATTCCGCAAAGTCTTTGCAATAGGTTCAATATTGTTCTTTCGATTGCTAATAGAAAACGGGTAGGAGCAGTAATTTGAAATATTTTCGTAAAGGGTGGAATTTTATCCCCGTCGTTACAGAAGAACTCGATAGTTATTTCTGCTTCACTTAATTTGGGTAGTTGTTCAATAATTTGCTTACCTGCAAATACAATTTCTTCCTCGTTTTCGAGATAAGCGGTAGAAATTTGGGTATCGCTGTAGAAGAACTCCGAAGTTATATCGGAAGTTGGTATATCCTCTTCGATAAATTGCCGCAAGCGGGCAAGGATATAACTCGTGTCTAAATGAGTAACTTGTTCATAAGGTAAAAATGGCATAAAGGAGTCGATTTAACTTAATTCTAACATACGTTCCAAAGGTCGTAGTGCTCGCAATCGTAGTTCTTCGTCCATCGTGATTTCGGGTGCAAGATTTTCCAATGCATAAAGCATTTTTTCGAGTGTGTGTACCCGCATATGCGGACACTGATTGCAAGCACATCCATTTAAATTAGCCAGTGGATAAAAGATTTTGTTGGGGTTCCGCTTGCGTAATTGATGAATGATTCCCTCTTCGGTGGCAATAATATACTCTTCGTTTGAACTTTCTGTAGCAAATTTAATTATCCCACTTGTTGAGCCGATAAAATCGGCATAATGCAAAATGTTGTCGGGGCATTCGGGATGGGCAAGGACAAGGGCGTTAGGGTGCTTCCGTTGAAGCGAAATAAGTTCTTTTTCCGAAAATGTCTCGTGAACTTGGCATGTTCCATTCCAAAGAACCATTTGTCGTCCCGTTTTTTTGATTAAAAAAGCCCCGAGGTATTTATCGGGAGCAAAACAGATTGGGATGTCCTCGGGTATGGAACGAATAATCTTCTCTGCATTGCTCGATGTGCAAATAATGTCGGAAAGAGCCTTTACTTCTGCTGAACAGTTAATATATGAAATCACAATGTGTCCGGGATGTTCTTCGACCCATTTTTTAAACCGGGGAGCGGGGGCACTATCGGCAAGCGAGCATCCTGCACGGAGGTCGGGCATAAGGACGGTTTTTTCTGGGCTAAGAATTTTTGCCGTTTCTGCCATAAAGTGTACCCCACAAAAGAGGATAACATCTGCATTTGTTTTTTTTGCCGCTTGTGCCAATGCAAGCGAGTCGCCAAGAAAGTCGGCAATGTCTTGAATATCGGGGTCTTGATAATAATGAGCCAATATTATAGCGTTGCGTTCCTTCTTGAGTTTAAGAATTCGTTCTATAACTTGTTCTTTCTCCAAAGGTAAAAAGCCATCGTTACCTTTGGCGCTAACACTCTCTATTTGATTTATTACAGTTTCCATTTTTATATTCCCTAACATAATCAGATATATTAACGAAAAGTTATACTCTTTATTTCGAGATAAGTAAGACGGTAAGCAAATAAGCAAGCAATTCTCCACTTCGCTACACTCGGAATGGAAAGACGGACAAAAGAACAACACCTATAACTTAATTTTCCCCGATAAAATACTTCTTTCTATTTTCCGTAATTTTGAATTTTGTTTTACGCGGTATTTTAACAAAATGCTTGATTTAAAATTTATTCGAGAAAACCCCGAAAAAGTTCGGCAAAATATTAGCAACAAAAACGAAAGTGCAAATTTAGACACTTTGCTCGCGTTCGATGAACAGCGACGGTCTATCATTCGAGAAGTTGAACAGTTAAAGAACCTTCGGAATGTTGTATCGAACGAAATTGCTCTTCTGAAAAAAGCAAAACAAGATGCATCCAACAAAATTGAAGAAATGCGGCAAGTTTCCGATAAAATTAAAGATATGGACGAGCAATTACGAGAAGTCGAGCAGAAAATTCGCAACGAACTGCTCCGTATTCCCAATATGCTACATCCCTCGGTTCCACTGGGCAAGGATTCCGAAGATAACCAAGTTGTACGAACTTGGGGGGAACCACTCGACAAAGACATTCCACCGCACACGGAAATTGCTAAGAAACTGAATATATTGGACTTTGAGCGTGCCGCGAAGGTTACCGGTTCGGGGTTCGCATACTATATTGGTAAAGGCTCTGCGCTCGAACGTGCATTAATCACATTTATGCTCGAAACACACATCTATTCACATAACTACTTGGAAATCCTTCCTCCCCTTGTAGTTAACGAAAATTCTATGGTGGGTACCGGGCAAATTCCCAAATTAGCCGAAGATATGTATTACATTGAAAAAGACCAACTTTATCTTATTCCGACTGCGGAAGTTCCACTGACAAATTACTATGCAAACGAGATACTTTCGGCCGACCAACTGCCTATTAAAATCTGTGGCTATACTCCTTGTTTCCGACGCGAGGCCGGAAGTTATGGCAAAGAAACCCGTGGATTCCTTCGTGTTCATCAGTTCAACAAAGTAGAACTTGTAAAATTTACTCTTCCCGAAGAATCTTACAACGAACTCGAAAAACTTACCAACGATGCTGAATCAATCCTTCAAGCGTTAAATATACCATATCGCGTTGTTCTACTTTGCAGTGGCGATACAAGTTTTTCAAGCGCCAAGACATACGACCTCGAAGTTTGGTCGCCAGCAGAAAAGAAATGGCTCGAGGTGTCCAGTTGCAGTAACTTCGAGGATTTCCAAGCGCGCCGAGCCAACATCCGATTTAAACGAACCGCAAACGATAAGCCAGAGTTTGTCCATACCCTAAACGGCAGTGGGCTGGCAACTTCCCGACTAATAGTTGCTATACTCGAAAATTACTACAATGAATCGGATGGAAGCATAACAGTTCCAGAAGTCCTTCGTCAATATACTCGGTTCGATAAAATTGAATTGTAATGGAAGATTACCGTCGTTTTTTACAACCAAGTGTCGTTGCACAACTTAAAAATATTGAACTCAAGGCTCGGCTGGTCGTCGAAGGGTTTATTACTGGACTCCATCGCTCTCCTTATCATGGATTTAGTGTCGAATTCGCTGAACATCGGCAATATAACCCTGGTGATGAAATCAAGCACATAGATTGGAAAGTTTACGGAAGGACCGATAGGTATTACGTTAAACAATTCGAAGAGGAAACCAATTTGCGTTGCGTGATTGCGATTGATAAAAGTGCTTCGATGCGGTATGCCTCGAAAGGGAATATTACGAAATTTGAATATTCTGCGTATCTTTCTGCATCGATTGCTTATCTGCTAATGAAACAACGCGATGCAGTCGGCTTGGCTCTTTATGATTCAAAATTGGAAAGCTACCTTCCTCCGCGTTCTAAAACTTCTTATATTTCTGAAATATTGCGAACGATTGACCAAACTGTTCCTTCGGAGCGAACCGGCACAGCACAAGCATTGAATCAACTTGCCGAAAAATTCTCGCGCCGGGGCTTAATCGTCATTTTTAGCGATTTTTTCGACGACCCGCATTCGGTCGTTACTGCTTTGAAACACTTTCGCCACAAAAAGCATGAAGTTGTCGCTTTCCAAATCCTCGACCCACAAGAGGTTGACTTCCGTTTTGCTGGTTCTGTCCTATTCAAAGATATGGAAACATCGGAATCGCTACAAACCCAGCCACAACAAATCCAGAAAAAGTATCGCGAAACATTCGACTCCTTTGTCAATCTCATCAAAAAAGAATGCTACGAAAAAAATATTGATTTTAATACCATACGAACCAACGAACCCTTCGACCGCGCCTTACGGCAATACCTAACCAAACGAGCAATGATATAACAATTGCATCCCATTTAGAATAACACTAGTGTCATTCTGATTCCGTCCCGTTCGACAGAAGGGTACGGAAGAAGAATCCATAGGAGGGCATAGTGGAAGAGATTCTTCGCTTCGCTCAAAATGACACGTCATCATTGTTATATCGGACAACGGGTTGCACCCCCTTGTTCATTTCACTTTTTCGTTTTGTGCCATTCTGAACGAAGCGGGCAATTAACAAAGGTGTTTAACAATTAAGTAGAAATAATTTAGTAATTTTGTAATTTTATAAAGTGAGAATGGATGAGAGCGGTTATTCCAGTTGCAGGTTTAGGGAGTCGGTTGCGACCGCACACCTATTATCTTCCCAAGGTTCTTTTGAACGTTGCAGGAAAGCCAATTCTTTCGCATATATTAGATTCTTTAATTGCAAGCGGAATAACGAAATTAACAATTATTACCGGACCCTACACCGATGAAGTCGAGCGATTCGTTCGCAATAATTACTCGGTTGAAGTAGAATTTGTTCAGCAAAACGAAGCCCTTGGATTAGGACATGCAATTTGGTGTGCATCGCCAACTTTTAACGATGAACCTATACTTATTGTTCTTGGGGATACAATTTTCGATACAAATCTTGACGAGATAATTAAAACTGGGAAATCGACTATAGGAATACACCCAGTCGATAATCCTTCTCGTTTTGGAGTTGTTATTACTGATACCGAAGGGATAATCGAACAGCTTGTCGAAAAACCGGACCTACCAATTTCGAATCTGGCAATAGTCGGGCTCTACTTGATTAAGGAAACCAAATTGTTAATCGAATCTTTAAATGAGCTTTTGCAGAAAAATATCCAAACACGTGGGGAATTTCAACTTACCGATGCTCTTCAACTGATGATTAGCAAAGGAGTAAAGTTTGCGACCTATTATGTTGAAAGATGGTTCGATTGTGGCAAGCCCGAGACACTTTTGGAAACCAACCAGTTGCTACTGCAAAGGCATTCATACCATCGGAAGTTACCCGATTGTGTTGTTATTCCCCCGGTTTACATAGCCGACGATGCGATTGTCCAACGCTCGGTGATTGGTCCATATACAACGATTGCGAGTGGAGCAACTGTGCTCGATAGCGTCGTTCGCAATTCGATTATTAGCAACAATGCCCGTGTCGAGTCATATCTGCTCGATAAATCAATCATTGGTAATAACGCATTAGTACGTGGGCATTTCCTAAGTTTCAATGTCGGTCATTTTAGTGAAATTAATATCAAATAGTCAAAATGAGTAGGGTTTAATATGGGAAAAGAAAGAACGTTTTTATTTACGTCCGAATCTGTTGGCGAAGGTCATCCCGACAAGATTTGCGACCAAGTTTCCGATGCTGTGTTGGATGCAATGCTTGCCGATGACCCCGAAAGTCGTGTTGCTTGCGAATGTTTTGCGACAACCGGATTGATTGTCGTCGGTGGCGAAATAACTACACGAACATATATCGACTTGCAGCAACTTGTGCGGGGTGTTATTCGCGAGATTGGCTACGACAAGGACGGCTACCGCTTCGACGCAAACTCGTGTGCAGTTATCAACGTCATTAATCACCAATCGGAAGATATTGCCCTTGGTGTCAATACCGGCGGAGCTGGCGACCAAGGAATGATGTTTGGCTTTGCAATCAAAGAGACACCCGAACTGATGCCTGCAACAATAATGTATGCTCATAAACTTGTGAAACGACTTTCCGAAATTCGAAAGAAAGAACCACAAATTATGCCATACCTACGGCCCGATGCTAAATCGCAAGTTACTATTGAATATTCCGATACGGGCGAAATTCTCCGAGTCGATACTGTTGTAATCTCAACACAACACGACCCCGATGTAACACAAAGCAAAATCAAAGAAGATGTTGTTGAACACGTAATCAAAAAAGTTATTCCCAACGATTTGCTCGATGCACGAACTAAATATTACGTTAACCCAACTGGGAAATTTGTGATTGGTGGACCACACGGCGACACGGGGCTCACTGGCAGAAAAATTATTGTCGATACCTACGGGGGTCGCGCGCCTCACGGTGGAGGTGCATTTTCGGGGAAAGACCCTACGAAAGTTGACCGCTCCGCTGCCTATGCAGCAAGGCATCTGGCAAAGAATATCGTTGCCTCCGGAATCGCCGATGAGTGCACAATCCAACTTTCCTATGCTATTGGAATTGCCGAACCCGTATCGATTCATCTAAATACTCACAACAAATCGCTTGTCCCCGAAGTTATTATCGAAAACTTCATCAAAGAAAATATAGATTTAACCCCGCTTGGAATCATTAAACGATTTGACCTTCGCAGACCAATTTATCGTCCAACAGCAGTCTATGGGCATTTCGGTCGCGAAGAATTCCCTTGGGAACAACTCGATTTAGTTGATATGTTTAAATCTCTGCTCAAATAATATTATCGAATATATGAAAGGATAAAAATGGATATTACCGAAACAAAACTCGTAGAAGTTAATGAAGCAGCCGATAAGTATCCTCCAAAGAAGTCAACCGGCAAGTTCGACGAAGTACCGGGAAAATACTGCGTTCGCGACCTTTCGCTTGCCGATGAGGGCGAAAAACTGATAGATTGGGCGGAATCGAGGATGCCGGTTCTAATGCATCTGCGACAAAAATACAGTGAATCGAAACCTTTCAAAGGTTATAAAATTTCCGGATGCCTTCATGTTACCAAAGAAACTGCTGTCCTTGTTCGAACACTCGTTGCTGCTGGTGCCGAGGTTTCTTGGTCGGGATGTAATCCACTTTCGACTAACGACGCCGTTGCTGCTGCTCTTGCCAAAAAAGGAATATCAATCTTTGCTTGGCATGGAAATCTCGAAGACTTCTACTGGTGTATCGAAAGAACGATTGACAAGCCTCCACATTTAACGCTCGACGATGGATGCGATTTAATTAATACCGTTCACGAAAAGTTCCCTGAACTTGCTCAAAAGTATATCATCGGAGGAACAGAAGAAACCACTACCGGGGTGCATCGTCTTCGCGCTCGTCAGGCATCGGGGAAGTTACTTTACCCCGTATTTGCTGTGAACGATACGGAAACAAAGTGGGATTTCGACAATGTTTATGGAACCGGGCAATCGACCCTCGATGGAATTATGAGGGCAACCTCGGTTCTTATTGCAGGCAAAACAGTCGTTGTTGCTGGACACGGGCATTGTGGTTCTGGGGTTGCCAAACGAGCAAAAGGACTTGGTGCAGAAGTGATAATTACAGAAATCAAGCCAACAGCAGCAATCAAGGCACTTCTCGAAGGACATCGCGTTATGAGTATGGACAAAGCAGCGGAAGTCGGTGATATTTTCATTACAGCCACCGGTTGTAAAGATGTTATCCGCAAATGGCATTTCGAAGCGATGAAAGACGGAGCAATTGTTTGTAACACAGGGCACTACGATGTAGAAATCAATATACCGGAACTCGAAGAACTGGCTGTTTCAAAAAGAACAATCCGCCCGAACTGCGAAGAATACACTCTTGCCAATGGAAAGAGAATCTATCTGCTTGCTCAAGGGCGTTTGATTAATCTTGCTGCTGCCGAAGGACATCCTTCCGAAGTAATGGATATGAGTTTTGCTAATCAGTTTATGGCTTTGTTGCGATTTGTCGAAGCAAATAAAAGTGGAAAAAAGTTCCCAATCGAGGTTATGGATATACCACCCGAGCAAGATGAGTTTATCGCTTCGTTGAAACTTGAATCTATGGGTATATCAATCGACCAACTAACTCCGGAACAAGAGGCTTATATGAGGGATTATCTTGCGGGCACTTAATAGTTTGAACAAGGGGTTGCAACCCCTTGTTTGCTCCCTTCTTTCTCATTCTGAACGTAGCGTAGCGAAGTGAAGAATCTAAAAGAAATGCTGGTGGAAGAGATTCTTCACTTCGTTCAGAATGACAATGGAAAGGGAAGCAGAATGACAGAAGGAGAAGGGCGATGTCATTCTGAGTTCCGTCCCGTCCTACGGGACGGAACGAAGAATCTAAAAAATGTTAGAAGCAAGAAGTAGAACAGGCATTCCTGCCTGTTCCATAATACAATGAGATTCTTTCCCGTCCC
>CAZPSM010000080.1:0-11093 GCA_964589125.1 uncultured Hyphomicrobiales bacterium | reverse complement strand
CGAAGATTCTACTCTACAAACAAACTCCTTTATATTTAGCAATGCAAAAGATTTTACAACTTACTATTGGCGCGTCCGATACATCATTAGTCCATACAAAAGCGAATGGAGCGAAGTATTTTCATTTACTACATCACTAGGTATTCCACAGTTAGTTTACCCACCTAATAACTCTGACTCGCTCCCCACATTTGTTATGTTCAAATGGGAAAGCGTAAACGGAGCAAATTACTACGAGCTTGTCCTTTCCACCGATTCATCTTTTTCAAAAGATATTGTTTATAGTAACAATTCAATAACGCAAAACCAAACAACTGTTTCGCAATTACAATATAACCAAAAGTATTATTGGCATGTTCGCGCAAATAACATCTATGGCAACAGTAAGTGGTCCGAAACCTGGGCATTCAAGACAATACAGCTATCCTATGTAGAAAATGACTGGGGTATAGGAAAATCTGTTAAGATTGCTCCTAATCCGTTCTCTTCGACGCTTTCTTTATATTTTGCTAACAACAATGAAAATTTCAATATTAAGATTGTAGATGCTCTTGGCAAAATACGTTGGAGGATTCCAAAGAATGAAAAAATAGAAAATCCTTTAACTTTGGACTTAAATTATCTTGAAGACGGCATATATTTTGTTATTTTTGAATTTGGAGATAGAAATGAAATACTAAAAATAATCAAGAAATAAATTTTTTGCATAAGAATAGATATGGATATACTACAGAAATTAACCCAAACACAAGAGTTTGCAACGCTTCCGGAAGTTGCTACTAAAATCTTGAATTTAACTCAGGAAGAAGATGTAGATGTCCGCAATCTCGCCCATTTGATTGAAACCGATGCTCCTTTGACAGTAAAAGTATTAAAAGTTTCCAATTCAGCTATCTATGGATTAAGAAGCCCAGTTGCTTCGATTACCCAAGCAATAATCACAATTGGGTTAAATCGCCTTGCAAGTATCGTAATGGGTATTTCTATCTTTTCCCATTTTATGCTGCGTTCTAATCCGGAGGCAAAGCAAATTCTTGAAAAGTTCTGGTGGCATTCTTCTTCGACGGGGATAGTTGCTAAATCTCTTGTTGAAAAAATTGGTAAAAACTTTAAAGAACTTGAGTTCATCGGTGGGTTGCTTCACGATTTTGGAAAAATGTTAATGATGCAATTCGATTTTCGAAGTTACCAAAAGGTGATTGATTTAGTCCAGAGCGAAAATTTACTCGATATCGAAGCCGAAAGGAAAATTTTTGGGGTGCATCATCTCGAGGTTGGCGACTATGTTGCTCGACACTGGAAATTACCTGCTTCATTAATAAATATTATTGGTAAACATTCTAAGATGGTAGCACTTAATCAAGACAAAGAACTTACAGCAGTTATCCGCTTTGCCGATTTACTTTGCGAAATTTGGGGAGCCGATTTCTACGAGGGATACAAAATGATTGATTTTGCCAATGAAGAGGCTTGGAAAGTTATAACAGAGTATAATCCTCAACTTAAAGATTTGGATTTAGAAAAATTTACATTCGAACTCGAAGAAGATTTTAAAAAGTCGTCCGAATTTCTTAAAATAATATCTTCGTAAAAACATTATAAATTGATTTAACAGAGCTATTCATCATTGAATATAAAATTTACTACCTTTGCTGTCGAACCTAAACGCCGAGTAAAGTAGGTTTTTACAGTTATCTTTTGGTTCTCGTATAGCACCTTGTCGTTACATAGATTATATATCCAATTAGCAAGTTGTCGAGGATTTTCAACAACTTCTAAAACACCTTGGGCATTCATTTGTTTTGCTTCTATCGAAGCGTTAATATTCCCACCACAAGCGATTGGCAAAAAATAGCCAGCAGGTTCAACCACACTGTGTATTCCCGAACCGAAGCCACCACCGACATAAGCAATATCGGCTAAAGAATATAAATCGAGCAAATGACCAACTGAATCCACAATTATATCCTTGTTACCAATAATCTCCTTCATATTTGAACTTCCTTCTTGCTTTATCAATTCACTCAATAATATATGGTCCGGCACAAGCTTTTTAAGATGCGACAGGTTATTATCATCCGGTTCATGTGGAACATAAATCACTTTCAATGGAATCTTATTATGCAATAGTTTAATAGCAGAAACAAGTAGTTCAGCATCGGGTTTCCAAATACTCCCCGCTACTAAAACAAAATAACTCCCGAAGTGTTCCTTTTTTAAAAAAAACTTCTTATGCTGTTTTATTTTAAGATGAACCCTATCGAAGCGAGTATCATACATGGGGATAATCTTGGATTTGATACCTAAATCCGAGAAAAATAACTTATCTTCTTCAAGGGGGAAAATTGCATTAAAAAAAGAATACGCCTTTCGATAAAAACTTTTTACAAGGAAGTTATTTCTTACAACAAGACTGCTTGGCGCAGTTGCATTTATTAAGAAAGTGGGGATTTTTCTATTTTTCAATTCTTTGAGATAATTGAACCATATTTCATATCGAACGAACAATGCAACATTGGGTTGGAGAGTATCCAGAAAATATTTTACGTTTCTATAATCATCAATTGGCAAATATAATGCGACATCTAAATATTGGTAGTTTTTTTGGTTTTCGTACCCAGAAGGAGAGAAAAAAGAACAAATTACAAAATAATCCGGGAACAGACTTTTAATTTTTTCTATTATAGGTTTCGCTTGTTCGAATTCGCCCATCGAAGCAGAATGAATCCAAATTTTTTTCTTATCGCCCGCAGAGACGATTTTTGGTTTTTCTGCTTCCAGAATAGATTCCCAATTTTTTTCTCTATGCTTTATTTTCGAGTTAAAAAATGATATTACTGGAATTAACAACTTATAGGATTTGACTACCAAATTGTAGAGTATTTCAATCAATACCCAATTCCCCTTTCAAATAGAGTCCTGTGTAACTATCGGGGTTTTTGCAAATAGTTTCGGGTGTTCCTTCTGCAATAATTCTTCCCCCTTCGTCGCCACCCTTAGGGCCCAAATCTATAATCCAATCGGCACATTTAATTACGTCCAAATTATGTTCGATAACGATAACCGTATTGCCTTTGTCCACTAAACTATTAAGTAATTTCAACAAGATTCGAATATCCTCGAAATGCAAGCCGGTAGTAGGTTCATCGAGAAGGTAAAGTGTTTTTCCTGTGCTGGTTTTCGATAATTCAGTAGCTAACTTCACTCTTTGTGCTTCGCCTCCCGAAAGAGTTGGGGCTTGTTGACCTAAACGTATATACCCCAAACCAACATCATTCAGCGTTTTTAGTTTTCTTTTAATTTTGGGAATATCTTTGAAGAAATCCAATGCTTCGGCAACAGTCATATCGAGAACATCAGCTATAGACTTTCCTTTGTATTTAACAGCAAGAGTTTCATCGTTGTAACGCTTCCCTCCACAAGTATCACAAACTACATAAACTTCAGGAAGAAAATTCATTTCGATAACTTTCATTCCACCGCCTTGGCAATCCTCGCAACGTCCTCCGGGAACATTAAACGAAAATCTACCAGCTTTGTAGCCTCGCGCTCGGGATTCTGGCAACAATGCAAAGAAACTCCGTATTTCGGAAAATAAACCAGTATAAGTAGCAGGGTTCGAACGAGGTGTTCTACCAATTGGCGATTGGTCAATTTCAATAATTTTGTCAATATATTCTATACCTTCGATTCTATCGTAAGGCAATGGTCGCAAATTAGATTTATAGAAATGATTAGAAAGAATTGGATACAAAGTATCGTTAATTAAAGAAGACTTCCCGGAACCACTCAATCCTGTTACGCATACAAACAACCCCAAAGGAATTTTTAAATCCACTTGTTTTAGATTATTGCCTTTGGCACCGTACAGGGTTAAAAATTTTCCATTTCCATTCCTTCTAACAGTTGGTACCTCTATCCTTTTAATATTTAGTAAATATTGGGCGGTAAGCGACTTTTTCTGAATTTCTGGGCTTAACTCTCCTACTTTATATGGTGGTGTAGTGAACAAAACTTCCCCACCTTCGGTGCCTGCCCTTGGCCCTAAATCAACGATGTAGTCCGCATTATCAATTGTAGCCTTATCGTGCTCTACTACAATAACCGTGTTTCCTAAATCCCGAAGTTCTTTAAGAGAATCAATTAATCGATGATTATCGTATTGGTGCAAACCAATGCTTGGTTCATCCAGGACGTAAGTTACTCCAACAAGTTCAGAGCCAAGCTGGGAAGCAAGCCTAATCCTTTGGGATTCTCCACCCGAAAGTGTTCTAACAGCCCTATCAATCGTAACGTACGACAATCCAAGTTTTTCTAAAAATTCTAATCTTGTGAACAACTCCTTGATAACCAGTTTGGCTATTTGAAGCTCGCGAGGAGATAAATTCTCGTAAATTTCTTTTAAAGCATCTTTTGCTTTGGAAATATCTCGGCTTGATATATCAGAAATCGAAAAACCTTTTATATAAACATTTAAATTTTCGTTTTTTAAGCGCGTTCCATTACAAACTGGGCATACCCAACCCCGAATAGTACATTTTAAAAATATTTGTAAATCCCTCGCATATTTTTCCAAATATTTTACTATTGTGGAAGAACTTGAATTTTTATAAATATGCCGAAGTCCATTAATAATCCCATTAAACGTATGAGAATATTTCACGTTAGAATTCTTATTCGAAGAATAACTAATCTCAATTGGTTCGTCGGGGTCGCCAAACATTAATAATTCATACTCATTTTTACTCATTGCTTCGATTGGTTGATTCAGGTCAATGTTTAACTTGTTCGAGAAAGCAATAACCTGTTCTAACAGCCAGAAGAAACGATTATCTTTCAATAGTTCAATCCCACCTTCCGCAATTGAAATCTTAGGATTAGGAACAAGTAGTTCAGGGTCGAAATCATACAATTCTCCTATCCCGTCACATCTTTGACAAGCTCCGTAGCGAGAGTTGTACGAAAAACTATTTGGAGCAAGGGGTTCGAAAGAACGTCCACATTTAGGACAAGAATAGTTAATGCTTAGCAACCTTTCTTCTGAGTTATCCACCTCAAATATTTGCAAATTTCCTTCCCCATAATTTAGAGCCAAATCACAAGATTGATATAAGCGATGCTCTTGTGAACGACTAACAACCAACTTATCAATCACCAATTCAATGTTATGGGCTTGGTATCGGGCAACCTTCATACCTTCAACAATTTCTTGAAATTCGCCATCTATCCTTACTTTCGTGAACCCTAAACGTAGAAACTGCTCGAACAATTCACGATAATGGCCCTTACGACCGCGCACAACTGGCGCTAAAATCTGAATTTTTCGCCCTTCATATTTTTCGAGTATTATCTCTATTATTTGGTCTAGATTTTTTCTTTCAACGGGAATTTTACATTCTGGACAATATTGGATGCCAATTTTTGCATATAAGAGACGTAAATAATCATAAATTTCTGTAACTGTCCCAACGGTAGAACGAGGATTATGGCTGATTGTCTTCTGTTCAATCGAAATCGAAGGGGAAAGCCCTTCAATTAAGTCAACATCGGGCTTTTTGAACACCCCAACAAACTGGCGGGAATAAGCCGAAAGAACTTCCACGAACCTACGATGACCTTCAGCATAAATTGTATCGAAAGCAAGCGTAGATTTACCAGAACCCGATAATCCCGTTATAACCACAAATTGATTCCGAGGAATTTCTAAATCAATATTCTTCAAGTTATGTTCTTTTGCACCTTTAATTTTAATCAGTTCAGTACCATTAACGCCAGAATTTAATTTGAGTTCGTTTGTTTCTATTAGTTTTTTCGGCATTCTTCTTATAGATTATTTTTCAAGAATTATATAGACGTTTCCTACAAACATAAATTATAAAAAATAATAATTTTCCTCCTTTACAAAAAATTAACGAATGATTAACTCCAACCTAATTTTTAAAGGCAAATTTTGTATTCGCGGTTTGTTTAACTACTTTAAAAATCATTATGAAAAAACTTATTATTTTATTTTTACTGATTCCTTTGTTGGCATTCGGAAAAGAAGATTTTCTTGCCTTACAAGGAAAAGTGCTCGACGCAGAAACAGGGGAACCACTTCGCGGAGCAACAGTTCAGGTCTTGGAAACGCCAAGAGGCACTTTTACCGACCCAAAAGGCTATTTTAGAATTACCAACCTCAAGCCTTCTCGATACTCTTTAAAAGTTAGTTATATTGGCTATCAAACAAAGATTATCAAGGAAATCGAAAATCAAAACGAAGAACTCAACATCACACTTATTCCCGAAGTCAAAGCAACTCAAGAAGTGATTATCGAAGCAAGCAAAGTAATGGATAATGAATCTGCCATCCTAACCCGCAGAAAAAATTCAGCCCAGGTTTCCGATGGGATTTCCATCGAAGAAATTAAGAAACTGCCCGATGGAAATATAGGCTCTACTCTGAAACGTCTTCCGGGCATTACAATGGTCAACGATTTTATCGTTGTGCGAGGAATGAATGAAAGATATAATAACGCTGCTTTGGACGGTTCTTTGCTCCCTTCGACAGAAGCCGATAAAAAAGCCTTTTCTTTCGACCTTTATCCTTCCGAATTCATTGAAAATGTTAATATTGTCAAATCATATACACCCGATATCCCGGGGAATTTCGCCGGTGGATTGGTTCTTCTAAACTCAACCGATTTCCCAGCGGGTAAAATCTTTAAAGTATCGATTGGTACATCAAGCAACACCAATACTACTTTTAAATCCAATGCTTTCCAAACATATTCAGGTGGCGCAACCGATTGGTTAGGTTTCGATGATGGGACACGTCAATTGCCAAGCGACTTCCCCAAAAATAGATTGGAATTTAACAACCTACAAATATCTGCGAATAATCCTTTCGATACTACTAACGCAAAAGAGCGTTACGAGTCTGTTATGAAATCTTTTAGCAATAAGACTTTAAAACAAATCAACAAGACTATTACTCCTTTGGATGACAAGAAGATTAATCTTTTCTTTGCAAATACTTTCGATATAAGCAACGTTACCTTGGGTATAACTGCAATCGGAACATATAACACTAACCAGCTAGTTTCGAATATAGAAAGAAACACCTTTTTGTCGAATTTCGACCCAATATATGTAACCTCTGGAAATCAATCAACAAGAGAAGTTCAGCTTAGCGGGTTGTTCAATCTTGCTCTTAAAATCAACAGCAGCAACATAATTACATTAAAAAATTCTTTCAACAACACTGCCCAAGATGAACTACTAATTCTTAATGGTAAGGACGTAGGATATCAGTTCCTTGAATTTAAAAACTTTAGTTTTCATTATACTCAAAAGTCTCTTTTCTATTCTACTCTTCATGGTGTTCATTATTTTGGAACAAACGATATGCTCCTTGATTGGTCGTTGGCTTGTTCGGAATTGAAAAGAGATGAACCCGATTACCGACGTTTTCGTTTTTCTCGGCAATTAGCCGACTTAGAATACGACCCTAATACCCCATTTTTGGTGGAACTGTTATCGAACCAACAGGGAGACGGAACACGCGCCGGACGTTTCTATTCGAATTTATATGAAAAAACATTGAATCCTTCTATTAACTACTCAATAACAATTTTTAGCATTAAATTCAAAATCGGCTCCCTAGCAGAAAGTAGAAAACGCAGTTTCAATGCTCGTTCGATTACGCTCACTGCTTCACCCGCTTTACGCGAAGATTTATATAACTTGATGAGCGACTATAGGAATATCGATAAAATATTTGACCCGGATAATTTTAACTATGACGATGGATTCCGTATTGGTGAAGACTCGAAATTAAGCGATTCCTACTCTGCTAATGAAACTTTATTGGCAGGTTACGGAATGTTCGACATACCCGTCAAATTAATTTCAATTCCATTTCGCATCATTGGTGGAGTTCGCATCGAAAACAATACAATAGAATTAAATAGTTTCAGCATCAACGATGAACCAGTGAATATAAAATATCGAACCAATGACCTTTTGCCTTCGCTGAACATAATTGCAAATACCTCGAAGGAATCGAATATACGTTTTGCATTTAGTAGAACCGTTGCTCGACCATCCTTTCGCGAGTTTGCTCCTTTTGCATTCTACGATTACTATAATCTTTCGCTCGTGCAAGGGAATCCTAATCTTAAAAGAAGCTTGATTAACAACATCGACTTGCGTTACGAAATGTTCCCAACATTAAATGAAGTTTACTCAATTTCTTTCTTTTACAAAACTTTTGAAAATGCTATCGAAGAGACAATTTATCCACAACAAAGCGAACTTACCCGCACTTTTGGAAACGCAGACGGCACTGCAAGAAATTATGGAATCGAATTAGAATTTCGCAAAAATCTCGGCTTTTTATCGTCCATACTCAAGGATTTTTCCTTGAATGGAAACCTCGCATTAATTAAATCTCAAATTACTATCAAACAAGGTGGCAAAGGAACAGAAGATACTCGTCCAATGTGGGGTCAATCTCCTTATACTTTCAATCTTAATCTTTTTTATCAAAATTATGAATCGGGAACTATCGCGACACTTTCGTATAACACTTTCGGTAAAAGAATAGCACAAGTTTCTCAAGTAGGGATTTATCAAACAGATAATCCCCATATTTATGAACTTCCTACGCACCATTTAGACTTTTCGCTAACACAAAAACTGCTCAACTTCCAACTAAAATTCGGGATTAGAAATATACTCGGAACAAAAACTATTTGGGAACAAAATGGAAAACGTTGGGCTTCTAATTTCCATGGTTCTACGATTATATTTTCGATTACATACAATATTTTTTAATGTTTCATTATTATAGGTGTTTTATGAAATTATTTTCAATGCTCTCAGTTCTTTTATTGATACCATTTTTAGTTTTTTCTCAACCGACGCAAATTCGATTAAAGTATCCGAACGGAGGCGAAAAATTCCGTGCAGGTTCATCGGTAGATATTGTATGGGATACAACCGGAACATATCGCTCTCGATTCGCTTTCCAATTCGGAACTTCTCCCAACGGACCTTGGACAACTCAATCGAAACTCGAAAAAATCCTCGACAGTGGTTCAACTCGTGGCAAAGTCGCTGGTGGATGGCGAGTCCCCGCTGTTAAAACTCAAACTGGCTACATCCGAATGGTATTACTAAATCCCGATGGTTCATTAAACGAAAACGTAACAGATATTAATGACGCTCCTTTCGAAATTGAACAGCCTTTGCCAGTTCAACCCGATTCCATTCTAAAAACCCCGATTGGAAGCAAAGTTAAGCTTACAAACCAAAAAATTTATGCTCTCGATGGATATGTTTTCGTCGATGATGGTGGAATATTAGAAATCGAACCCGGAACAATAATCATAGGCGACACAGTTGGACAAAATTCTGCTTTATGCATAAATCGTGGAGGCAAGATTCTTGCTGTTGGGACTCCCCAATTGCCAATAATTTTCACCAGTTCTGCTCCACCGGGACAACGACGAGCAGGAGATTGGGGTGGAGTTTTAATTTGCGGTAGGGCAAGGACCAACCATCCCGGTGGTGAAGCTGCACTCGAGGGTGGAATTGCCGACGCGAATCGAGTTCGAGGATGGTTCGGAGGCTCCGACGACGACGATAATAGTGGCATCCTTCGCTATGTAAGAATAGAATTCGGTGGTATTGCTGCCGCTCCCAATCAAGAATTAAATGGATTAACTCTTGGGGGTGTCGGACGGGGAACCCAAATAGACCACGTAATGGTATCTTATGCCAATGATGATTCCTACGAATGGTTTGGAGGAACTGTCAATGCTAAATATATTATTGCTTACCGGGGCCTCGACGATGATTTCGATGGTGATAATGGATTCAGTGGTAAAGTGCAATTTGCATTGAGCATTCGCGACCCACAAATTGCAGATGTCTCCGGCAGTCACCTCTTCGAATTCGATAACGATGCACCGGGTTCGTGGAATACACCTTTAACAAATGCAATATTTACTAACCTTACAACTATCGGACCATTAAAAGATACTTCGTGGACTACTGGAACAGGAAATAACAAATTTAATCCTAGATATTCGACAATGGTTCAAATCCGAAGGAATGCAAGACTTTCAATATTCAACTCTGTTATGCTTGGTTGGCCAAAAGGATTAGAAATTTTAAGTTCTAATTCGCAAAATGCTGCAAAACAAGATTCAATCGAAATTAAAAATAACTACATCTATGGAATTAAGTCACAGTTGTTCTACGTAGATGGAACTAATCCACCGATTCAAAATGATTGGTTGCTATCGCCACAGTACAATAACTTTGCTGATTTATCCTCGCCGATGAGAGCCAATTTGACTGACCCATTCGCAGACAACGGAACGATAAATCCGGTTCCCAAGGGAAATGCGGCCTATTTAGCATCAGCAGATTTTAGCAAGCGAGGAAAGGCTGCAATCGATGACCCATTCTTCGATAAAGTTCAATATTGTGGTGCATTTAGCCCGGTTCTTGCCGAACGATGGGATTTACCATGGGCTGAATACGACCCAGTTAATGCTGTGTATAGTAAACCTACATCAGCTGTTTACGATGCTAAGGTACACGAAACGGAAATTATAATTAGTCCAAATCCAGCGAGTGATTACACAAAAGTTTTATTCAAAAATAATACAGGAACCTACCCAGTTTCATTTAAGGTTGTCGATATTTTGGGTAATGAATATATGATTTTTTCTGATATGCACTTGAAAGAATCATTCTATGAATTTAACCTAAATCTCGAGCATCTTCCATCCGGAATCTATTATTTAATTGGAAGTTTTGGACAAGAAATTGTTGCAAAACAATTGATTGTAGTTAGATAAAACGCAAATAGGGGCTCCGCCTTTGGGGGGCCCCCACCTTTTTCCTTATGCAATTCCCCAATATTTCTTAAACTCACGAAGTTGGTTAACAACCTGTCTTAATTTAGGATATGATTTAAGTTGAGAATCATACCTTAAAAGTTCAAATGCGAACTTCCTTGCTTTTGAAATAATAATACAAAACCGGTTTGGTCACGCGCGCGGCCTCGACGATTTCGCGCACCGAAGTCGCATGATAGC
>CAZPSM010000079.1:9600-11233 GCA_964589125.1 uncultured Hyphomicrobiales bacterium | reverse complement strand
TTGTTTGTTCTTGATTCAATAGTCGATACATACGAATGGCAAGTTTATTACGAAAAACAGCACTTGGACCGAAATCAAGAAAACGAGAACCTTCTTGTGGGTCAGAAGAACTTTGTTATTGCTTCGGGCGAAAATCCTAAATTTGTATTCAGTTGCACCGATAACAACGACACAACAAGAAAATACCACAAAACTTTTGACGTCGAAAATCCCAAATTTGAACCGAACAAGGCTATGCTGAGCGATATTGAGTTTGCCCAGCAAATTGAGTCGGTCGATACTGTTCAAACGTTTTGGCAACACGAGTTTTTGAAAGGGCGATATTACGTTATTCCGAACCCAACGAAAGACATTGTCGGTAGTTCACCCCGGCTTCGTACATATTTTGAATACTATGGAACAGATGAATTCTTAAACAAGCAAGTTAGTTTGGAATATCGAATTTATGATGCTATCCAAAACGAAGTTTATTATAATATTAAACGCATAAATTTAAAATCGAAGGACCAGTTCGACGTAATGAGTTTTGCTTTGGATGCAATGCCTTCGGGTATGTATTTTTTCGAGGTTAAAATACTTGATTCGTTTGGCAAAGTTATCGCAGTTTCCAACCGAAAAAAATTTTATCTTCTTAATCCCGATATGCCTTCGGAACCGATACGCGCTTTTACCGAAGCGGAGTTATTCGAAAAGAGTGTTTTCGCAGTGATGAACGACGAAGCATTGGACAAGGAATTCGACAAAGCAAAATATATTGCAAGCGATTACGAAAAAGAACTCTACAAGGAAATACAAACCACTGATGGAAAACGGCGATTTTTGTTCAGTTTCTGGCGACGTCGCAATCCCGATTCGACTTTGGTTTTCAACCAAGCCTACGAAGATTTTAACCGTAAAATCGAGTATGCTAATCGCTTCTTTTCCATTGGTAAGCAAACCGAAGGCTGGAAAACAGACCGAGGACGCATTTTGATTCAGTATGGAGAGCCCACTACGCGCGAATATTATCCGCGAGAAGGTTCTAAACGAAGTTATGAAATTTGGTTCTATAGCGAGTTGCAAGGCGGAGCATATTTCTACTTCGTGGATTTAATTGGTAACGGGGGCTATATCCTCGTTCACTCAACTGCTATGGGTGAAATTCAAAACGAGAACTGGTACTCGGACTTTGTTACTGGAACAAACACGGAACGAATTCAAAAAATGCTTTTGAATCGATGATGAAGAGCGTCGTATTTGTCTTGGAAACTGCTTTTGCTCTACTTATTGGTTGTATTTCTTCCTGTTTGAATAAGAAGAATAGAACAAATTTTGGCAAATTTTTAGGTAACTTCATTCGTCTTATCGCGAGAAACCGCGTTCGGATTACCTTGGAGAATCTTGCTAAAGCATTTCCCGAGCAACCACATCAATGGCACGAAGCAGTTATGAAAAAGTCGTTCGAAAATCTTGGCATTACTTTGGTTGAACTTCTTGCCTTAGGTTCTCTTTCTGAAGAAGATATTAAAGAATATGTTCATTACGACAACATCGAGTTAATACAAAAGGCTTATGA
Organism: uncultured Hyphomicrobiales bacterium; assembly: GCA_964589125.1. Classification (GTDB taxonomy): domain Bacteria; phylum Bacteroidota; class Ignavibacteria; order Kapaibacteriales; family UBA2268; genus JBBIJO01. The sequence continues at coordinate 9,678 of CAZPSM010000079.1, read as the reverse complement.
GCAAGGGCGTGGTGTCATTTTGCTTTCGGGTCATTATGGAAATTGGGAATTCCTTGCCTACTCGGTCTTCGTTTATCT
>CAZPSM010000079.1:0-9584 GCA_964589125.1 uncultured Hyphomicrobiales bacterium | reverse complement strand
TGATTATTGTAAAACCACTGGCTAATTATATTCTCGATAGAATCATTAATAGATACAGAACGAGGCTCGGCAATAGTGTTGTTTCGATGTACGAAGCCGCTTTTAGAGTTGTAAAAAATTTACGCGAAGGTGGTGTGGTCGCATTGCTCGCAGACCAAAGTGCCACAAAGGATAAAGATGTTTTTGTCGATTTTTTTGGGATTCCTTCGGCAACTTTCGAATCCCCTGCATTTCTTGCTTTAAAATATAAAGTTCCAATAATTATTGGTTTTGCCGAAAGAAGGGGCTCGACCTACTTTGTTCATCTTGAGGAGGTTCGATTCGACGACTTGGAATTTTCGAAGGATGGGGTTGCAGAATTAACACAAAGACACGCAAAGAAGTTGGAGGATGCTATTCGCCGATGCCCTGAATTGTGGGTTTGGCAACACCGCCGTTGGAAACATACACATTAAAATATTAGCAAAGAATTAGTAGAACCGGTGTACCATTCCCCCTACAATAAAGTAAGCAAGCAACCTCTTATGTATTTCAACAAGTGATTTTAATGGTCTGTTGTGAATTGGTAGAAACTCGCTATTCAGATGGAGAGAATTTTTGCTTGTTCGTTTTAATAATTCTATAACCTGTGTAAATCAATGTCAGACCTAACAATTCCGTTACAAACAACACGTTTACATAACCCATTCTGGTGAATGTTCCTCCAATTCCGGGCAATATTCCCCCAATTGCAATCAGCACATTCCCTTTAAAACGAACGTCTCGTTTAGTTTGGCGATAGTATTTGATAGCAGAATAAACCGCTCCACCAACCAGTAAGACAAAAGAATATAAGTTAATTAGTGGAGAAAAATATCGAACCCATTTCCATTCGAAGATAGCAGCTGTTAACTTATAATTGAAATGTTCTGGAACGACTACCGGTGTGAAAACGACGGACGTTGCTGCAATTAAGATAAGAGAGACAAAAAGTACTGAAGTTGCATTTGCGAACTTACGACTCATTAACAGATATGCAGAACCTTGTGCTAAAGGCAGAGCCCCAAGTAATGCCCCCACAATATACCAGAGTTTAAGGTTTGCTACGCTCCAGCCAAATACTACATTTATGCTTTCGGTAAAAGTTCCAAGCCCATAAGTAACGACCCCGATTGTCCACCATAAAAGATAGGTAGTTCTTCGAATTTTATAGTGTTCGTAAATTTCCTTCGCAAAGTAAATTGCAAACATAGTGGTAATGATTGGTATATATTCAATTATCGTATTCATAAAAAACTATTTTAAGGTAGTTTAATAAAAAAATTTAAAGTTACAAAAATATTTGCTTTCGTTTATATGCTTGCCATATTGTGAGCGACAATCAGAAATATTGGATAGAACAACCGATAATGTTTCGTTTTGAATTGTGGTGGGAAGATATTTGTAAAGAAATATATATTTATATTGTTGCTTTACATAAATTAAATAATATAACTTATATAACTTAAAACGAGAACTTTTAATTCAAATTTCTGCTTATTTTTGTTTTTTTATTGCTACAACTATGGAAAACGATTTATTCAATGAAATATCATTGCTCGCTACCGAGCAGAACAACCCAAATACACAAAATATCGATATTGCTTCGACCGAAGAGATACTTCGATTGATTAACAACGAGGACAAACTTGTTCCTTTCGCTGTTGAACAAGAAATTCCAAATATTGCACGTGCTGTTGAAATGGTTGTAGAAAGTTTACGTCGTGGTGGGCGTCTTTTTTATGTTGGTGCGGGAACAAGCGGGCGGTTGGGGGTTGTGGACGCAGCCGAATGCCCTCCTACTTTTGGAACCGACCCTTCGATGGTTCAGGCTATTATTGCTGGCGGACGCGATGCGGTATTTGTTGCACAAGAAGGAGCCGAAGACAGCGAAGAAAACGGAGCAAAAGAAGTTCTGAATTTTGGAATTGCGCCTCCCGATGTTGTTTGTGGAATTGCCGCCTCGGGTAGAACCCCATTTGTCAAAGGGGCACTTGCTGAAGCCCGGCGGCGCGGTGTGGCAACAATATTCGTTTCTACGTCTCCGCTGGAAAAGGTTAAGGAACTCGGCATTGTAGCCGATATTTATATATGTCCAGTCGTTGGACCAGAAGTTATAGCAGGCTCAACACGTATGAAGAGCGGGACAGCCCAAAAACTTGTTTTAAATATGCTTTCGACAGCAGTAATGATAAAGCTTGGAAAGACTTATGGCAATATAATGGTCGATTTGCAAATGACGAACAATAAACTTCGAGAACGAGCGAAGAAAATAGTTATGGAACTCGCAGGTGTCGATTATCAAACTGCTGTGCAATCGCTTATTGAATCGGATTGGAAGGTCAAAGTTGCTCTTGTTATGCTAATTGCCAAAGTTAGTAAAACCGAAGCAATTGAACTTTTGGAAAAAGCCAACGGATTAGTTAAAATTGCAATTGAACAAGTTAAAAAGCAAAAATAAATGGACACAATCATTAGTGTTCGAAATTTATCTGTTGTTTATGGGAATAATACCATTCTTCAGGATATTAATTTCGATGTTTATCGTGGAGAAATCTTTGTAATTGTTGGAGGCAGTGGTTGCGGTAAAACGACTCTTTTGCGTCAACTCGTTGGATTGGAGCAACCGACAACAGGTCAAATATTCATTGAAGGAGAGGAATTAACAACAGCGGTAGGAATTCGTCGTGAGCAACTTCTTCGCAAGTTTGGAGTCCTTTTCCAATCGGGTGGATTGCTCGCTTCGATGACGGTAGCCGAAAATATAGAACTGCCATTGAGAACATATACTCGGTTAAGCGACGAACGTATTGAACAGATTATTAGATTCAAATTGGACTTGGTTCACCTTGCTGGTAGTGAAAATTTCTATCCATCGGAGCTAAGCGGGGGAATGCGTAAGCGCGCAGGTATTGCCCGTGCATTAGCATTAGACCCACCAATACTTTGTTTCGATGAGCCTTCTTCGGGATTAGACCCTTTATCGGCTGCTTCACTCGACCAACTTATACTCAATTTGAACCGTAGAATCGGCACCACTATGGTTGTCGTAACACACGACTTAGCAAGTATCAGGACAATTGCCGATAGAATTATTATGCTCGACAAGAATGCAAAAACAATTGTGGCTTCGGGAACTATAGAAGAACTTCTGAACTACAAAGATAATGAAATCGTTTATAATTTTTTTAATAGAGTAGCTATTTGATATGAAAAAATATTGGGCTTTTATTCTTTTTGCGATTAGTATTGGAATTTTGGGATGTAGTAAAGATAAGTTTTCCAACGACGAACGAGAGTTTATGTCGATTTACAAGCAAATACTTCTTGCCCGCTATACAATCGAGGATTCTGTACGCGCAAATAAGAAAGTAACGCAAATTCTAAAGGACAATGGATACAACCTCCAAAGTTTTCTCAAACTATTCTGGGAACTGAGAAACAGAGACCCGAAGAAATTTGCCGAAATAATGGACACAATTAAAAAACAAGCGTTAAACGAAGTGTTGGAAGCAAAGAAAAAAGAACTTGCTCAACCGCCCAAGCGATGAGCATAACCGTTGAAAAATCCGACGGCGTCCATTTTCCTTTTGCCTTCAATTAATAATTCTGTTGGAACAATAAAACCTCCGTTGCAAGCAAAAGCCAATTTCCCATCAAGGTTATGAATTGTTCCTAACGGAAACGAGTGGAGCAACTCGATAGCAGTACAACGGAAAATTTTTGTTCGTTTCCCTTCGAAAATAGTCCAAGCACCCGGCACAGGTGAAACACCGTGAATAAAGTTACGAATTTCCATTGGGCTTTTGTTCCATTCTATTTGGCATTGTTCGGGGAAAATTTTCGGGGCTTTGGTGGCTTGAAAGTTGTCTTGTCGCAAAAGTTCGAAATTGCCAGAAATCAACCGTCGGCAAGTTTCGACGGCAAGCTCTGCACATTTCGGAGCAAGAAAATCGTGCAAGTCGCCAGCAGTGAAATCTTCTGGAATTTCGTATTCCTTTTGTAAGATTATATTTCCCGCATCTACTTCTTCTTGCAAAACGAAAGTAGTAATCCCAGTAATTCTTTCGCCATTGATGATTGTCCAATTAATTGGAGCCGGACCTCGATATTTAGGCAATAAACTTGGATGAACATTGAAGCTTGCAATTTTCGCAAGATTGAAAACCCGAGGCGGCAAAATTTTGAACGCTACAACGACTATTATTTCGGGTTCGAATTTTTCGAGTTCAGAAATAAAATCATCACTTTTCAAACTTTCGGGCTGCAAAACGGGTATTCCCAACGCGTCTGCTTTGGTTTTTACTGGCGTAGGTTTAGGAAGAAGACCACGGCCTTGTGGTTTATCGGGAAGTGTTACAACAGCGGTAACACCGAATTCTTTATGTAATAATTCCAGTGTAGGAATAGCAAACTCGGGGGTTCCCATAAATACGATTTTTGTATTTTTATTTTCCATTTGCATAAACTTTTAAAGAAAAATCATATTTTGCAAAAATATAGAAAAATAATGTAACATTTTTGAGGGAAATATGGCAAAACCAAAGCAAAAGCAATCTGGTAAAAAGGACCTAATACCTTCGCAGTATCAGGACTGGCTTTCGATATTTACAATTGCTGCGGTCGTAATTATATTCTTTTGGGGTGCAATAACCAGTGGTGGCTTTGTCGATTTCGATAACCTTGCATCTTGGTCGTTTAAACCGTATCTTGCAGAAGCAAGCCGCGAAGGCAGATTCCCACAATGGGTTCCTTTGTTGTTTAGTGGAATGCCAGCCTATGCTTCTTTGCTTGTTACAGGGGATAGGACTTGGGACATTATCGCAGAGATTTTCATCAACATTTCTGTTGTTTTCGGACAAATCTTTGGTAGCGACACGGCACGTGTGCTGTTCTTCTATATACTCTACGGGCTGGGGATATATTGGCTATTGCGTTATAAGAAATTTCAAAGGACATCTGCACTTTTTGCTTCCTTTGCCGCGATTTTTTCGACTTATGTGATTACGTGGGTAATGATTGGACACAACACGAAACCGATTGTAGTTGCAATGTTTCCCTATGTAATTCTTTTCGTCGAAAAGTTGAAGGAGCGTTTTAACTTTCTACACCTAGGGCTTTTGATTACGTCGATTGCAATAATGTTCATAGGGAACCACCTACAAATGATTTTCTATGGTGGGCTTGCCTTTGCAATATATTTGATTTATACTCTTGTTGCGGAAATAATCAAAAAAGAGAAGCCTTTACGAACGCTTCGTTCGATTGTTCTTTTATCTGTTGCCTATATTGTTGCGTTTTCGATGTCTGCCGACCGTTATCTTTCTACTTTGGAGTATGCACCGTATTCGGTTCGGGGTTCAGCACCCATCGAAAAAGTTCACAAAGACAAATCCCAAAAGCAGGACCAAAGCGATTACGACTACGCAACTATGTGGTCATATAGTCCCGAAGAACTCTTTACATTTCTTGTCCCAAGTTATTTTGGTTTCGGAGTGCGGGACTATCGTGAATCGAAGATTTCTACTTACTGGGGACAAAAGGAATCGGAAGATTCTCCGCCATATATGGGAATTTTGGTGCTTGGGTTGGCTGTGCTCGGTTTGATATATTTCCGAAAAGATACCTTCGTTCAGTCATTATTTGTTATTCTTCTTGTTGGGATTTTCCTTTCTTTTGGCAAAAATCTTCCTTTCCTTTATAATTTGTTTTATAATTATTTCCCTTCGTTCAGCAAGTTTCGTGCTCCATCGATGGCATTGGTGCTTGTCCATTTTACAGTTCCAATACTTTCGGTCTATGGTTTTTGGGCATTGAAGAAAATGCACGACGAGGGAAGCCCACGGAAAACAACTTTCTGGCTGATTTTTGTTCCTTTCCTTTTCTTGTTCTTCGCATTCATTTTTTCGGCAGTTTTCAAGACAACATATATTTCTGCTGTTGGCTCTTCGGGGGTTTTCAAACAAATTGCACAAGCTTATGGACAAGATGTTGTATTCGAGTTACAGGAATTCGTTTGGAAAAATACAATAGAAGATTGGTATTTAAATGCTATTTTCTTGCTTGGGGGTGGAACACTTGCCGCTCTTTATATCAACAAAAAACTTAAATATGCCACATTTTTTACCATCATTGCTTTAATTACTATACTTGATTTATTTCGTGTCGATGCTCGAAGAATGGAATATTCGAAAGAACAAAGCTTTACCGATATTTTTTCTGAGCGCGAAGATGTTTATAACTTCATCAAACAAGACAAAACAATATTTAGAGTTGCCGATTTTTCGGTTAACCCAGCAAATATGACGGCATATTACCTTGTTGAGAATGTTAATGGCTATCACGCTGCCAAACTACGAGTTTATCAGGATTTGATGGATGTAGCAAATATCGAAGGTATGGAGGGTTCGACTTCTCAACTATACAATCCTTTCCTTTGGAACTTACTGAATGTTAAATATCTCATCTTTAACCGTAAATTCGAAGGAGTAGAACCGATTTACCAAAGCCAACGAGTCGCTGCTTTCGTGTATCCAAACTATAGTATGCTGGAGCGCGCATTTTTCGTAAAAAAGGCTGTCGTTGCTAAGCCACTCGATATATTGTACCATCTCAAAAAAGGTGATTTCAACCCGCTCGATACGGTGTTTGTCGAAAATCCGTTGAACGTCCAATTAACCACCCCCGATAGCCTATCAAAAGTCAAGTTTCTCGCGAAGCAGAACGAATATCTGAAATTGGAAACCGAAGCATCGGGCAACCATATTCTCTTCCTATCCGAAATATATTATCCTCCGGCATGGAAAGCCTATATCGACGGTAAAGAAACAGAAATTATCAAAGCAAACTATGCTTTTCGTGCAATTATTGTTCCACAGGGCAAACACATAGTAGAGTTTAAGTACTATTCCCATCGTTTCGAAGTGGGCAAAACTTTCTCGATTTTGGGGAACGCTATCACCTTGCTCTTGCTTGCTTTTGGCATATTTTGGTCATACCGAAAAGAGAAAAAAATACGGATTTGAAGTCCAATGATTAACAATGGAACAAGGGGTTGCAACCCCTTGTTCATCTATTAGAATCGAACTACAACCCAAGTCCTATGATTGAACGGAAGATGAATTCGCCTTTTCCCTTTGGATTATTGCTGAACATAAACATTGGGCCTGCGGCAATCCATAGGTTTTCTTTTCCATGCGAAATTACTGCCCCAACATAATGTGCATCTTTATCACCTTTGAACTCGAGTCCTAAACGAAACAGGTGCGAAAACTCATACCGTATTCCAATTGCATAACTGGGGCTGAATTCCCATTCGTCTTCTTCTTGCTCGAACTCAAATATTGGATTAATAGCAATATTCAATTTTCCAATGTCTTTTGCAAGGATTAATTTTCCTTCAAACTTCGAGGCTGAAAAGTCGGCATTGTTACCATATTCAATATAAATCAAGGGGTCGAGCGGGAATTGATTCTTTTCCCCGATTAAAAAACGAGCCCGAAGGTCGAAACCGGTATAGGCAAAGTTCTTCCCCGGGGATTGAGAGAAGTTCTGGTAAATGGAAAAATCGAAATGATTAGTCATTCCAACTTCGATTTCGAGTTTGTGTTCAATCGATGCTTGCCCTTTGATATCCTTCAGTTTTGGTGCTTTAATAGTAAAATAGTGTTCAATTTCCGCTCTGCCGGTATCCATTATTAAATATTCATAAGTCCATACATAAGAACGCATATCGGCAAAGGCTTTAGGAATCATTGCAATGCAACAAATGATAGACAGAATTATAAAGTATTTTTTCATAAAATCTCCTATAGCAAAAATAAATATTTATTAAACCTAAATTTTTTAAAATACAAAACTAATTGTTGTTCTTTGCATCTAAAAATTTATTTTTAATCTGTAATTATTGTGTTGTTACAATTTTGCAATAAATAAAAATCCATCTCGTTTTGCTTATCGTTATGTTGTTTAATGAAACGAGTGAATGAATGCCAGAGCCATTAATTAGTCAGCGTTCACCATATCGGGTGAATCTTGCTGTTGGGAAGTATTTTTGGTGTGCTTGTGGGCAATCGAAAAAACAGCCTTTTTGCGATGGAACTCATAAAGTGAAACGGGAATTTACCCCTGTTGCGTTCGAGTTGTCTGAATCGAAATCCGTGTGGCTTTGTGCTTGTAAACATACAAGTAACAAACCTTTTTGCGACGGAACCCACAAGAGGCTATGAGCGATACAATTGTAGCGTTGGCAACGCCGCCGGGTGTTTCGGGCATTGCAGTTATTAGGGTATCGGGAAGCAAGACATTTGCTATAGTCGATAAGCATTTCGAAGGTAAAGTTAAAATAGGCGAGGCGAAAACCCATACAATTCATTATGGGAAATTCTTAGAAAACGGTAACCTTGTAGATTTTGTTACCGTTTCTGTTTTTTGTGAGCCTAATTCTTACACGGGCGAAAATGTTGTCGAAATCTCCTGTCACGGCGGTATTATTGTTGTCGATAAAATTATTGAAGCACTTATTCAATCGGGCTGTCGGCTTGCTGAACCGGGCGAATTTACCAAACGTGCGTTTTTGAATGGCAAAATGGATTTGACACAAGTTGAAGCAGTTGCCGATTTAATTCATTCGACCTCGGTGGTGGGCTACCAAACCGCAATTCGGCAACTTGCAGGTGAATTTAAAAATCGGCTCGGAGTTTTCCGGCAGAAACTTCTCGATGCCTGTGGATTATTGGAACTCGAACTCGATTTTGCCGAAGAAGGTTTCGAATTTGTTGAACGTGAAAAAATTTCCACCGCAATAAGTGAAGCCATCCAGTTTTGCAACGAACTTGCCGAAAGCTATAAAAGTGCCGAAATTACTCGTTCTGGCTTCTTTGTAGGGATTGCTGGATATCCTAATTCAGGTAAATCGACACTTTTCAATGCTCTTTTGCAAAGGCAACGTGCAATTGTTAGCGATGTTCCCGGAACTACTCGCGACTATCTTGAAGAATCTATCTATCTCGATGGTATTCTAATCAAACTGATTGATACAGCAGGTTTACGCGATACGACAGATGTTATCGAAATCGAGGGTATCCGAATGGTTGAATCACTCCTTGCACAATCGAACTTAATCCTTGTAATTAACGATGCTTCAATTTCGCTCGACCATTCCGATAAACTTTTCTATGAATTGCGAGCACGTTATCCTTTTGCAAAGTTTATCAAATTGCAAAATAAAATAGATATTTTAGATATGCCTTTTCGTGAAAATGAGGAGGAAATATTTATTTCTGCGAAGACCGGTGCCGGTTTAACTGAACTAAAACGTAAATTGGCACTTGCAGCGAAGCAAAGCACAGAACGTTTAAAGGATGTTCTTGTTAATCAACGCCACTTTTTACTTCTGCAACAAGCGCGCCAAGAGTTGACCACCGCTTTGAATTCTATTCGTTCGAATTTAGGCAACGAGTTAGTTGCAATTGACATACACAAAGCAGTTGCAACTCTTGGTGAAATTACCGGCGAAAGCTGGAATCAAGAAGTTTTAAACAATATTTTTGCACGCTTTTGTATAG
>CAZPSM010000078.1:0-11814 GCA_964589125.1 uncultured Hyphomicrobiales bacterium | reverse complement strand
ATAGTCATCGGGACTAACCCAAAGTTCGCCAGAGGCGGGGCTTCTTTTATGCTGGGGACGATATATGGAATTGGTAGCTTGAAGAAGAAAAGAATATCAATCAAGATGTCATTGGCAAAATTAAATATTGATAAAGGAGATTATGAAATATGACTGAAAACACCGCACCTAAAAAACAAACGAAACAAACAACAATGTTTGGAACTTACGAGTTCCCATCTTATGAGGAAATAATGGAGGCTTACGCTAAAAAATTCTCAAATTATATTCTTCCTAAAGGAGATACCATATTTGGGTTTTGGATGCAGACCCTGGCTGATTTAGAATTTTTGGATTTGGAATTACAAGGGCTAACTGACGAATATAAAATTGACCCTATTAATAGAGTGGTTAACTTCAAAGGTGATGAAGGATTTATAAGGTTAAGAGTTGCCCATCTTGAAAAAGTTAAAGGGAAAACAACCCTCTATACCGATTTTGTGGATAAATTTGGAGACACCAATGCCTACGCTTTTCATAATCTTTACCCATACAAAGGAAAATTTTATCCAAGAGTAGTAAGAACTCTAATCAATGCTTTCAAGTTAAATAATAACTCACTTCTTTTAGACCCCTTCAATGGCTCTGGAACTGCCACGCATGAGGCTTCTCTTATGGGAATTAAAAGCGTTGGTATAGATGTTACGCCAATGGGAATTGTTTTATCTGAATTAAAAAACGATTTGCTTTTTATTGAGGACCAGAAGTTAAATTTTATAACAAAGGAATTACAAGATATTTTGGAGGCAATTGAAAATAGAAAATGGCAACACCCAGATTCCTTGATACACAAATTAATGTTAGCAGTATATTTTGATACGGTTGATGCTTTTGTAAGGACTTCGAGATATAACAGAAAAGGTAAAGTAGGTCTCTTTATTGAAAAGTTAAACTACATAAAAAATTGCTATAGAAAGACAATGGAAATTAAAGAAAAATATGGGCTTAAATTTGAACCTGCTAAAATCATAGAAGGAGATGTACTTGAACTTAAAAATATGAGTGAAATGAAAGAAAAGTTTGATGCCTGTATTACGAGTCCACCTTACTATTTTTCTATAGATTATGTGGGAAAAGATAAGATTGCTTATGATTATTTAGGTGCAGATATGAAAAAGATTGAGTCCAAATATTTGGGAATGAAAAATGGAAAACCGAGAGGTAATTACATTGGATTGCCTACAAAAGTTGCCATGTACTATGATGACCTGAAAGAGTCTATAAAAAATATCTTCTGGGCATTAAAACCTGGCGGTAAGTTAGCAATCATAATCGGAGATAGTACTGTTAATGGCAAAAAAATCCCAACGACTATGACAACTAATTGAGGCGTCTTATATGGAAAATAAATGGGAAAAATATAATCAATTGAAACTATGGTCTGAGGGACAACCTGAAAACAGACAAGAAGGTGATATCATTACAAATAATTCATCTAATAAAATTTCTATACTTTTTAGAAATACAATTCCAGAAATTCCATCAACTACTTATGGAACTTTTGCGATATATAAATATCCCGCAAAATTTATACCACAAGTAATTGCTTATGTAATAAAAAAATATGCTAAACCCGGCATGAAAATATTTGACCCATTCGCAGGATATGGCACTGTCGGAGTCGTATCAAGAGTATATGGATACAATTATGAATTGTGGGATCTAAATCCTATAATAAATGTAATACATGATACTGCCATTATGTCCGCACCTAAAATAAACATTTTAGAGTTAATGAAAGAAATCAAAAACTCTAAAGAGGAATTTGTCCCCAAATGGCATAATTTAAATTATTGGTTTCCTGAGGAATTTCTTGCTGTTCTTTCAAAAGCATGGGGATTTGTTCATTCATTAGCAGATGAAAGGAAATATATGCTTTTAATACCTTTAATAAATGTAACAAGATATTTTTCTTATGGGGATGAGAAGGTTCATAAATTATACAAATCAAAGTACTCCAGAAGGAAAATAGAAGAACTTATGAAAAAGAACTGGGAATCTCAGTTTTATGATATGCTTGAGAAAGAGATAAGCAAACTTTTAAATAAAGTATGGGAATATAATCGCTTAAATCCTAAACAAGTTAAATATAAAATAAGGTCTGGAGTGGACATATTAGAAACAAGATTGGAAAACAATGTGAATATTCTCATAACATCACCACCTTATTTGCAAGCCCAAGAGTATATTCGTTCAACAAAACTTGAATTATTCTGGCTGGGTTATGAGGAATCCTATATAAAGGAATTAAGTAAAAAAGAGATACCATACAGGTCTGTAAACACAATAAAAATTTATTCTGAAAAATATTATAAGTTTAGAGACAAAATAAAGGAAAATCATCTTAAGATTTTATATGACAGGTATTTTCATGCTATTTTAAATGCTTTTTCTATCTTGGGAGAAAATGTGAATGACTATCTGTGCATCTTTGTTGGACCAGCAAAAATAAGAACAACCTCAATTCCGATAGATGAAATAGTAATTGAGCATTTAAAAGAATTTGGGTGGGAACATAAGGTTACATTTATTGACAAAATCGTTTCACGAGTAATGTTTGAATCAGATATTAATCCCGCATCAGGTGAAAAGGATAGTAGAATAAAAACAGAACACTTGGTGGTGTTAAAGAAAAGGTGATAATATGAAACAAATACTAAAGGGAGATCTAAATAGTCCAAGCAAGTTTAGAGAAAAATTTGCGGTTTATATTTCGGATCTCAACGGATTAATTCAGAAAAATTACAAAGTTAATTTTAACGAGGAAGAAATTAACGACTTATTATTATCAGCTTGTAGAAGTGAAGACTTTAATATAATTCATTATCAAAAAAATAAGATGTTCTTGGATGAAAATAGAGTTTTAGAATGGCTTGGTAATAAGTTGATACCAAACACAATTATAATCAAATTAGATGACGAAAATGTTGTGAGATTACTAATCTTTTGTATTGAAATTACTTATCAAATGTTCGCGGGGGGAACAAAAGCAACTGTAACTGCGAAAGGATTTAGAGAAAGAAGAAGAACATTTGAATCTATTCTTGTAGATCAATTTGTTGGAAAATTGGGAGAAGTTATGGTTAAGAGATTTCTTGAAGATAATTTTCCTCCCGTAAAAATAGAGTTAGATTGGGAAATATCAAGACAAATTGAAGAATACAGAAACGACATTATTAATGCTAAAAAGAAAGTAAGTATAAAGTCCTCTCCAACTTTAACTGGTATTTGGTGGGATGCAAATGTGGGCTATGATTACGGTATTGCTGTTAAATGTTCAGTCCCACAACAACCAGTTTTACAGTTTTTTATTGAGGTGTGCGGTTTTACGAGACTCCTTGATTTTGCCGAAAATAAAATCCCTCGTAATGATAGTGTTTTCAAGAACTACCTTAGTAATATGCGAGAAAGAATCAAAATGTATAAATGTGGAGAAATACAAACAGATTTAAAAGGTGTTATTTGTGGGTATTTTAAGACAAATGAATATGAACCAGTTAAGAAGGGTATAGTACTGCCCTACTTGGGGGAAGTTCGGGAAGAAAGATATTTAGTCAAACTCAATGAATTAAAGTGGGAAAAAGATTCATGGAAAAAATTTCTTCAGGAGGTAGGGCTTCTATGAAAAATTCTTGCAATCCAAAAACTAAAGAAACTAACAAAATGGATACAATAAATCTTGTAGAATATCATCTTTTAGAGGATAAGATTAGATGTCCCAATCCTAGTTGCAAAGGAATTAGATACATCTCATATAATGAACTTTATGATGAGGAGTGGATTAGTCTTCAATGCGAGTGTTTGGATTGTCATACTTTGTTTCAAATAAATTATAGGGCTGTTGGAATAGATATAATACAGGGGAAAAAGAGATTATGAATTGTATAACCTCATATTACCAACATAGCCAAGCAGGAAGAGGGAGTCTTGTTGCTAAACTATTAGAAGATTTAGGGACATCTGAAAAAATGGAGTTTGAATTTGCTTTAATGAAACTTCCACAATGGTTAGGACAAAACATCAAATTGGAAGAGTCTGAACTAACAAAACAAAAATTTGACATAGTTAACAAAAGCAATAATAACCTTGCCTTTTGTGAGTTAAAAATGAAGGTTTATTCTGGATGTACTGCTGGCAGGGTTGAATTGATGGAAAAGTTTAATAAATTCACAAAGTTGATTATTGGGAATCAACCTTTCAGAAATTGTATTAAGAGTGCTGGTATAAAAAATGTTTTTCTCATAGGTGGGATATTATTTGATATTCAAGGAGAACCTGCAACAACACAAAAAGATGAAGAATGGGGTATCTGCTACAATGGTCTACTGAGAGGTAAAAACGATATAATCAAAACTCTAAAAGATAAAAATGTTCGACATACAATTTATGAAGAAAAACTACCTGAGAAAGCATTCCTTATTGAGTTTGTAGTTGATGGCATAAAAGTAAATATAATTGCTGCTTATGGGAATGAAGTTATCAAAAGCCTTTTTGTAGGAAAGCAAAAATATGATATTGAGCATTTCAAAAAACAGTTAGAAGAGATGTTGTATGATGATTTGTGGTTGGGACAAATAATTACAATGAGTGAAAGAGCGGTGTTGGATCAGAATTTCAAGAAAAATAAAAAATTAAACAATTATGTAATCTCAATCTTGAAGAATAACGAAATTTTGTTGGAAGTTAAAAAATTCCAGTTAAGTAGAAATAATAGAACATTGGAAGAAGTTACAGATAGGGCAATTAAGATGATAAAACAATATGATAAGAACTTATTAGATATAAGTCCCACTCCCGCGGAAATAATAATTAAGTCATCAGGGGAGGATTATAACATAAGAGATTATGTTGCTGACATTATTCAATTTTTATCGTGTAAGGAGGTTGGAAATATTTTATAAAAGGAGAATTTTGCCAATGACAAAGAGCGACCAACAGCGTATAACCCAACATAAAAGGTTCGTCCCGATAGTCGTCGGGACTAGCCCAAATTTTTGCTTCGCCTCGCACTTCGTATGTCCGCAGCCGTTAGACGCCATGCACAATAAGAGATAGGTGGAGATAAATGACATTACGATTACAGAAATTTTCATATCGCTTTGCTGAGCAAGTCCTAAATAGTAAGCTGACTCTTAAGCAAGAGATAGAGGACGTGCTCATAGATTCTAGCATTGATATTTCTTCTCTGTCTCGCCCTCACTTCAACGATGTACTTAAAGATCGATTCGTTACTAAAGGATGGGAAAGCCAGCCATCTGTTTTCGATGAACCTGACGACCCTTCTGCAAGAATGGACTTCTTAAAGGAAAGAGTCGGAATTGAAGTTGGTTTCGGGCATGCCTCGTTCATTGGAATCGATCTTCTCAAGTTTCAAGTGGCTTCGTATTCTGGTTTGGACAACATCGATGTGGGTGTCTACATCGTCACGACTCGAAATTTCCAGATGCAGATGAGAAGACGTTATGACAAAAACTGGAAAGGATCTTTGACCTTCGAAAAAGTTGTCAGCTATCTTCCACACTTCAAGAGTGCGATACAGGTGCCTATATACGTGTTAGGGATAGACTTATGACAGGTGCACAGCGTATAACCCAACATAAAAGGTTCGTTCCGATAGTCATCGGGACTAACCCAAAGTTCGCCAGAGGCGGGGCTTCTTTTATGCTGGAGACGGGGATAAGTTGTTGTTTAAAAAGAAGGTTAGGTAATTAATATGTATTCAAAACTTCAATCTGCCATTGTGTTGGGTATCGACGCTTTTATTGTCGATATCGAAACTCATTTAGATAATGCACTACCGAACTTCGTGATTGTTGGATTGCCCGATTCTGCTGTTAAAGAATCGAAGGAGCGCGTTACCGCTGCAATCAAAAACAGCGGTTTGATATTCCCTGCGAAGAAAATCACGATTAACCTTGCTCCAGCCGATATGCGAAAAGAAGGAAGTGCACTCGATTTACCAATTGCTTTGGGAATTCTTTCGGCAATCGGAATAATCGAACCGAGTAGCGCCGAAAGTACCCTCTTCCTTGGTGAACTTTCATTGGAAGGAACTTTGCGACCAATTCATGGAGCGCTTCCTATCACACTACGAGCCCAACAGTTGGGATTTAAATCTGTGGTGTTACCCCAAGAAAATGCGAACGAAGCTGCCCTTGTCGAAGGAATCGATGTATATCCCGTCGAATCTCTTTCCCAAACAATAGAATTTCTAAACGGTGATACTACCATTTCTCCAAGAGTGGTCGATAAATTCAAGATTTTCGAAGAGAATCAACGTAATTTCCTGTTAGATTTCTCCGATGTTAAAGGGCAACAACAAGTGAAACGAGCGCTCGAAGTGGCTGCCGCCGGCGGTCATAATATCCTTATGATTGGACCACCAGGTTCCGGCAAGACAATGCTTGCAAAACGTATCCCAACCATTCTACCGCCGATGTCGTTGGAAGAAGCGCTGGAAACAACAAAGATTCACTCTGTCGCAGGGTTACTTCGCAATAACGAGGCTCTTGTAACAATCCGCCCGTTTCGGAGCCCACATCACACAATTTCCGACGCTGCTCTTGTTGGCGGGGGTATGAGCAAAATCAAGCCGGGGGAAATCTCGCTCGCTCACCACGGGGTTCTATTTCTCGATGAACTTCCGGAGTTCGCGCGCAACGTGCTCGAAGTCCTACGACAACCCCTCGAAGATAAAACCATCTGCATCTCCCGCACTAAAATGACCATTGAATACCCAGCAAACTTTATGCTTGTTTGTTCAATGAATCCCTGTCCTTGTGGAAATTTTGGGAATCCATATCAGGAATGCACTTGCACACCGGCACAAATCCAAAAATACCAATCGAAAATTTCTGGACCACTTTTGGATAGAATTGATATTCACATTGAAGTTCCAACGGTGAAATTCCAAGAGTTATCATCGAACTCGGCGGGTGAATCATCGGCTTCGATTCGCGAAAGGGTAATCGCAGCACGCAAAATACAAGAAAAGAGATTTTCGGGGGTGAAAAATATTTACAAAAATGCCGATATGGGGTCGAAAGAAATCCGAAAGTTCTGCAAATTGGACGAAACGTCGCAAAATTTACTCAAAAATGCAATGACTCGGCTCGGGCTTTCCGCTCGCGCCTACGACAAGATTCTTAAAGTGTCGAGGACAATCGCCGATTTGGACGAATCGGATAACATACAACCCCACCACATCAGCGAAGCCATTCAATACAGAAGCCTCGACCGTAATTATTGGGCAAGCGGTATTTAAACCTATAAGATATAAAACACTGGCGATTATCGGGAACCACATAGAAACGGGCATTTTTATTCTGAGCAGTGCAAATAGGTGCGGAAGGAGTAAAAAAAGAAAGACAAAGCAGATTCTTCGCTAATGTTCAGAACGACACTACGCCCCCCTTTAAGCCCACATTTGTGCATATATAAATAACGTTTTCACCGTAGCGATAACGGCGGTAAAAATGTGGCGAAGCCCGAAGCGACTATAGGAGCGAAACATATATAAATTGTTAGCGGACATTGCATCAGTATCCATAATGTCGCTTTCTGTGACAATTTGGACATAGTGCAATTGTATTTTCTATCGTATCTTCACCTCCATTAGCTAAAGGGATAATGTGGTGAATTTCTAGAAAGGGTTCGCCTGTCTGTTTTGCAACAAATGGAGCTGGTTTATTACAATCCTGACATATCCCATTAGCTTTTCTTTTAACAAGCGTTGCTATATTTGGATCTCTATTGTATCTAATAGATATAACCTGGGTTGTACTAGGTTTTTTGGGAGCTTTAGCAATTTTTTCTTCTAACTCTGAATCAGACAAATTATGCGCTGCTTTTTCTTCTTTTTCTCTTTTAATTATATATTTTTCTTCTGACATAACATAGATTGGTTTTGGTATTTTCCTATTTAAAAATTTTGATAAATAATCAATCATCCCATCGGAGTGAGCATCTCTCATCGCTGGAAGTTGAGTCGTCTTTTCGATAGCGTATTCAATAAAAGAAAAATTGGCATCCTTGATTTTAGGCAAATAGTTAGAAACATATTGATATTTTATATGACAACCTACAGAGTCGGGGACCTTTACCAAGCAGTCAGGCACATCTTCCAATTTTGACGAAATAATTTTATTGTTATTCAAATGCCCTTTATATTTAATATCTAAATCCTGGTAATCAGTAATTGTTTTTAATACTTTTTTCAAACAAAGGACAGATATGTAGTTTTTGAATATTTCAATACAATATTCGTGGCCAGTGTTTAGACGAATAAAATGACCTTTTTTATCTAAATTTAAATTCCAATTAGAGTTATCCAATCTATTAGCATAAATTATAGAATTTGCTAAAAATTCTAAAACAACAAATCTAATTTTTTCATCCGGTAGAAATAACTCGACTATTTGTTTTGCATCCGAAAAACTACTTCTATTAATATCTGGCATTCTATTTTCCCCTCCTTGAAGACATATTGTTACAGAAATCATTCGAATTATTTATCTTATATAGTCTTTCTACTTCTTTTTTGTCAATCCTTTGAACTTCATTATGCATCCTGTCTTTACCAGTATTGTCTGGAAAGCAAACTGTTACAATTTCTAAATTTTCTGTATTCTTTGTCGTAATGTAATAGTCGTCAATTTCAGACTGCTCGGTTAAAATGTCGTCATACGTGTCAAACAATTCATAGCCCTTGATTCTGAAACGTGGTTTGTCTTTGTCTGTGTAAAAAAGTGTTATGCGAGGAATTGCATATTTTATTTTTAGTTCAAGGAATGTCAATTTATATAATGTGTCGTCGTCATTTTTGTAAATCAAGTCCAAGTCGGAAAGTTGATACGATGTTTTGTCAAAATCTTCTTCATCGTCAAATTGCAAAGACATACTGTTACGAATGTCAATGTAAAAACCTTGTCCATTATGGCCAGTCATATAGCCAACTATTAATCTTTGTTTGTCTGTTATAAACTTATCAATAACGTTCCCGGTACTTGTAAATCCCCGCCATCGGCGGAAAATTTTGCTGAGTCATAAAAGTCCTGCCTGCATACTTATTATGATGGGCGAAGTATTCTCCATTATAAATTGTTTCGTGTTTAATAGCCTACCTTTCTTCCCGAAGGAAACGCATTAGTTCGTTGATGTTTTCTTCGCTTCCAACGAAAAGAGGGGTTTTTTGGTGAATCGAGGTGGGAATAATATCCAAAATATCCATTTCTCCGTTGGTTGCTTTCCCCCCGGCTTGCTCAATGATAAACGACAAGGGGTTCGCTTCGTAGAGTAGCCGCAATTTCCCCTGTGGATGAGTCGTATCGCCGGGATACATAAAAGTCCCACCATAAATCAACACACGATGGACGTCGGCAACTGCTGTTCCAACATATCGAATGCTATAAGGGTATCGTTTGTCGGGCGAAGGCGTTTTGATAAAGTCAATGTATTTGCGGAACTTTTCGTCCCACCGATTGTAGTATCCTTCGTTCACCGAATACTGGGGAGCCCATTTGGGAATGCGAACATTTCTGTTGGTAAGCAAAAATTCCCCAATCGTAGGGTCATAGGTGAAAATATTAACACCGTGCCCGGTTGTATAAACAAAGTTTGTGCTGCTACCATAAAGAACATAACCCGCTGCAACCAACTTTCTACCGGGTTGAAGAATATCCTCTTCGGTGCCATCGTCGCGCCGATTTGGGTCTAAGCGCTTGTAGAAGCCGAAAATAGTGCCAAGTGTGATATTGACATCGATATTGGAAGAACCATCGAGTGGGTCGAATACCAATACATACTTACCTTTTGGATATTGAGGTGGAATTCTCATAATCTCATCTGATTCTTCGCAAGCCATAACGCAAAGGTTTCCATTGTGGTCCATAGCCTTGTAAATCACTTCGTAGGCAAACTCATCTAACTTACGAACAGCTTCTCCGTGTACATTTGTATTTCCCGTAAGCCCCAAAATATCGGCTAATCCCGCGCGTCGGATTTCCCGCTCAATCAGCCGTATAGCAAACATAAAATCGTTGAGCAAGAAGGTAAATTCCCCTGTTGCCTCTGGGTGTAAGTCTTGCTCCTCGTTTATGTGCCTATCGATTGTAATTAACTTTGATGTTCCTAAAATAGCCATTTCATTCTACCGTTTGTTTATTGAACTTTCTACTTTATTTCTTTCAACATAATAAGCATCATTTTGAAATTTTCTGTAGCCTTTACCGCGTGTGGATGGTTTGCTGGCATAATAATAATATCACCTTTGGCGACTATGTTCTCATTGCCATCAATTGTAACGATTCCACTTCCATCGAAGCCAACAACAATTGCATTAAATGGCGCTGTGTGTTCGCTCAATTCTTGGCCTTTCCAAAAAGCGAAAAGCGTTACATTGCCCTCCTTCTGTTTTAAAACAATTTTGCTTACAATAGAATCCTGCTGGTATTCGACTAAATCCTCCATTTTCCGGACTTTGCCTAAAATTTCTTCTCTCATCCTTCATTTCCAATTAAGTTATAAAACATTCAACAATCTTTGGCTAAATTTTGTTTGTTTAATTAGTAATCCAATAGTTTTTTTGGTATCGAAGGATTACCCTCTATAATGCTTTTATTTCTAACTATGTTAAAGTTCTCATCCATTTTCGTTAACTTACTTTTTTTCTAAATTAAGAAAAATTTTCAAAGGTTCTTTAAGTTTCGGAAATTTCCTTCTTCGTTGATTTTGCTACATACATTTCTGCCAAAGCAGTCAAAATCGCAAGGATAATGAACAATTTCCAGAGTTCGGTTCCCGTATATGTTCGGATACTTGCTTTCTTTCTATCGATGCTATTTAAGTAATTAATACTAACATCCCGATTGAATTTCTGTCGGAAATAATCGACGATAGCAGATTCGTCGGAAAGTTCAAGTCGTGATTCCTTTGCATCGGGATTAACTGAAATAGTTGCAACGGGAACCCCATCGGAAGTTACAAGGATGTAAACCCCTACAACATCTAACTTGTCGAGTGCCACAAAGTTTCCCGAAGGTAACGCTACTGCTTGCACTTGCATTTCATTTCCCAAAGGGTCGAGTAACTTGAATAAATTTCCAGTCCCAATTGATTTAGGAATCTCAATCGTTATAGGGTTACCGCAATTAACAAAAGAGTTTAGGTCTTGGAGTGCCGAAAGATACATCAGCGAGCGATACACCACTATAGGGAATAGGGAGGTCAATGGGAAATTGCTCCATTCGAGTGTTGGGGGTAGTGCACAATAAATTACCCGCCCACCTCCAATTTTTATTTCGTCGAGAAGCGGTCCCCCATTAGTTTGGATCAGAGTTGCTCCAGCATTTAAAAACAAGCCAGTTCGTATACTGGGCCCTTCGAACGATTCGGTCCTTTTACCTTCCGTTGGTTTATATACCCCAAGAAACAACGGATGGGATTTATCGAGAAAGGTAATACTTGCTAAATTATTTTGTGTAAAAGTTTTCTGTTCAAGTGTCCCGACCAAGCCAATAGAAGTAAAATTTTGCCTTAGTTCGTTTGGACTTAACTTGGGGTCGGCAAAAATCAGAACTCCTTTACCACTACCAATAAATTGAGCAAGTTTCATCCAACCATCACGACTTAAACTAAGAGATTCGAATGCCAAGACAGAATAAGATGTCAAATCAGTATTTCCGAAATTTTCTGTGTTTATAATATCGAAATTAATTTTTTCCCCACCGAGCGAACTAAAAAATTCTTTTAAATAACTGCTTTGGTTATTTGAAATTA
>CAZPSM010000077.1:3960-12123 GCA_964589125.1 uncultured Hyphomicrobiales bacterium | reverse complement strand
TGTAGGTAATATCGGCAATAGGGGTATTGACATATACCGTTTGATTATCTGTGCCGGGGGCAGATGCAAGAGTGATGGTACTGTTAGGTTTTACGGTAATAGTACCATTGGCAGTTACAGTGCAAAAACATCCTGTTAGGGTAATGGTGTAATTGAATGCACCAGTTACCGTTGGTGTGCCGCTTATGGTTACCGTGTTACTTGCAAAACTGCCTGTTACTCCCGCCGGTAAGCCGCTTACTGTTACTCCTGTGGCTCCCGTAGTGGTGTAGGTAATATCGGTAATAGGGGTATTGACACATACCGTTTGATTATCTGTGCCGGGGGCAGATGCGAGAGTGATGGTGCTGTTGTTTGATTTCGAATAAAGCACCGTCACCCCCTTGGGAACTTGAATGTTTGTTTTACCATCGTTTTGGACAACGAGTTCGGTGCCGTCGGCAAACTTTGCTGTTTCACTTGTGTATTTGACAGCATATTTGCCAGCCGGAAGCCCTGAAATCGCAACATTAGACTTTTCTTCGGAATCTAAAATTAATGTAAACACCGAATCCTTATTTATAAATGCTAATGGTTTAACGACCGCATTATTTGTTGTAGATTCCTTGCGAACTGCACCGGGACGAATAAAAAGATAATACAATCTGTTATATTGACTTACATCCTTTATTGTTACTTTTAGTTTCTGCCAATTCGAGGTATCGACGGTAAAGAAACCATTGATTGTCGATTGCTGAAAACTGGAATTATTTCCAATTGCTAAATCTTCGTATAGGACTTTGTGGGTGGCATTATCGAACCACCATTCGAGCATAGATGTTTTCTTGTTATACTGCTTAGCACGTTTGGCGATTTCCATTAAACTCGCTTGGCTTACCCCACCATATCTGTGATATGAAATCTCCTCGATATAGTCAATAGCAGTTGGCGTTTTAATTATATTGTCGAAATATGAAATTGCGTTAGTCATATTGGTTGTCGAAGGAGCCACGAAACGGGGGACGAACCCATATTCTTTAAGACGTTCAGCCGATTTGACGATGGCTTGTCCCATTAGTGCTCCATTCCATTCCTTAACATTGTCGGGTTCAAGAAGTACCTCCCACGTATCTGGAACAAACCCATATTTGTCCCTTATATGTAAATAGGTTGCTAAAACAAACTCTGCATATTCGTCGGGATTATTATGAATATATTCACCATTTTTGATTTGGCCAGTAAAAGCAACATAACAAAGATTAATGAAGAGTTTTATTCCTCGCTCTTCTAGCAGTTTCTTCAACGGAATTATAATATTCTCAATTTTCCAATCGAGTTGGGTAAAGTGGAAGCCTGCCCAATTAATCGTTCTTGGGTCATCATTATCGTTGATAGTTGCATATCGGATTGCTCTCCATTTCTGATAGTTCGTATCGGGTGGGAGAGGGCAACCATTATCCAAAAATGCTCGATAGTTATCGAATGTATGTTCTGTCCCACTACGAATCTCCAACCGAACCCTTGTCATTCCAATTGAATCCACAAGAAGTGGTAACAAGGCATCCCGAAGCAAAGCAAAATTCGGGTTGCACTCGGAAATAATGAACGGGGTCGTCTCCCAACCCGTGATTGTTTGATACGAAACTGTTGTATCGATTTGAACGATAACCTCGGCACCCAAAAGAGAGCAAAAACTTATTGCAAAGACAAGAACTACTGTATAAAGAAATCTTTTCATATTACACCTCATATCATTGAATTTCAATGGAAAATCATTCCTTTACAAACATTTTGACCTTGTTTGCAATACGAAGGAAATATACCCCCGAAGGTAAAAAATCGATATTAATGTGCATAGGTTCAACATTTTGTATCTCTTCATTTATAATGCATTTACCAAGACAGTCGTAGATTGCGACGTTTTGAACAATAGGTTGTAACTCGTTGTCGAAGGTAATTTCGATAAAATCTTTGGCTGGGTTGGGAGAAATAACATAATTTGGTATAAACACTTGCTTGCTTCCAACAGTCGAGACTTGCGATAAGAACCAAATTCGGCTTGTTGCATCATTTACTAAAAAGTTTAGCAATAAATTTGCGACTTTCAAACGTCCACTTTCTGAAGGATGAGTTCCATCGGAGCCAAAATCCTCGCGAAGCCAAACCAAGCCATCGCTTCTTGGGGTTGTTCCTTTTGCCCAAAGGTATGGTCCCCAACTTAGAAATGGTGCTTTAGGATTGGTTCCTTCGAATGTTAAGGCAGTATCCCCGTTTATTTGTTCTTCAATCAACCATTTAACTGAAAACCCACTTTCGTAGGCATATGGTTCTGGATTTAAATTTGTTGCGGCATAGCCTCCGTATGTCCTGCTCGAAAGATATGCAATTTTGATGTTTGGGTATTTCTGTTTTAAAATCTGGACAATCGATTTTAATTCATTTTTTAACACTTGAGCATGAATCGGAAATTCACTTGTTGGGCG
This sequence comes from uncultured Hyphomicrobiales bacterium, assembly GCA_964589125.1. Taxonomy (GTDB): domain Bacteria; phylum Bacteroidota; class Ignavibacteria; order Kapaibacteriales; family UBA2268; genus JBBIJO01. Next base: position 9,661 of record CAZPSM010000077.1, on the reverse strand, counting down.
AGCATCGGCTTCCTTTAACCAAACAGCCTGAACTTGCTTTTCGGTAACACCAGCCAATTGTAATCTTTGGCTTATAATATTCCAGAAGTTTGCATTTGGGTTTGATATAATTGCTGCGGTTTGCCCCCCTTGAGCACCATCGACAATAATTACTTTTGGATTTTTTAAAGCAAAGGTGTCGGCTATTTGCTTGAATTTCGAAAACTCTTGGGTTGCATTCGACATTCCAATCGAAAGCAAAACTATTTTTCCAGAGTCGTGGTCGATTTCACCCTTCGTGTTCAATGGAACAATACTTTTAGCTAATTCTAATCCGGAAGAATCGTGTCTTGTGGGTCGAACGTTAGAACCATTTGGGTAAAGCCCTCCTTCGTAGCCTTTCCATTTCCCTATGCCAAGTTCGGTTAGGGGAATTGTGTCCGGTATTTGATAGGATTTAGTTTGGAGATGGATATATCTTGGCTTTTTGAGCTCCTCTTTATATTTTTGGGTTACGTAAGAATTGTTTTGAATACGAGCGTCCCCCCAATTTGGATAAGCATGCGCTGGCCAATTTGCATTGATATAACTGAACCCTTTTATTTCTTTGTGCGAAGCAATAAACTCAAAAAACTTAGCAAACCAATTTTTCCAATCATTGATTCCATCTTGTTCGTTGGAAGAGATATTTATGCCCCTTGCCGACGTCTCGCTCAAGTAAACAGGTTTTCCTTTTGAACGTGCCATGGCAAGGAATCGCTCCGATTTCCCCTTCCTGGTTACTCCTCGTGTATCATAGTCCGGCAAAGACTGGTCGAAGTGGCTAACATCGAAAACATCCAATCCGAACCAATCGACATATTCATCGCCCGGATACCAGAGTGCCCCTCGAATATCGACAGAATCAAAATCGTTCGGAGCATCTGGTTCATAACACCAATTCACGGCGATAGAGTCTCGGAATCCTTTCGAAGCAAACATATTCACTATTTTCCTAAACATTGCAACATAATAATATGGATGATAACCGCCGCCATTCCACCCGGGGCCGTAGCCGTTAAATTCTCCACCTATCCGCAAAAACATGCTTTTTCCATAACCTTTACACAAGGAAACTATGCTGTCGATAATCCAATCGTATTGCTGCGATACTGCAATTATGCTATCTGTTGCCCCTTCGGGACCCACAAAGAAAAGGCTTACTTCCGGGATAAACCCAATAGAATCGGCTGAACGGAAAAAGTTTTGCAACGCGATGAGCGCTTTGCTCGGACCACGCTCCCCCGGAATGCTTATAAAAAATCCGCGAACCGCGGGCTGAATCGTCGAATCATTCAAGGCAGAAAGATAGCCAGCAAGAGGGTCACTTCCTGTTTCGAATGTTGCTGTCTGAGCACCGTGATAAACTTTGCCATCCTCCGGTTCCAGTAGCACCGACTTGCTTTGTGTTTGCCCAGTGTTTTCATTTAAATCGAATGTAGCAAAAAGATTAAAAGAAAGTAAGAAGCAAAATACCCAAATAATTTTGTAATTCTTTTTCATAACAATTGTCGATAGTAATTTCGAAAACAAAAATAACACAATTCTTCATCACTTGTTACAATATTTTGATATTTTTTACTTTTATATTAATTTTATATTGCCTAATAGATATTAATTCAAATAATATAGATTTTTTGTGAACAAGGAAAAGACACCAGAACTACAAAACTTCGAACTCGAAGTTTATCCAAGCCCTGTTGTAGTCTTAGACGGTGGGGTCGTTGTAAAGTTCAATCAAAAGTTTCTCGAACTTTTGCCATCCTCGGGAGACAATCCCGAACAAAAACAATTCAAGTCCCTTGGTATATTTGAACTTAATCAGATTTCGGAAGAATTATTTAAAAAATTGGAAAATAAGGAAGCAATAGACAATTTCGAAGTAAAACTTTGGGACAATTCACTTTACTTCGTCTCTGCAAGCTATTTTAACTCGGATGGTAAGGAACTTATGCTTCTTTCCTTTAATAAATTTGTCTTACCATCGAAATATGCGCTTTTTTTGCCTACTAAAAATTTTTTGGACAGCGTATTCGATAATTTTGTGTCTTTGATTTTGGTTCTGGACTCCTCTGGTGTAGTGGTCTTTTGCAATAAAAGTTTCGAAAAATTTTTAGGTAAAACTCGGGAGGAGATTACATATAAGCACCTTGCCGAAGTTATGTATTCAAAGGAAGAAGCAGAATCTCTTTTAAAATCAAGCAAAGAGCTGCTCGATGGAAAAGCCCTTCCAAGCCGTTCAAATGGTAAACTTACTGGTCCGCTAGGGAAAGAGCGCCTATTTGAAGTTACAAAGCTGTTAATCAATATCGAGGGGAACTACTATAGCCTTTTTGGATTCACAGACAGTGCTGAAACAAAACCTTTACGCCAACTCTACGAAGAACAAACAGCTCTTTATAAAGCCTTAATCGAAAATGCATTCGACGCAATTTATCTGATGAAAGGCAGGCATTATACTTACGTTAACCCCAGGTTCTGTGAACTAACTGGATACACATTCGAAGAGCTTACCTCCGAAAGTTTCGATTTTAATGTTCTTATCCCCGAGGAAAGCAAAAAGCTTCTCGAAGAAAGATACCAAGCCCGACTCGAGGGGCGAGAAATTCCCAATCAATATGAACTTCAGTTGCTTCACAAAAGCGGGAAAAGAGCCTACGTCGAGGTAAGCACTGTTTCTGTTGGTAAACCCGGCGAAGTTGTTGTTATGGGGATTTTGCGGGATATAACGCAAAGGAAAGCATACGAACTTCAACTGGAACAATCGGAACTAAAGTTAAAAGAACTGAATGCAGCGAAAGATAAACTTTTCAATATCATTGCCCACGACCTTCGAACCCCGATTTCTGGACTAATTTCAATGCATAAGGCATTGATAGAAAACTACGAAGTTCTTTCTCCCAATGAAATCCACGAACTACTAATAGAAGTATTAGATTATGCGATTCAGTCGTTTAATTTGCTCGAAAATCTTTTGCAATGGTCGAGAACACAGTCGGGGACAATCCCCTTCAAACCTGAACCTGTTGACATCTTCGAAATTGCCCAAGCCAGCAAAGTTATTAATGAACCAAACGCTAAAAAGAAGCAGATTTCTATTGTAAATCTTGTCCCGCAAGGAAGTTACTCTATGCTCGATAGAAATATGATTACTACGGTGTTCCGCAATCTAATTTCCAATGCAATTAAATTCACAAATCCCGGAGGCAAAGTCCAAATCGATTTGAAAGAAAACGAGAACCTCTACGAAATTGCTGTTTCCGATAATGGTATTGGTATGTCCCAAGAACAGATAGGGCGTTTATTTAAAATTGGCGAACACATATCGACCATAGGAACAGCAAATGAAAAAGGAAGTGGATTAGGTCTAATCCTTTGTAAGGAGTTTGTCGAAAAGAATCAAGGTACTCTTCGCGTCGAAAGTAATTTGGGCGAAGGGTCAAAGTTTATCATCAATTTACCTAAAATTATTCCTCAAATTTAGTAGGAAGATAAAACTCATTTTTCTTCTGGTTAAAAATCGCCATTTGTTTATGTTGCTTCAAAACGTATAATAGTTTTTGTCCATTTCACAATAAAAAAATCGAGGATAATTGAACAAATTTGTTCAAAAAACTATACTGAAATAAATCTAATTATCTCGAAAACCCTTTAAAAATGAGGCTTTCTATGGGTGCTATATTTTTTCATTAGTTACCGAATTTTGTTTGGCACATCGATTGAAAAAATAATGAGGCATAAACAAAAATAAACATAGTTAATTAAGGAGGAAAAAATGCCATTTGCAATTGGAGGAAATTCGAGAATCCGAACGAATATCCCAGCAGAAAATGCCTACAATGCGCTCGAGGCTTCGAATCGTAACATAGCGCTACGCCAGCTTAGGCTTTCGACAGGGAAAAAAATCAACAGTCCCGCCGATGATGTCGCCGGCTATATTACATCGCGTGCTCTTCATTCCCGAAATGGTGCGATGAGAGCTGCGTTGCTCGCAGTAAGCGATGCGTTCGCCGTTACTAATATTGCTATCGAAGCAATGGATAACGTTTCTCAGCGTATCTTGACCATTAAAGACTCGGTTTCGCAGGCCGCTTCGGGGGCGCTCGGAACCGACGAGTTGGTATCGCTTGCAAAAGCCGCATATCGTATGGCACAACAGATTCAAACAATCGTTTCTACAACTGTTTACGGCGGTAAGCAACTGCTCGACGGAACATATTCAGCCTCGTTCGTTATTGGGATGGATGCCAGTTATAATTTGGTAACCCTTGGTATCGACTTAACCACTTCCAACACAGAGTATAATATTGCCAGCAATTCGTTCGATATTAATGCATTAACCGCTTCCAATTTTGCCGGGGTCAGTAATCTGGATTTAACAAGTTTAAATGCAGTTTCTTCGACCGACCTTGGTGTGTTTGCCTCAACACAAATTAATATGACAATACAAAGCCTAAACCAAGCATTGCAAAACATTAACAAAGTTGCTGCGCTACTCGGTGGGATAAGCAATCGCCTTAGTTCACAAGAAGACCTTTTGAAAGCACAAATTACCAATTACAACGCGGCAATTTCTCGTATCGAAGACGCCGACGTCGCATTAGAACAATTAGAGCTAATCAAATCTCAATTCCTACAGCAAGCATCTTTGATTTCACTTACACAAGCAAACGCAAATCCGCAAGCTTATTTGCAACTTATTCGTGGATAAAACAAAACAGATATGTCAACTTCCACCAATACCTCGGATTAGGGCAAATCGGGGGGGATTTGCCTATTTCAACAAGTTCATAAAGTTCATCATTTTAGCACATTATCCCGGATACTCTTATCCTGCACTCAATAGGTCATTCTGAACGTAATGGGAATCTAAAAAGAACGAAAATTTTAGATTCGAAAACTCCACTGAATTTTTGTATTCTTCGCCCTGCTTACTTTAGATAAAATAATGTTCTATCTCTTTATTAGAATGGGAGAGAAAAAACATAACTCCAGCCCCAACGGTTCCGACCGAGCGAAGGCAAACCGAAGCGAAACTCAAATCCCCAAAACAAAACATTACTGAAAAAAGTGGGAATCCGAGAAAATCCAAAGCCGATTTCGGTATAAAACTCGCCAGCAGTAGAATTGTATATGGTGTTGTTACCATTGAATTTCCCAAAAGAAGCGGAAAGCAACAAGTCGAGCCCTCTGCCTTCATATCGGGGTAAGCCTATCGCTCGCCACCAAATATCTGTCAAATTGTATTGTAAATGCATTGTAAAGTATTCTCGCCCACCGAATAATCCAATCCTTGCAGAATAGAAGTTCCCAAAACCAAAACCCGAAGGCATTCGAAACAAATATTGTGGAGGAGTCGCTTGTGTTGCTCTACCATATTGCAATAACAACGATAAATTCATCGGAGAATATCCAGTATAAAAAGTTGGGATTTGCAGCAAAAGGCTGGATTCAAATATAGCAAATGGTGAACTGCCTCCTTTTTTCGCTCCAAATGATAACTTAGCATCGACTTTGTAGTTCAATCCTTCGCCCGATAAAGTTCCAATACCCGGTAGAGAAACAGAATTCCCAGTTTCAAAGTTTAGCATAAAGGAACGAAAGGAGCCACTCTCAATTTCTGGGTTTTCCCGCCAAGACGATTTCGAAAATGCACTTTTGTCCGTAGTTTTTCGGAGAGAAA
>CAZPSM010000077.1:1726-3936 GCA_964589125.1 uncultured Hyphomicrobiales bacterium | reverse complement strand
CTTCAAACCCGATATTTAATTTAGAGTTTAATGTATTTATTCCATAATTGATTCGGAAACCGTCTTTCCGATAGTAATCGTAATAATCCCAATGGAAAAGAAAAGCAGTAAGTGAATTCAAAGTTGGGCTAACGGATTTGTCGTTCGAGATAGTTTCTACCTTAGAAAAAATGCTGAAAGAAATGTTGGCAGAATTCAATGGAAGGTTGGGGCGAGTTGAAGTTTGGTAAGAAACTATAGCCTCGCCAAAAGCCTTTTTCTGCCCGGAAGAGTAAAAGGGAAATAAATTGAGTCTCAGATTCCGAAAGGAGATATATGGGGAGATACCAGCAATATAACCTACAACACGATTAAATCCGAAAGACTTTTCGAAGCTAATACCATAATCAAAAGAAGATTTTCGATTCTTAGATAATAATGAGTCGATTGATTCCATTGCCGTATCGATTCGAGCATATAACTCCTTCTCTTCCAAGGTAATTTCGCGTAAAGAATTATTTTCCCAAAACTCAATGTCAGTAGAATCGGCTTTTGAATCGACGGTAGTTGCTTTGCCACCATATTTTGCATAAATCGAATCGGGCAATGGCGAATTGATTTTTGCATCGCTAACTATACTCGTTGCATTCATATCGCATAGCAAATCGAGCCAACCTTTCACAATTGCAATACGAAGTTTAGCATTTATTTGAAGGTATGTAGGCTGCCAGTAGTTTTGGTCTATTTGATGAAATTTCTGCACGAAACGTAAACTATCGACCATTGGAATTGCCGAAGTTTGGCTTGGAGTAAGGTCAATTTCGACAAGGTTATAACTTCCTTCAATTATTTTTATATTTCCCACGAAAGTAGGGAAAATTGTTGTTGTTGGAGTAACACGAATATCGTAAACGTAATAATCGCCATAAATAGCCTTTCGAAGAAGCTCGAATCGGTAAAAATCGAAAGCGTTTTCTGCAAGTGGGGTAACGAATTGGGCACCTGCAATAGTTAATGTTTCATCGAAAAAATTAAAAAATTCATTAAAAGCAACAACGTTCGCTTGTGGTGGAATATTGGCTGTTTGCCTACGCTGAGTTATTTCAGAAACCTTAATTCCTTTAGTATAATCGGCATAAAGATTGGAAAATGTTTCGAGGATGAAATGTTTGGCCGCTACTATTTGCGGATTTTCTTTTTGGTGAACAATGGTGCGATGCGAAGATGTGTCGATGATTCGAAGACTATCGTTCTTTCGCGACCCCTCCACTGGGATTGGAGGTCCTCCAAATACACTTACTTCGCTTTTTGCACGCTCGAGGAGAGGACCTCTTAATTCATGTGTCAGTTTTGAATAAACAACGGATTGCAAGGTTTGGATTTTCGATAAGTTTTCCTTTTTCTTTTGGATTGCTCTTCGAATGATTTCGTCTGCGGTAATTTCCCCAACTTTTTCGACCTGTCCGAGTTGGATAGGAGCCGGACTTAAACGAACGTAAAGTGTATCGGTTGGAATTTGTTCCAACTTGATAGATTTACTATTGTAGGCAAGCGAAGTAAATTTCAAAGTTTCGCCACCAATAAGTTTACTTAGGCGAAAGAAACCGTTTGGCGATGAATACGTGCCTCGGTTGGTATTTTCGACGAGGATACGGACACCCCCGATTGGTTTACCCGTTTCCGAGTCCAATACTTTTCCAACTACGGAATGAGTTTGTGCTTGCAAATTAGAAAGTGAAAGAGATAATAATAATGTAATATAAAGTAACATCAGTGTTTTCATAACATAGCTTGCAAATACATCTTTACTTATAGTCCGGAAAACTTGTTTTCCAAGCGATTTTCTAAAACATAATTTGCAATTTCAATCGCGCCCTCGGTAGAATATCCAAACTTACTTTTGAGATTACTTATTAAAAATCGAATATCTCGTTTTGTGCGGTCGTCGTAGTTTGCAAAGGCTGGCGTCTTGAAGTCGAGAAGTGCTCGACGAAAATTTTGATTCCCGGAGTATGGTTCAATAGCACTTTCTTTCAAATATTTGACATATCGGGTATAAAGTTTTTTGAACTGAGTTGTATCTTTCAAAGCTCGATTTTCGACCTGTATTTCTTGTGCCAATGTTGTGTTGACATAAGTTTGGCTCATTTCCCGACGGAATTTTTTTCGTTCAACTGCTGAACTATTTGCCCCAAGCATTATAACTTCGAAACTTTTGAAATAATCTTCCG
>CAZPSM010000077.1:674-1686 GCA_964589125.1 uncultured Hyphomicrobiales bacterium | reverse complement strand
CAGTTTCGCCTATATCGAAGCTTATAGCATAAAGATAATTCGCTATCCGAGTTTCGATTTCCTCTTGGTTGAAATCATACAATGATTCCTTAACCTCTTGGACCACTTTATAGTCGTAGGTATTCGAAAGCAAAGGGATAAAGTCGTCGGGAATTTCTTTTGCTCCCTTGAATTCGGATTTATTAAAAAAGTTGACAACTTGGTTCATTGTGATTTGTTTGCCGTCATCGGGTAACTGCTCAAGAAATTCTCCCAGCAATTGAATGGAATGCCTTCCCGAAATACCTTGATAACCTTCATCGGAAGATTCTCGAAGAATTTGAGCCAGAAGCCGGGAATCGAGTTTTTTCAAATCATCTTCATCGAGCCATTCGGGTACATCGCCAGCATAAAGGCAAATTTTAAGGAGCAGAAGATTTTGGTCGAGAAATTTTTGGTATTTCGCGGGTTGCGGAATCCATTGCTTAATGGTCGTTGAACTTTTATTAACTCTGGAAGCGATAATGATTTTAGCAAAATTATGGAGCACACCCGGTAGAAAACGATTTTCTACGATATCGCCGAATTTATCCCGGTAAATTTCGACTTCGGTTTTATAATCGAGCACATAAGGGATTCGAACGTAAACGATTCGGTCCTGGAAGGATTTAACCCCTTCGAAATGAATTTTGTCTTCGGGGTTAACAAGCCCAAGGAACAACGATTTAATCCTTTCTTCGACAAGCCCAACCTTGTGGATTCCATCACTAATAATTCCATGCAGACGAAACAGTCGTTCCCGGTTATTCTCCTTAATGTCCATCAACGCATAAATCCCGTTGTTGGTGAACGATAAATCTGAATAGGTAAAATCAATATTATCGGTTCGCAAAATATAGCGTAGAGCATCCTCCATAAACTCGTTTGTGAAAGGTTCTTCTGTTATTGGGTCAGAAGGATTGAAAACGCTGATTCCAACTCCGAAAAGACGTTTAAATACAGCCTTTCGAGCAAAAATCATATTAAATATCTT
>CAZPSM010000077.1:0-621 GCA_964589125.1 uncultured Hyphomicrobiales bacterium | reverse complement strand
GACAAATATTACAAGGAACGTCGCGCAAAACCCATTCATATTCAGCATCGTTGAATAATTTTTCTTTAAATTTCTTGTCGGGAATCAATTCATCGAGGATTGTTTGCCTTATACTTTTGGGTATTTGAAGAATTGGATGGTCGTGCCGAGGACAAGAGAAATCTATCGACTTACGGGCTTTTAATTCCTCGCTTGGTATTTTTAAATGTTCTTGGAGTTGGTCTCGTTCTTCTCCGTTGAAAATGCTATAGGGACTTTCTTCGGTCCTAAAAGCTTCTATGTTGATTCGCCAGTATGTTTTGTAGAGTGCACCTTCGGGAAGTTGTGCATACTCTTCAACTTTTTGAGCTAAATTGTTCAGAAACGTGCTTTTCCCACTTCCCGGCGGTCCTTCGAAAAGTATCAAATGATTTTGGCTCGTTCGCCGTTTAAGCGAGTTAACAAGGTCGATAAATCGCTCGGCAAAAATGCGGTCGGCGAAAAACGGATTGTCGCAATCTTTTACCAACAAGTCGTTCAAATCATACTGCTGGGAAATCCGAGGCAGATTAGTGCTAATATGATAAGAGGGTATCTTCTTTACATAATAAAACACCATATCGTAAAACAATTGAAAAACAT
>CAZPSM010000076.1:0-12148 GCA_964589125.1 uncultured Hyphomicrobiales bacterium | reverse complement strand
TTGGAAGCCTGCAATCGAAGACGACGCTGGGTTTGTCCCATGTGCAGAATCGGGGATTAATATTTTCGTTCTCTTTGTGTCGTTGTGGTCGAGATGGTAAGCGCGAAAAACTAAAAGTCCGGTTAATTCCCCTTGCGAACCGGAAGCAGGTTGCAAGGAAACCCCAGAAAAACCTGTAATCTTTTTTAAACTTTCACCTAATTCGTACATTAATTGCAAAGCACCTTGGCAACTATCTTCATCACTATACGGATGAAGATGGGTAAAGCCATCGAGTGAAGCAACTTTCTCGTTTACTTTGGGGTTATATTTCATAGTGCAAGAGCCAAGAGGATAAACATTCTCTTCGATAGAATAGTTTAGATGCGAAAGACGAACGAAATGCCGAGCCACCTCGATTTCCGGAAGCTCTGGCAAATTCAATTCTCGATTTCTAAGGAATTTCTTTGGCAGATGGCTTTTGGGGTTGAATTGTTCGAGTTCAGTTTTTGGTAAAGTATAGCCTTTGCGTCCGGGCTTACTTTTTTCGAATAACAACGGTTCCATTTTTCTCCTTTCAATTTTTCCGTGAAATAAATTCAAGAGCCTTTCGAGCAGCATTCTGTTCCGCTTCTTTTTTGCTTTTTCCCTTTCCGGTAGCAAGCGTTTTGCCATCGACAACTACTCCAACAACGAATGTCCTATCGTGTGATGGACCCGATTCTTCGATTACTTCATAAGTAGGAGGCTGTTTACCTTCGGCTTGAACGGTTTCCATTAGGAGACTCTTGAAATTTCTATCTTGCAAAATGTTTTCGCCTTCGAGAAGCGGAATAAGAGTTTCGATAACGAATTTTTTTGCTGAATCAAATCCAGAATCCAAGTAAATTGCTCCAATAATGGCTTCGAGTGCATCGGAGAGTATTGATTCGCCACCCTTTTCGAGTGTTTTTGCCGTGCTGAAACTAACCATTAAGAACTTATCGAGTTCAAGGCGACGAGCGCAAAGCGAAAGTGAGTTTTTATTGACCAACCAAGAGCGAATCTTTGTTAGGTCACCTTCCAAAAGGTTTGTATTTCGTCGAAACAGAAAGTCCGAGATAATCATTCCAAGAATTGAATCGCCAAGAAATTCAAGACGTTCATTGGATTGATACTGCCCTTTTGGAAGGAGATGTAAATAGGAGCGATGGAGCAAAGCCTGCTCAAAATATTCTATGTTTAATATTTTAAGTCCGAGTTTTTCTTCGAGTAGCTGTTTTCGTTCCTTCGTTAAAAATCCAAGTTTTGGGTTATCCAAACTATGCATAAATTTCTCCTTCGGAGTGAACCGAAGAAGACCATGGTATATCAAATCGAAAAAACTTTTCACATTCCGTTGCAATTAAACTCATTAATTCTCGAAAGATTTGAAAGCCAAAGTTGCGTTGTGCCCACCGAAACCGAATGTATTGCTCAAGGCGGCGCGCACTTTCCGTTCCCGTGGCTTGTTAGGTGTATAGTCCAAATCGCAATCGGGGTCGGGTGTAAAGTAATTAATAGTTGGCGGAATAATACCTTTGACAATCGCCAATATAGTTGTAATGGCTTCGATAGCCCCCGCCGCTCCGAGCAAGTGTCCATGCATAGATTTAGTGGAACTAATACTCACTTTATAAGCGTAATCACCAAAAACAGTTTTAATTGCTTCGGTTTCGTTCTTATCGTTAAATGGTGTTGAAGTTCCGTGTGCATTTATGTAATCGATGTCTGTTGGTAGTAAACCAGCATCATTTAAAGCGGCGCGCATTGAACGAACGGCACCTTCTCCGCCCGGTGCAGGCTGGGTAATATGGAAAGCGTCGTCGGTTAGTCCAATACCTGCGAATTCAGCATATATCCGAGCGCCCCGATTCAAAGCATGCTCCAGAGTTTCAATAACAAGGGCTCCACCTCCTTCGGCCATAACAAATCCATTGCGGTCTTTATCGAATGGTCGTGAAGCAGTTTTCGGGTCATCGTTTCGGGTCGAAAGTGCTTTCATTGCATTGAATCCGCCGAGGCCCATTGGGCATATTGCAGCTTCGCTTCCACCTGCTATCATTACATCGGCATCCCCACGCTGGATTAACATCAAAGCATCGGCAAGAGCATGAGAAGATGTTGCACAAGCCGAAGTCGTGGCATAATTAGGACCTTTAAATCCCCATCGAATTGCGATCTGGCCAGCAGCAATGTCGGAAATCATCATTGGGATAAAGAAAGGTGAAATGCGGTCGGGCTTACCGCCTCGTTCATAAACAATTTGCTGCTGTTCGTGATATGTTATCATTCCTCCAATCCCCGAACCATAGACAACGCCAATGCGGTCTTTATTAACTTTGTCGAGATTTAAACCAGCATCTTCGATTGCTTGGTGTACAGAAGCAATTGCATATTGTGTAAAAAGGTCCATTCGTTGGATTTCTTTTCGATTCAGATAAAGCAATGGGTCGAAATTTTTGACCTCGCACGCGAACTTGGTTTCGAAATAGGTAGTATCGAATCGTGTGATATAGTCGGCACCACTTACCCCCGCAAGCAGTGCATTCCAAAATTCTTCTGTTGTGTTACCTATTGGGGAAACAACCCCGATGCCAGTAACGACAACTCTGGGGAAATTATATTTAGGCATACGACCTTTAACTTTGTGAACAATTAAGAGCCAACCTTGTCATTTAGGAAAGTGATTACATCGCCAACGGTTTGGATTTTTTCCGCTTCGCTATCTTCGATTGTAATCCCAAATTCCTTTTCAAATTCCATAATCAATTCGACTGTGTCCAATGAATCAGCACCGAGGTCCTTGATGAAATTGGCAGTTTCGGTTACTTGGGATTCTTCAACGCCAAGTTTTTTGACGACAATCTCGGTTACTTTTTGTTTGATATCAGCCATTTTAAACTCCATAAATATTTGTGAAACATAAAATTAACAAAAATATCTAAAAATTACATTACTAAACCACCATCTACATTAATTACCTGTCCGGTAATATAATTAGATTCGTCGGATGCAAGGAATAATGCTACATTTGCTATATCGCTGGGTTCAGCAGGCCTTTTCAAAGGAATATTTTGAAGGAAGAACGACTTTTGCTCCTCGGTCAACTTATCGGTCATTGATGTCCGAACAAATCCGGGAGCAATGCAATTAACCAATATATTGCGCCCGGCTAATTCCTTTGCAATTGATTTTGTAAAACCTATCAGGCCTGCTTTCGAAGCAGAATAATTCGATTGACCAGCGTTACCAATAATACCTACGATAGAAGTAATATTAATAATTTTGCCATATCGTTGGCTCATCATAGTTCGAACAAGAGACTTGGTTACAAAAAATGCACCTTTGAGATTTGTATTTAATACTGCTTCCCATTCGGCTTCGTCCATTCGAATAAGTAAATTATCGCGTGTGATTCCAGCATTATTCACCAATATATCTACTCTTCCCTGTTCATCCAAGAGCATTTGGGCGGCACGGTTTACGGAATCAGCCGAAGTTACATCGACTTGAACCACTTTAACCCTTTCTTTGAGCAAAGGAATTTCAATAAACGTCTCGGTCGGTTCGGGAATCTTGAAATCCCAAGCATATACATAGGCACCTTCGGAAGCAAATAGCTCGACCATTGCTTTCCCAATTCCGCGACAGCCACCTGTAACAACAGCAACTCTATTTTCTAAACGATTACCCATAAACAACCTTAAAATTTACAAATTTAAGCAAATATTTTGTAAATAAAAATTAACTCGATAATATAGATTTTAAGTCTTCTGCTTTATCGACGCCCATAATTATACAATCCGAAACAGTTCTTTTCACCAAACCCTGAAGAACATTTCCTGCTCCAATTTCAACAAATTTTGCGATACCATCTTCTCGCATTCTAAGAATTGATTGTGTCCATTTAACAGGGGAAGTCAACTGTTTGATAAGAAATTCCTTCAACATATTGCCATCTGTTACAGGTATGGATTCAGCGTTTACATAAACTGGGGCTTTCGCTTCGTTGAATGGTATAGATTCAATGGCGTTGGCAAATTTTTCTTGTGCTGGTCTCATCAAAGGTGAATGGAAAGCACCGCTAACGGTGAGTTCTTTTACAACCTTAGCACCAATTTTTTTGAAGGCTTCGACATTTTCACGGAGATAATCTGCGGAACCGGAGACGACGATTTGCCCCGGACAATTATAGTTTGCTGGGACTACTATATTCCCATTACCTCGTTCAGTGAGTTCTTGGCAGACTTGTTCGACCAAAGAATCTTCGGCGCCGATAATAGCGAGCATCGTTCCCGGAGCAAACTCCCCAGCATTGAACATCAACTCGCCACGAAGAGCAACCAGCCGTAATGCATCCTCAAAGTTCAACACTCCTGCCGCAAAAAGCGCGGCACATTCTCCAACCGAATGCCCCGCTACAGCATGGAATTCTATCTTGTCGCCAATAATATTAGTAATAACAGCACTATGCAAAAACAAGGCTGGTTGAGTATATTTGGTTTTTTTCAATTCATCGAAAGGACCATTGAAGCAAATTTCGCTAAGTTTGAAACCGAGAATTTCGTCTGCAAAATCTATGGTCTCTTTGGCTATTGGAAATGATTCATATAAATCCTTCATCATACCAACATATTGAGAGCCTTGGCCCGAAAAAAGGAATGCAGTTTTCATCGCTATTATTTTATATACTCCATCGCATATAAATGGCACCCAAAGTGAATCCAGCCCCGAAACTGGCAATGATGATTTTATCTCCCTTTTTAAGTTTACCGCTTTCGTACCATTCAGAAAGGCATGACGGAATAGTAGCGGCGGTCGTATTTGCGTAACGGTCGATATTGACCATAACTTTATCGAGTGGTAATCCCATCCTTTGTGCAGTAGCCGAAATTATTCGGAAATTTGCTTGGTGAGGTACCAACCAAGAAATATCATCTTTCGAAAGCTTATTTTTTTCCATAATTTCTAGGGTAACGTCTGCCATACCTTTGACTGCTGCTTTGAAGACAGTCTGGCCTTCTTGGTGAACGTAATGTTCTCGGTTATCGACAGTTTCGTGCGAAGCGGGTTTGGCACTTCCTCCGGCAGGTTGATATAAGAATTTACTTCCTTCGCCATCAATTCGGAGTATTTGGTCGAGTATCCCAAGTTCTGGGTCGTTCGACATTTCAATTAGTGCAACTCCTGCACCGTCGCCGAACAATACTGCTTGCGCTCGGTCCTGAAAATCGGTTATTGCACTCATCTTATCGCCTCCGCAAAGGAGAACATTTTTTACTGCCCCGCTTTCAACCAATTTAGCGGCTGTAACAAGTGCAAAAACGAAACCCGAGCAAGCGGCAGAAAGGTCAAACCCCCAAGCCCTTTGAATACCTAATTTGTTTTGCACAACAGCAGCAGTAGGGGGAAACATATAATCTGGAGTTACAGTTGCAACGATGACACATTCGATATCTGTTGTTTTCAGACCTCGACGTTCTAAGCAAAGTTTAGCCGCTGGAACAATTAAGTCGGAAGTAGCGCCATTTTTCGCAAGGCGTCTTTCTCGAATCCCCGTCCGTTCAATAATCCATTCATCCGATGTGTCGAGATATTTCTCGAAATAGGAATTAGGATAGACATCGGGCGGGAAATAATGTGCAATTGAAGTTATTGTTGCTGGCATAATTCTCTTTATTTGTTTTCTTCAATATATGTAGGATTAAGAGCTCGTTCAATTTTTTTGTTTATATCCTTTTTTATTTGTTCAGTTGCAGTAAAAATCATATTTTGAATTGCTACGGGAGATGATTTGCCGTGTCCAATGATAACGACACCGTTGACACCGAGCAAAGGAACCCCCCCATATTGTTGGTAGTCCATATCTTTCAACATATTACGCATAGCAGGCTTCAAAACTAATACCTTCAAAGCATTTACAATGCTTTTTCGAGCATAGTTTCGCATTTTGGTTTTGAATAGTCCCAACACACTTTCGGCAAATTTCAGGATAATGTTGCCAATTAACCCATCGCAAACAATTACATCGGCTGT
This sequence comes from uncultured Hyphomicrobiales bacterium, assembly GCA_964589125.1. Classification (GTDB taxonomy): domain Bacteria; phylum Bacteroidota; class Ignavibacteria; order Kapaibacteriales; family UBA2268; genus JBBIJO01. Next base: position 6,112 of record CAZPSM010000076.1, on the reverse strand, counting down.
TCCTAAAAGAACGTCGCGACCTTCCACATTACCAATGAAGTTTAAACCCGACTCTTTCAATATTTTATGGGTCGCAAGCAAAAGCTCCGAACCTTTCGTTTCCTCTTCTCCAATATTTAAAAGCCCGACACGTGGGTTATCGAGCCCAAGCATAAAACGAGAGTAAATTGACCCCATAACGGCAAACTCATAAAGGTATCTGGGCTTTACGTCGATATTTGCGCCAACATCTAATAGCAAAGTTGGTAGTTTGTTAATTGTGGGGAAAAATGAGCCTATCGTAGGCCGACTAACACCTTTGATTCGACCAAGCAAAACTGTTGCAGTCGAAAGTGTTGCCCCTGTGTTCCCAGCCGAAACGAAAGCATCGACAAATCCATCCGCAAGGAGTTTAATTCCTTTGTAGAGCGATGAGTTCTTCTTCTTTTTTAGAACAGCGGTCGGTTCATCTTCCATAGTAACTACATCTTCGGCATGCACGATGGTATAGTTTAAGGTTTTAGGTTTATACAACTTAATAGCCTCTTGGATTTTTTTCTCGTCGCCAACAAAGACAATCTCGTAGTCGAGCAATCTTTCTTTATTTGCAAAAGACAAAATAGCCCCGTGAACTTCGTTCAAAGGAGCGAAATCCCCACCCATTGCATCAATTGCAATGCGATAATATTTCTTTTTAAGAAACTCCATAACTAACCTCTTTTACAAGCAAAATCTCGGCATTCAAACTAAATTATACTTTTTGTAAAACCTTTCTGCCATTGTAATATCCGCATTCGGGGCAAGCACGATGCGGCATTTTTACAGCACCACATTGCGGGCAAAGCGAAGTTGCAAAGGCTTGTGCCTTGTAGTTTGCACGACGCTTATCTCTTCGGGATTTCGACATTCTACGATTTGGGTTTGGCATTGTTCTTTCCTTTTATTTATTATAATTAATTAAGTTTCAATTTTTTCAAAGGGGCCCAGCGCTCGTCGGGTAGCTCGGGAGTGGTTTTGCTCTCTTTCGTATGATTCTCAACGGAATATTCCGGGTAAATCTCGTCGAAGGACTTATCGCGATACTTCGGAGCAATCCTTCTCATTGGCAAATGTATTGCCAATTCTTGACGAACATCGTCGGAAATATCGAGATACTTCTCGTCTTCGTGAATTATGTGAACCTCTGCTTCTTTCAACTCATCACTCAATGTTTGAATCGAATAATACAATTCATTGTTGGCTAAGAACGATGTTGCAATATTTACTTTTATATGCTCGGTAAACTCTTCTAACGACAAATCGCAAACCAATTGTGCATCGCATTCTGCTTCCCCAACAACAGTATATCTTTTGCCTAAAATCCGTAACTTACCTACAAATCGAACATCGCCAACAAATTCAGGGAAAAACCCTTCAATCTCGTTCGTCGGAGATGATATATCCACATCGTATTCCCCATCTCTTATCCCTTGTATCATTATTCTTAACATCTTTTACCACCTCCCGACTTAAAGAACTACAAAATTAACAAAATATTTATTTACAGCAAAAACATCACTCCGAGATTAAGATTTGTTCAAAAAGAAGTAACAAAATGGAACGTAGCAATATCGAACTCATATTAAATTAATTTTTTATTCAATTAAAATTAACTCAACTACTTACTCGTCAATCGATTTACATAAACTTAGAAATGTGAAGAAGATGGTAGATTTAAATTCAGCGTATGAAGCAGAACTGTATTTCAAATATCTGCAAAATCCGGAAGCAGTATCGGAAGAGTGGCGACGATACTTCCAAAGTAAATATGGAACTCAACTCGAACGTTTTCCCGATGCATCGAGTTTGTTGCCAACTCCCGACAAAGTTAAACAACTTACTTTGAAAGAGCTTAAAACAAGTGAAGACGACGAACTAATCCCAATTCCATCACTGCAAGAACGGATAGCCGACAACATGGAAATAAGTTTAGGAGTTCCAACTGCAACATCAGTTCGAACAATCCCCGTAAAAGCATTAGATGAAAATCGGAGGCTTATTAATAATTATCTCGAGAAACTTCGTCGTGGCAAGGTATCGTTTACCCACCTAATTACTTGGGCAATCATTAGGGCGTTGCGGAAGTTCCCTCATTTCAACGATACTTTTGTTCGAATAGATGGGCGTTCGCACCGCTTACGTAGAAAATCAATCAATCTCGGGTTCGCAGTAGATTTGACTCGTAAAGACGGTTCGCGGATGCTCCTTGTTCCGAACCTTAAAGATGTCGGGCGGATGCATTTCGACGAATTTGTTCAAAAATATGACGATTTAATAGTTCGTGCTCGAACGGGTAAACTTAGCGTCGATGAGTTGCAAAATACAACTATATCGATTACAAATCCGGGTATGATAGGAACAACAATGTCGAACCCACGCTTGATGCAGGGACAATCGTTAATACTTGCTATTGGTTCGATTGACTACCCGACCGAATACAAGGCGGTTCGTCCCGAAGCACTTACTACTCTTGCAATCTCGAAAGTAGTAACCATTACGAATACGTATGACCATAGGATAATTCAAGGAGCGGAGTCGGCAGAATTCCTTTCTTACATTCAAGAGTTACTGCTCGGGGGCGAACAATTCTACGATTCGATTTTTGCTGTTTTGCATATACCTTTCGAGCCTATTCGCTGGGAAAGCGATACAATGCCAATAAATCAATTTGGCCGTATCGACGAACAAGAACTAATTGAAAAAAGTGCACACGTTGAACTTATGATTAACGCTTACCGGGTTCGGGGGCATCTACTTGCTTCGACAAATCCACTCGGACATACATCCTTCTACTACCCCGAATTAAACCCTTCGTATTATGGTTTTACAATTTGGGACCTCGACAGAATTTTCCATGCAGAAGACTTATGGGAGAAAAACAACTTGCCATTACGCGATATTATCGAGCGATTGCGCGATACCTATTGCGGAAGTATCGGTTATGAATTTATGCATATCCAAGACCCCGAAAAGAAAGATTGGATTAAACGCCGTCTTGAATTACACAACGGGGTTGGGTTTACCAACGATGAACGAATAGCATTCCTTAAAAAACTAATTGAAGCAGAAGAATTCGAAAACTTCTTGCATACAAAGTATCTTGGGCACAAACGTTTTTCGCTCGAAGGAGGGGAATCGGCAATTGTCCTTGTCGATAAAATATTCCAATTAGCGGCAAGTTCAAAACTTTTAAGCATAGTGGTTGGAATGGCCCACCGTGGCAGATTGAATCTCCTTGTCAATGAAATAGGAAAACCAATAGAAGATATACTTTATGAGTTCGAAGGCGATGTTGACCCTAATTCCTTTATGGGGTCGGGCGATGTAAAATATCATCTTGGTGCCGAAGGTGTTTACGTATCGCCGAGCGGTGAAAAAATTGATGTCATTCTTTCGCCTAATCCAAGCCACCTTGAACTGGTTGACCCCGTTGTCGAAGGTATGGCTCGAGCACTTGCAAATAATTTTGCCGACAAAACCCACTCGAAAGTTTTGCCCATTCTTATCCATGGTGATGCAGCGTTCGCAGGCCAAGGAATTGTTGCCGAAACGTTGAACTTATCGCAACTGCACGGTTTTCGCACCGGTGGAACTATCCATATCGTAATTAATAATCAAATTGGCTTTACAACGCCTTCGACCGAGTCCCGCTCTACTTTCTATGCTACCGATATTGCCAAAATGATTCAAGTCCCGATTCTTCACGTAAATGGCAACGACCCCGAGGCAGTTGCACAAGCGGGTATCTTCGCTTTCGAGTATCGCCAGCAATTCCAAAGCGATGTTATTATCGACTTACTATGTTATCGCAAATATGGGCACAACGAAGCCGATGAGCCGACTTATACCCAGCCTTTGCTTTATAAAAAGATTAAATCTATGCTCCCGATAAGCGAAATATATCGTAGAACCTTAATCCAACAAGGGATAATTCGCGAGGAAACAGCCATAGAATTCGAACGGCAATACCAAGAACATCTGCAAAATGCTTTTGTAAATCTAAAAAGCCAAAATCTCAAAACTAATCACAAAAAGCCAGTCGAATTCAATCCTTTTGCAAAATTTTCGACAAGTATTCCCCGCAACGACTTTAACCGAATCGCAAAGGCTTTGACTACAATCCCCAACAATTTTCACTTAAATCCCAAATTAAATAGTTTGATTAAACGAAGGCAACAAACGTTCGACGACCCCGATGGCAAAATAGATTGGGCATTAGCGGAATCCATTGCCTTTGGTTCGATACTGCTCGATGGGCGCGACATCCGATTTTCGGGACAAGATTCCCGACGCGGTACATTTAGCCAACGGCATTCCGTTTACATCGATTTCGAAACCGAGGAGGAATACGTTCCATTGAACCATATCTCCGAAAAACAGGGTAAACTTCGAATTTTCGATAGCCCACTTTCCGAAATTTCGATTCTTGGGTTTGAATATGGATACAGCCTTCTTGCAAAAAATAGTCTTGTATTTTGGGAAGCACAATTCGGGGACTTTGCCAACGAGGCTCAGCCAATTTTCGACCAATTCATTGCTTCCGGCGAAAAGAAATGGAATCAGCAAACTAATTTGACTGTTTTGCTACCACACGGTTACGATGGACAGGGACCAGAACATTCCAGCGCTCGATTGGAACGTTTACTCCAATTATGTGCAGAAAACAATATGTTCGTTGCAAATTTAACAACCCCTTCTAACTATTTTCATATTCTGCGTCGGCAGGCTTTCGTTCGCAAACCTTTAATCATAATGACTCCGAAGAGTATGCTTCGTCATCCATTAGCACTATCGCCGATTACCGAACTTTTCAACGGCGGATTTACCGAAATTTACGACGACGCCTCGGTAGAGTCCCCCGAGCAAATCAAGAAAATTGTTCTCCTTTCTGGTAAAGTCTATTGGGAACTTTTAGATGCAATAAATAAAGGGCAAGCCACTAATCAAGACTTTGCGATTGTTCGTATTGAACAACTTTATCCTTTGGACGAAGCACGGCTTTCCGAAATTTTTTCGCGATATTCAAACGCTCGTAAAATTATCTGGTTCCAAGAAGAACCGCAAAATATGGGTGCCTGGGGATTTTTGTTCGAAAGGTTAATCAATCTAATTCCCGGAAAAGCCAAGTTGCATTATGTTGGACGCGAACCCAGTGCTTCGACCGCAACAGGTTCATTTACTCAACACCAGAAAGAACAAGCAGAATTAATCCAAAAAGTAATTAATTTTTAATTTGGATTACGGATACGCTATCTTATCATTCTTAAACGAATTCCGTTCTAAAAGAGTGAAGAATCTTCCTCTTTGCCTTTTATTTATTCAACCGTAACGCTTTTTGCAAGATTACGCGGTTGGTCCACATTGCACCCTAACTCTACTGCAATATAGTAGGCAAGGAGTTGGAGAGGGATAACAGTAAGTATCGGGGTCAACATTGGCAAGGTTTCGGGAACATAGATAACTCTTTCGGCAAAGTTTTGAATTGTAGTATCATTTTCGGTTGCGATTGCAATAACACGGCCCTTGCGGGAACGAACCTCTTCGATATTCGATAGAACTTTTTCATAAATTTCATCTTTTGGAGCGATGAAGACCACGGGCATATTTTCATCAATTAGAGCAATTGGTCCGTGTTTCATTTCAGCCGATGGGTAGCCTTCGGCGTGGATATACGATATTTCTTTTAATTTCAGCGCACCTTCCAATGCAACGGGGAAATTGAAGCCTCTGCCCAAGTATAGAAAATTGCGGGCGTAGGAGAATTCTTTTGCAATTTTTCGGATTTCTTCGGCATTTTCGAGGATTCGTTCAACTTTTTCGGGCAGTTCCTGTATTGCTCGAGCTATACGAATTCCTTCAACCGAAGAAAGTTTTCGCATACGCCCGATTAAAAGCGATATAAGAGACAACACGACAAGTTGCGAGGTAAATGCTTTTGTCGAAGCAACACCAATTTCTGGACCGGCGTGGATATACACACCGGCATTTGTTTCGCGAGCGATTGAACTCCCAACCACGTTAACAATTCCAAGAACAGTAGCGTTTTTTTTTTTTTTTTCTTGAACAGCAGCAAGAGTATCGGCTGTTTCCCCAC
>CAZPSM010000075.1:10744-12182 GCA_964589125.1 uncultured Hyphomicrobiales bacterium | reverse complement strand
TGTCGACCCCAATGGGATTATTCGTGCAATCGTGTATTATCCACAGGAATTAGGGCGCAATTTCGACGAGTTTGTTCGCATGCTGAAGGGCTTGCAAGTTGCCGACGAGCAAAAAGTCGCAATTCCAGCGAATTGGCCTAATAATGAACTAATTGGAGATAAAGTCATTATTCCGCCTCCGACCGACATTAAGACTGCGGAGTATAAGAAAGAAAAGTATCAAAACTTTGACTGGTGGTTCCTTTATCGTGAACTTTCAGCAAAAGAATAATTGCATTTGTTATCAAAACAGAACAGGGGCTGTTGAAATCAGCCCCTGTTTATTTTTAATTGGTTAATAAATTAATTAAACCCATCCACGTAGTTTGACCGCTTCGGCTACCCGAGAAATCGCAATCATATAGGCAGCGTCGCGCATATATATATTTCTATTTGTCGAAAGGTCTAAAACCGCGTGGTATGCCGAGGTCATTTTTTGGTCCAGTTTTGTTAACACTTCCTCTTTCGACCAAAAATAATTCATATTGCATTGGACTTGTTCGAAATAAGAACAAGTTACACCACCGGCATTAGCGAGAAAGTCAGGGATTACATGAATATTCTTTTGTTTAATGACTTCGTCGGCTTCGGGTGTTGTAGGTCCATTTGCACCTTCGGCAATAATCTTTACTGTTGGTTTGATTAGTCCAACAGTATCCTTGTTGATTTGATTTTCGAGAGCTGCGGGGACAAGAATATCTACTTCTTGTTCAATCCAAGCGGTTCCCGGTAATATTTCGAATCCTAATTCTGCTGCTTTGACTTTGTCGATTTCCCCGAACTTATTTGTAATCTCAACAAGTTGTTTGAAATTGATGCCATCTTTTTTACGAAAAGTTATAGCTTTTTGTTCCTTTGGGTCCCACGAAGAAACGGCTATTGCGGTTCCACCCATTTGTGTATAAAGGTCTAATGCATATTGGGAAACATTCCCAAAGCCTTGGAATGAAGCTGTGGTCTGTTTAATATCGATACCTAGTTTATTCAAAGCTTCGCGAACAGTATACATTACACCATAACCGGTAGCTTCGGTTCTACCCAGCGAACCTCCAAGCCCGAGCGGTTTTCCAGTAATAAAGCCAGGTGCTTTGATGCCAGTAATTTTTTCGTATTCATCGAGCATCCAAATCATATGTTGACCAGTAGTCATAACATCGGGTGCGGGGACATCTTGGAGAGGTCCAACATTGCGGACAATTTGACGGACCCAACCACGGCATAGTAATTCTTGCTCGCGCATCGAAAGGTGATGTGGGTCGCAAACGATTCCACCTTTTCCACCGCCTAATGGTATATCCACTACTGCGGTTTTCCACGTCATCCACATTGCAAGTGCTCGGACAGTATCGATAGTTTCTTGTGGATGGAAACGGATACCTCCCTTCGATGGCCCGCGAGC
>CAZPSM010000075.1:9153-10726 GCA_964589125.1 uncultured Hyphomicrobiales bacterium | reverse complement strand
GTTGGACACGGAAGCCTCGAAAAACTCGATATGTTCCGTCGTCCATTCGGATGGGAATATTAGACTGATATTCGCGTTCTGGGAAACGGAGCAAATCACGTGTTGCCTGGTCCAAACCAAGTCGCTCGGCAACAGAGTCGAATTGCTGCTGTGCCATTTTGAATGGATTAAAACCTTCTGTTGACATTTGAAAATCTCCTTTTATTCAATAAAAATTACTACTTCAAAAAATGAAGCAAAGTAAACTGCAACTTACGAAAAAATTAAGATTTAAGAGGCATTTAGGAAAAATGTAACAACAATATGTTGCTAATTCCTAATTTCCCAATAGATTGTTTTACGAAGTTCACTAATCCATTCTTTGTACAAGTTGTTTTGCTTCAAAGAAATCGCAAGTTGTTCCAATTCTTTATAATCGTCTGTTAAATTGGGGATATGAGCTGGAATAACCCGTTTTTTGTAGATAATGTGATATGATTCCTGTGGATAGGTTTTGTAGGAAATGGGTTCGGACACCTCACCTTCTTTAAGACTGTCGAGAATAGGCTTCAAATTGGATGGAATTTGTTCCAAAGTAAATTTACCAAGATAGCCACTTGCTCCACGCGTTTCTATTTCATCGGAAAACTGACTTGCAAGTTCCTCGAATTTTCTGCCTTCATAGAAAAGTCGACGAAGTGAATCGAGGAAGCTTTTCGCTTTTTCTATTTCTTCCGAAGTAGGGGTTATTTTGAAAAGAATGTGACGAACAAGAACGGAATCTTTAGTTTTGTTGAGCAATTGAATAAGATGAAAGCCAAGTGGGGTTTCTACCGGGGGGGAAATTTCTTTGATTTGCAAGGCGAAAGCGACTTGCTCAAATTCTGGGAAGAGGGAACCACGCGATACCCAACCAAGCTCTCCTCCAACAGAAGCGGTAGAAAAATCGTCGCTGTAACGTTTCGCGTATGTTTCGAAATCCCCCGTTTTGAGAATAGAATCTCGAACCTTTAAAGCGAGATTGTATTTAGTGGAGCGAATGTTCTGTGGAGTTTCGAGGTTTTTTACAATATGATACAATTCAACTTGTTCGGGTACAAGTGGTAATGAATCTTTGTAATTTTCATAGAATTCTTGAACTTCACGCCAAGAAACTGTAATGTTGCCAAACTTTTTTTCCTTCATTTTTTCAATAAGGATGGATTTTCGGATTTCGTCGCGAAATTCCGTTTTGATACGCGCTATTGACATTCCATAGAGGTCTTCAATTCGTTTCTCTGAACCATAATACTGAATCAAAGCCTTGAGTTGGAATCCCCACCGTTGTTCTATTTCTTCATCGGTAACTGCGATTGAATCTTCTTTTGCCTTAGTTAATATTAATCTTTCGTTTATCATTTGCTCGAGTATGAATTTTTGCAATTCGGGGTCGTCGGGTTTATATTTAGGGTTTTGCTGTGCAAATAGATATGTCTGACTTCTAACATCAGACAACATAATAATTTCATCGCCAATGATTGCAACAATCTTATCGACCGGCTCGCCTTCGGTTTGGGAAAAAGTTTTATAGTTCAGTATAAAGAACAATAGAATT
>CAZPSM010000075.1:8890-9135 GCA_964589125.1 uncultured Hyphomicrobiales bacterium | reverse complement strand
AAATTTCATTTTATAGAATTATTTAAGTCCTTTTCTAATCTTATCGATGTTTTGGGTGAATATTTTTACAGGAATTTTTTGTTGAAGTTTTTTCAACCACTTTTCGGTAAGTTGTTTTTGCTGGATTTCTTGCACTTCGGTTGCAAAGTCGGGAATAGCTTCTTGAAAGGTTTTTTCTCGTGAAGGTTCAAACGAATTGATTTTGACAATTGAATATCCATTTTCGAAAGCGAAAGGTTCAACTA
>CAZPSM010000075.1:0-8880 GCA_964589125.1 uncultured Hyphomicrobiales bacterium | reverse complement strand
CCAACATTAGCGTTCAGTTCTTGTAGTTTTTTAGCGAGTTTGTTGTCCTTAGTTGAAATTTTACCCCATTTACCTTCCTTTTCGCGGAAGTTACTTCGCTGGGTGAATTGTTTGGCAAGTTCTTCGAACTTTTCATTTCCCTCGATTGCACGTTTGTAGATTGCTTGAGCTAATGAATCGGTTAATACAAAAATTTCGGTTACATCATAGATTGGATAAGTTTTGTATTTAGATTTATTAGTTTGCCAATAGTTGTAGGCTAACGTGGTGTCGAATTTGAGTTTATCCCATACTTCTAATGCTTCAACCTTGAATAGGAGTATTCCATCCCGAAATTCTTTCATCATAGAAGCAAATTCCGGGCTTTCCGCTTCGAGATTTTGTGTGGCTTTATCGATAACAATAGGATAAACAATTCTGTTCATTACATTTGTAAGTCCATTATAATTCAGTGGTGTTGCTCGAAATTCCGGCTTAGTTTTGAGCGTGTTAATAAAATCTTGAACTGTAAATCTTTTATCGAGGATACCAAATAGGTTTTGAGACATTAAACCCGCGTTAATTTTCGAGGTCCAAGCGGTATCCAGTGTTGTTTTGCTTGTATCTAAATTGGCAAGGAATTGAGTAAGTATATTATAATCGACAAAGAAGCCGTGTTGTTTACGAAGTTTATCAATATATTCTTGCTTGTCGCTTTCAAAATAAATTCGTTTGTATAAGCGCTTTAAATCTTCTCGGTCATCTTCTGGATTAAATGTAGAAGTTGAATCCCGTTTAATTATATGTAATCCATATTCAGTGCGTACTATGCCCGAAATTTCGTTGTCTTTGAGTGAGAATAGTGCTTCTTCGAAAGCGTGCGTCAAAAATTTCCCCGTAGGTTCGAGTCCTCCCGAACGCGAATACCATCCGCCAAGCTCCCCGCCTCGCATAGAACTGGATGGGTCATCGGAATTTTCTTCGGCAAGGCGAGCGAAATCCATACCATTTTTCAGCAATAAAAGAAGACTATCGGCTTTTTTATAAACGAGGGAGGAATCTTTGTCATTAGCGATAGAAAGTAAAATGTGGCGAGCTTTTACTTTTATTCGTGGTTGAATTTTATTTAACTTGACAATGAAGTATCCAAATTTTGTTTTGATTGGTTGAGGATAAACGCTACCCGGCGAGAGAGAAAAGATAGCGTCTTCAATAGGGCGTTGAACTTTGCCTCCAGTTATATAATTTAATATCAACCCCCCTCGTTCCGCAGATTCTCTGTCGTCGGATGAATCCTTTGCCAATTGAGCAAAATCTTTTCCTTCGCGAATTGAATTAAGAATGCGTGTTGCTTTGTTGTAAGCAGAAATAGTGTCGAATTCACTTACAGGAAATTGGATAAATATATATGAAACTAGTGCTTCGCTGTTACGGTATTTAAGCATTTTTTCGACATTTGGTTCGACAAGTTTCTTCTCGAAGAAGAAAGTTTCTGCTAAAAGTCTGCGATTCTGCTGTATTTCTTCCTGTATAGATGGCTCTTTATCGAGACCCCGCGAAAGAGCATCTTGAACTTTTAGTCGATATTTAATGTAGAGATTTAAGAAATCCAAAAGCGAATCTTTGGGTAATAAATTCAAAGGAGTGTTCTTTTTCGACAAGTTTTTTGAATATACCTTTTCCAAATCCGAAAATGTTATAGTGTCGTTGCCAATAGTTGCTATTACATCAGGATTGGATTTAGAGGAATTTGTTTTAGTGGTTTTCCTCTGTGCAAAAACGTTATATGTCGTTCCCAAAAGGAAAAGTATAGAAATTAGCCCAGCCAAAGCACACCAAATACTTCGTTTCATTTTGAATTAAGAATGTTGAACAAAAGAAACTGCAAATTAAGAAAAAAATTAATTATGCGTTACATACAATTATTAAATTGCATTTTTGAATAAGATACCTATGAATGAATACTTTAACAAGATACTCGATTTGTTAATGTTTAGAACGGGAGTCGAGGAGGACGAAGCGGGGCATTTACAGCCAGTGGTTACAATGGGCTCAATAGTTTGGGGTGTGCTTCTACGGAGCTTCATTGTCATTTTTATAAGTTTTCTTTTTATGGCACTAATAGAAAATAGAAGATTCTGGTGGGTCTCCTTCTTGCTTCTATGGCTTGTAGCTGCATATCCGGGATGGAAACAATATCAGGCTTATAAAAAACGTATGGAGGACTTTGAAGAATCGACTCTTTGCGGTCGATGTATTCACTTTGACCCAACAAGTCAACTTTGTAAATTATACGATGAACACGTTTACAAAGACTACGTGCCTTGCGAGGGTGTAGATTGGGAACCAAAACCCATAGAAAAAGATGAGTAAAAGAAATAAAAGTGGCATATGTTCGTTAAAAAATTTTTTAGGTTAATAGAAAAATGATTCTTCCAATTTACAATGCGTTTCATCCAATTTTAAAGCAGAAGACCAATGATGTTGAAAATTTCGACGAAAAACTTAGAAAGTTGATTTCGGATATGTTCGAAACTATGGTTTTTGCCGAAGGCATTGGACTTGCTGCAAATCAAGTTGGGCAATCTGTTTCCCTTCTTATTGTGGGCGACATTAAAGAAGATGGAATTCTAAAACATAGAAGCAAAGCCTATATTAACCCGATAATTGAACATTGGGCAGAAGAATCTATCGATTATAACGAAGGGTGCTTAAGCGTTCCTGAGCTCCGCGAAGATGTTACCCGTCCCAAGGCTATCCAGATTAAGTATTACGATGAAAATATGAAAGAGTATCGGGAAGAGGTAGATGGCTTGTTAGCACGTGTTCTTCAACACGAAGTTGACCATTTGAATGGTGTATTGTTTTTCGAACGACTTTCCCCAATTAAGCGAACATTGATACAAAATAAATTGAAAAAAATTAAAAAGGGTATTATTGTTCCCGATTACCCGATGGTTCTTCCTAATGGAAAAGTTTTAGGTTCCGCTTCACAATCAGCTGTTCAAACTTAACTCTTTTCTCCACAAGTTAATGAATTTTTACAGTTCGGTATTGCTAAATGTTTAAGCATAGCCAAAGTAGGAACTTTCCTATTAATTCCTTGCCTCTTATGTTCTTTGGAAAAATTTTTCATTTTACTATTGCATTTCTAAGGATTTTCCAGAAATTTAAATTCCATTCTTTACCAGCTAAATACTTCAAAATTAGTATATAACCGGTCCGAATTTTAATCAATTCCCCAAATGATTTGTTTTCCTAATATTTCTTTATAATTATTAAAATTTAATTTTGAAACTTACTTTTTTTCATTGTAGTAGGTTGTTCCACCATTGGTTATAACGTTTTGCAGCTTGGCGAAGGTGGCGATTTAGGAGAGGAAAAATTGTCCGCTACTACAAAAGCCGAAACGAAGATTCAAACTTTTTTACCCATGTCAGCTCACTTTATGCAAGGTGTAGTGCCAGTGCTTTTATTTTTGTCGTGCACGTCAGTCCATTATTACTAATTTCTCTGTCGCAATTACTTTGCTGTCTTGTGTAATTCGGATGAAGTACAGTCCGCTCGGCAAATTGTCACGGTGCAAAGTAACAGTCTGTCCGTTGATATTTTTTATTTGTTTTACTTGTTGTCCGAATGAGTTGAATATTGTTAAAGTTGCATTTTTGGAGTTTTGATTTATTTTCAAAGTTATCTCGGTTGAAAATGGGTTTGGAAAAATTTTTACCAAATTATTTTCCAGTTCTGGTTCTGAAAATCCAGTGACCAAGCAAACCGGAACATAATAGCAGTCCACATTAGTAACAGTGATGGTATCGGGTTCAGATGAAGTAAAAATATTTACTGCATATCCTCTTGCATCGGTAAAAAGCATTGTGTCCACAACAGTCGGAGTAAAATTAGTTACGCTGCTACAGGTATTTCCCATTGAATCGGTTTTGATTAAATAGAAATCATTATAGACACCTGTATTAATTGAGCCGACGAAAATAAAACCTCCATCCGAAGTTTGTTTTACATCATAACCAACTGCACCAGTTCCTAAATAATTTTTTGCCCATTGCACATTACCTGCACTATCGGTTTTGATTGCCTTCCATCCTCCCCCAACTACCTGCTCACCAAAAATCAAATACCCATTATCATTTGTTCTGATAACTGAATGTGCTAAACCTTCACCTTGATAAATTTTAATCCATTGAACTGTTCCTAAAGAATTTGTCTTGAGCAAAAATATATCGGAACTTGTCAATAGACCTATTCTGCCTGTCATAACAAATCCTCCGTCAGATGCTTCAACTGCTCCTGTTGCAAAACTCCCATCTCCGGCGACGCTGTCAATACAAACGTTCCATTGCAATACATTGTTATTGTCAAATTTTCGCAGGCATGCTCCTTTTACATATCCTGAAACCGGAATCCATGAAGAATTGTAACCGACAACAACATATCCATTGGACGCAGGAGCAATCCAAAAACTTTGTTCATCAGTGGTATCGCCTATCATGGTTGCGCCCAAATAATTTCCGTTCTGACTCACTTCACCAATGTAAGTTCCTATTATACCCGCGAAAGCGAAACTTCCGGCAAACAAATAATTCCCATTGGATTTTTGAATCACTGAAAATGCTTCATCTACATTTGTGTTTAACTGACCATATTTATTTGACCACTGAATATTTCCACCTGAATCTATTTTCAAAAGATACGCATCAATAGTAGGATTCCAAGCCGTCGCCGCAATCAAGTAACCGCCTTCCATAGAAGAAATTATTTTAAGTCTTGCCCAGCTGGAAGCAGACACATTCGGTCCATAAATTTTTGTCCATACTGTATCACCATAAACATCTGTTTTTATTACATAGATTCCACCAGTGCCGAAACTTTGTGAGTTGCCTGCAAGAATGTATCCCCCGTCTGCGGTTTGCACGACAGAATATCCAATATCATGGTAGTTGCCGCCATACTCACTCTCAAATATTGTTTGAGAAAAAATCTTGTAGCCGGTCATTGCCAGGATAAAAATAATTGTCCAACATGTGAGTAAAATTTTGTGTGTCTTCATAATCGTAAGTTTTAGTTTTGTAAATTATTTTTTAAGCATTGGCACTAACTTCTTTCTTCTTTATTCACACAATTGTTGTTAATACAAATATAAATAATATCTTTGTATTGTTTTCGTTTATTGCGTGTAACCAGCAAAAATATGAGTTAATAGGTTATGAATGATGAGCAATTATTGCTGTTTCGCAAAGTCCTCAAAATTCGTAATTATAGCGAAGCCACTATAAAAAATTATAACAATTCATTATTGCTGTTTCTGAAATGGAATAGTAATGAGTTGAAACTCGATAAGGATATTTTGTTTGATTATGTAGAGTACCTGACCGATTGCCAAAAATCATACAGTTTTATCAAAAACTCTATTATGGCACTGAAACTATTCTCGGAATTAGTTTTAGGTCGTCAACTCAAAAATGATTTTCTAAGAAAGATTAGAAGATGTTCAAAACTTCCAGATGTTCTAAGCATCGGTGAAATAAAGAAACTCATAGAATCTATTGATAATATTAAACATAAAGCCATTATTTCCTTAATATATTCTTGCGGTCTGAGGATAAGCGAATGCATTAATCTAAAGATAGTAGACATCGACACTTCTAGAATGCTAATCAAAATTACTCAAGGCAAAGGTAGAAAAGATAGATATGTTCCACTCTCTCCGAAACTTTTAGTGCTTATAAAAGAATATTATAAATCATATAAATCCAAGGACTACTTGTTCGAAGGACAATTAGGAGGCAGGTATTCAGCAAGGAGCATTCAAAATATAGTAAAAAATGCTTTGAAAAAATGCAATATACGGAAGAAAATTACTGTCCATTCATTACGCCATAGCTATGCTACCCATTTGATTGAACAAGGAACAGACGTAAAATTAGTTCAAGAAATCTTAGGGCATAAAGATGTTCGTACGACGCAGATTTACACTCACATTTCTTCTGCAAGTATTAGTAAAATCAAAAATCCATTCGATTCATTTTAATAATCGTTTGAATGAATATTTTAATTAAGCATATTGTTCTTACTAACACGCTTAGCTCTCCATCGCCTAGTAAGATGAGCGAAGTGAATCTTGATGAACGGCAAATTTAATACAATTACTCCCAAAATGCAACAATAGAAAACCGCCCACTCTACAATGTTTTTAATATTGCAACACACAAAAGACAGAATTGTCTAATTGGATTATAATAGAAAGGTTTTTAGGGTATTTTTGAAATGGGATTAATGTGTTGTTACAAAAGGAAATGAATGAAAAAAGTTGTGATTATTGGGGGAATGGCTGGGGGCTGTAAGACCGCTGCTCGACTGCGACGCCTTGACCCTGAATGCTCAATTACCATAGTTGAACGGCTTCCTTTTGTTTCGTTTGGAGCCTGTGGAATGCCTTTCTTTGCAAGTGGTGAGATTGATTCATTCGATGACTTGATGAAAACCCCGTGGGGGCGGGTGCGTTCCCCTGATTTTTTTATGAATGCGAAACAAATCAACGTCTTTGTGAATCGCAATTGCATTGGAATTGATCCCGAACAGCAAAAAGTGAAAATGGTTGATTCGGAAGGTAGGACCGAGGAGTTAGAATATGATTATCTTGTTATTGCAAGTGGTTCTGAGCCTGTATCGCCTCCTTTTTCAATTCCAGAAAACGAAAGGCTCTCTTTTTTCCATTCACCTCTCGATGCAAAAAAGTTTCGTTCTTTGGCTGAACGGGGAGCAATTGAAGATGTTGTAATCATCGGGGGAGGTTTTGTTGGATGCGAACTCGCAGAAGCAGTTTCTTCTCTTTGGGGTATAAAAGCCACTATTGTAGAAAGCGAAGAACGGCTTTTGCCGAAATCTTTCGATAAGGAAATATCCTTGGTGCTCGAAAATTTATTGCAAGCGAATGGAGTCGAAGTTCGGCTCCGTTCGAAAGTGCTCCAAGTTCATCTGAATGGGGAAAAGTTGGTAGTCGAAACCGAAAGCGAATCACTCGAAACGGATTTTGTATTTCTTTGCCTTGGTGTTCGACCAAATGCTGAACTATTTGTAAATGCAGGGGTGAAGATTGGTGACTATGGTGGTATTGTGGTAAATGAGTATCTACAAACAAATATTGAGAACATTTATGCTGTTGGGGATTGTATAGAAATAATGGACTTTGTTACGGGAAAGACTCGACCAATGCCATTAGGTTCTCTTGCTAATCGGCAAGGGCGAGTTGTTGCCGATAATATTGCTGGGTTGGGTTCAAATTTCAAAGGTGCAGTTGGCTTAATTTCCGTCAAGCTTTTCTATACAATTTTTTCGAGTGTCGGGTTAAATTCCGTTTGTGCAGAGAAGGAGAATATCCCAAATAAATATGTCATCGCCTCTTTTTACGACCGTCCACACTATTTTCCGGGTTCAGAAGTTCTTTTTGCAAAGATGATATACGAGCCAAAGACAATGCGGTTATTGGGATTACAAATGTGTGGGAAAGGAGAAGTAAATCGATATATCGATGCATTTTCTATCTTGCTTGCTAAGGGATGTAGAATTGGCGACCTTCTTGATTTTGAGCATTCTTACACGCCACCACATTCATCGCCGATTAATCCATTGAATTATTTGGGTGGAATAGCAGAAAATCAGGAACTGTTTGGCATCGAGGGAGTTTCGCCGGTCGAATTAAATTCTGGCAGTTTCGATGGAATTGTTCTAGATTTGCGCGAACCCGAAGAAATCGAACAAATGCCTTTTCCCGGAGTAGTGATTAACTTCCGGTTCGAAGAATACCTTAATAAAATTAATACTTTACCCAAAGACAAAAAAATCTTGTGTGTTTGCCAAAAGGGACCGCGCTCCTTGGAGTCCGCTATTTCATTGAAACAGCGGGGATTTGAAAATGTATCATACTTAGCCGGTGGGTTACAGATGTTAAGTTGTTCTTTCTGATTAGCCAGAATTAATTGATTTTTGCTGTGGTACGAGAGATGAATTTATGGATAACGAAATAAGTATATCGGTCGTTGGTGTCAATTATCGAACCTCGAGTATAGAGGAGTTTGAAGCATTACAAATTCCACGAAAGGATATATTCAAACTACTGCAAACTTTTAAGGAAGAAAACAATATCGAAGGGATTGTTTTACTTTCTACTTGTAATCGCATAGAATTCTATGTATCGCATTCGTTCAACGTTGAACCACAAAATAAAGTCTTTGATATTTATAATAAGTATAGGAATCTTAACATAAATAGATTCAAAAATTTATTCTATGTTAAATCCGGGCGGGATGCGATTAAACATCTATTCTATGTTACTTCTGGTCTCGATTCATTGGTAGTCGGGGAATACCAAATTCAAGGGCAAGTCAAGGAAGCCTATAGTATTGCTTGCCAAGCGAAAACGGTAGATAAAACTCTACACAAACTGTTTCATTCAGCATTCCGTTGTGGTAAGGAAGTTCGAACAACAACTTCTTTGGGACAAGGAAGACAGTCGGTATCGGGCTTGGCTGCCAAAATACTTCAAGAATCAATAAGCGATAATTCATGGGTAACAATAGTTGGTATCAACGAGAATTCGAAAATCATAGCGACCGAATTGAAAAAAAGAGGATTTTCAAACTTTTTCTTTGTTAATAGGACATTACACAAGGCTCAGGCTTTAGCAGAAGAATATGGTGGTATTGCA
The DNA here is from genome assembly GCA_964589125.1 of uncultured Hyphomicrobiales bacterium. Lineage (GTDB taxonomy): Bacteria > Bacteroidota > Ignavibacteria > Kapaibacteriales > UBA2268 > JBBIJO01. Next base: position 179 of record CAZPSM010000075.1, on the reverse strand, counting down.
TATCCGCTTGGAAGTATAGTTGAAGTTCTTCCCAAAACTGACATTCTTTTTACTTCGACTTCTGCCCCTGGTACGATAATCCCTTCAAATTTTATTAGAGACTCTTATAGTTTAACAAAAAAGCCTTCGATAATTATTGACCTTGCAATTCCAAGGGATGTCGATACAAGCGGGCTTCC
>CAZPSM010000074.1:489-12321 GCA_964589125.1 uncultured Hyphomicrobiales bacterium | reverse complement strand
ATGCTGATTGCCGACGTTGATGAGTTTGGCAATATTTATCCTGTTGCCGATGAGCATTCTATAGCTCGGTTAGGTGAAGGGGTAAATGAAACCGGGATGATAACGGATTTAGCAACCGAACGAGCGATTGAAATTTTGAAGGGTTATCGGGAGCAAATCTCGAGACTAAAAGTCGAACAAGTCTTTGCAGTAGGCACGTCAGCTCTTCGCGATGCCAGAAATGCGGCTGATGTAGTAGCACGATTAGAGAAACCTCTCAATACTTGTATTGAAGTCATTGGGGGTGAATACGAAGCATATTTAAGTTTTATTGGAACGGTAATAGACGAAACATATTCGGTTGTTCTCGATATAGGTGGTGGTAGCACGGAAATTATTGCTGGCTATTTGAATAAAATTCAATTTAAGCACAGTCTACAAGTTGGTGCAGTACGTATTACAGAAAGTTTTTTCCCAGTTCATCCACCAAACAATAATCAAATTTCGGAAGCAAAAAGGGAAATAAGGAGTTTATTGAGTGTGATTGATAAGAGGGTGATTAAAGGAAATGTTTTTGCTGTGGCGGGGACTCCAACAACCCTTGCTTCTATTGCTTTGGGGTTACATAAGTACGATAGAAATAAGGTCGATGGCTACTTCCTTGAACTTTCTAATATTGAAACTCTTAGGAAAAAATTTGAACAGATGACAATAGGGGAAATAGTTGATAAACTATATGTTCATCCTCGAAGAGCAGATGTTATATTAGCGGGAACTTTAATTTTAGAAGAATTTTGCAAATTTTTTGATTTGTCGGGGGTCATCGTAAGCGATAAGGGCTTAAGGTATGGGGTAATTAAACAAAAAATTGGAGAAATATTTTAACTTTGCCTATTGCGTATTTTTTCGATGTAACTTCGTGCTTTAGCGTTATAAATTGATTTTGGGAATTTAGTTAGCAGTTCTGTAAATATCCCGATAGATTCAATAAATTTATCCTGTTTATAATAAACCACACCAAGTGTGAACAAGGCTTCATCGGTATAAATAGATTCTGGATATTGTTTAAGAAATTCCTTCAAACTGGTTTCGCTTTTAGTGTAATCGGACATTTCGAGAAGTGTTATCGATATTTGCAAATCAAGAAATTCTGCAAAAGGTGTACCGTGAGTCTTTTCTAAAGCGATTTTATATAAAGTGATTGCTGAATCGAGTTGATTTTGTTCTGCCTTGAGTTCGGCTTTTGCAGTATAATGTAGGGCAAGCGTATATTGTTTGTTTTGTTCAATGAAGAGACTTTTCGACAATGCCTCGCTGGTTATCTCGGGAGTAGCATCTTCGAGTAATGTCGAAAAGTAATATTGAGCCGAGTCGATATTTCCTTGGAAATAAAAACTTTTAGCAAGTTTTAGAACCGAGGTGTAATATTCGATATCCTTTTTGTTTATGGTAATTTGCATAACTTTTCGATACATTTTTTCGGCTTCTTCGAAGTTTTCCTCGAAAAGGAAGATGTCTCCCATTAATAAATATGCATTTAAACTAAAAGGATTATTTCTATTGGTCAAGTCTTTCAAGTATTTTTTTGCGATTGTATAGTTAAATAAATATTTTGTATATAAAACAGCGGTTCGGAATTTGATTTCGAAAGTAACCGGGTCGTTAGGATATTCATCAATTATTTTTTCGTAGCGCCTTAAAACATCTTTAATAAGATTGGTATCGGTGTGGTTCGATTCAATAGCTTTCAATTCAATTGCTTTTGCAATACCGTAAAGGGCATTCATTAGATATGGAGAACTTTTCCCTAACGAAACGACATACTCGAACCCTTTAATTGCAAAGATGTATTCACCGTCACTTAAAGATGATTGAGCAAAATTTAGAACTTCATAGCCACGGGAATTTTGGCTTTTGTCCAGTTCAATATAAACAGGCAAGGCTTTGTCGTATTGATTGGTTGCGCGAAGGAACCACCCAAGAAGTAGTTTATATTCTCGTTCAAAGCCAGTCGGAGGGTTTTTCAATGAGTTTTCGATAAGAGTATGTGTTTCTTTAAAACTAAGCATAAGTCCAATTTTTGCTTGTGCATCCGAAATGTTTCGTGTTTGGTTTAGCATTAAAAGCGTCTCCTTTAGCACATCTTCGAAGTTTTTAGTAATAAGGTAAAGCCTAATTAGGTCCTCGGCGAATATGGTATTTGAATTAAGTTTTTTGCGTCCTTCTAATAGTGTTTCAATAGCCAATTCAAATTGCTGGAGCGAACTTTGGGTTGTTGAAACAATGGTGTATGTCTTTTCGTTACTTGGTTCCGATTGGATTGCTTTTTGCCAGCAGTCTTTTGCATTGACTAATTTGCCTGTTCGCCAATTGAGTTCACCAAGCAAGGCATAAAGTTCTGGATTTGGTGCGATGGCAATCTGTTCTTCAACGATAGGTATTAATTCTGTGAACTTGTTTAGTGCTTTTTTGCATCGAACAACTCCTTCGAAATATTCTCGGTTTGTTTTCTTTAAAGAATATAATTCAAGATAGATTTGTTCTGCATTGGTATAGTCCCCAATCTTTTCATAAGCTTGGGCTAATTTAAGTTTCTCTTGCAAGGGGGTTTGGGAAAAACTTAAAGCAAACACAAACAATAATGCTAAATATATTATCTTTGTTCTTTTCATTTTTGTTGTAGTTAGTTAATTTGAATCGACGATTTTGTTGATTTTGTGTTTTATTAAGGATTTCAAAGTAAAATGAGTAAAAATTTAACTAGGCTTTACGAAACATTGTCGAACACGGATGGTATAGTTAGTGATAAAACGTATTGTATTCCTTCGCTATGGCTCAATTGCGATTCAATGTCGAATGATGTTGTCGATGTCGCGCCAATCACCTTTTTTCGGACACAGATTGAGAAAATACTCAGTTCAAAAAGTAGTGTAAATGTTCCTTCGAATCCAATTGTTTATAGTATGCTCGTGCGCTATACAACGGCGTTCGACCATAATAGGGATGGAAGAATAGATTTACAAGCAATCGATGGAAATTTTTTCGAAACAGGAACACTCTTGAAAAGTATTGCTCTCTTGCCATATTTAAAAGCATTAGGTGTAAATATTGTTTATCTTTTGCCTATCACAGAGATTGGGCTCGATGGGCGAAAAGGGAATTTAGGTTCGCCTTATGCAATTAAAAACCACTACAAATTTGACCCAAGATTGGCAGAACCTTTTTTGAGGCTCGACTTGGAAACGCAATTTTCTGCTTTTGTTGAAGCCGCCCATTGTCTTGGTATGAAAGTAATTTTAGAGTTTGTATTTAGAACAGCCAGCCTTGATTCTGACCTTGCTTTGGAACACCCCGAGTGGTTCTATTGGATATATGCTACCGGCACTGCCCCAATTGAGTTTAATAAGCCACATTTCGAAGATTCAACTTTAATGAAAATTTTAGAAATGGTGGAAAAGCAAGACTTTTTTAAACTTCCACCACCCGATAGGAAATATATTGACTTGTTCACTGAACCACCTACTAAAGTGGAGAGAATTGGAGATAGAATATTTGGTTTTCTTTCGAATGGGGTCCGCGTAAGGATTCCCAATGGCTTTGCAGATTGGCCTCCTAATGATTTACAGCCTATATGGTCCGATGTTACTTATTTAAAACTCTATGAGCACTTAGATTTTAATTACATTGCCTATAATACTGTTCGGATGTATGATTCTCGGTTGGTCAAAGAAGGTAGAAAAGTTGAACAGCTTTGGGAATACCTTGCTAATATTATTCCCTCGTATATTGCAAAGTATGATATAGATGGTGCTATGATTGATATGGGACACTCGATGCCACCGGAACTTTTGAGCGAGATTATCCGCCGAGCGCGAAAAACGAAGAAAGATTTCATATTTTGGGAGGAAAACTTTACGGTCGAAAAGAAATCGAAAAAAGTTGGCTACGATGCAGTGCTTGGATATTTACCTTTCGACCAACATCTTCCCAATAAAGTTGCAGAAATAGTTCAGAAATTCGAGCAGAAGAAGTTTTATATTCCTTTCTTTTTAGCTCCGGAAACACATAATACACCACGTTCTGCACGTTTTGGTTGTGATTTTAATAAACTTGTTTGGGCTTTTAATTCTTTCCTCGAAGGAATACGATTTATTCTTACTGGTTTTGAACTCTGCGATGAGAAGCCGTTGAATACTGGTTTGTGCTTTACAGGGGAAGAGATTCAAAATTTTCCACCCGAAAAATTACCACTTTTTTCTGTTTCACAATTAGATTGGGAAAAATGCAATATCGTTGAAGTAATACAGAAAGTCAATTGTATATACGATAATTATGTAATTTCGAGGCGGAAACATCTATTCGAATCACATATCTTTGAAGTTACAACAAATAACGCTAATGTGGTTGCATACCAGAAAAAACTTAACAAAAAAGGATGTCTTTTGATTGTTGGCAATTTTTCAGCAAGTAGCCAGACCGTAGAATTCGATGAAAAAAAGAAAGAAAAATATTCGGGAGAATTAATTTATCCACAGATGATACAACATTTCGAAAAAAGACTCGAATTAGAACCCTATGGTGTTAGAATTTATCATCAAATTAAACGTTAACTTAAAGGTAATTATGCTGTTGTTAGGACAGCGATAAACACATCTTTGGCTCCGTTTTGTTTCAGTAGGTTACCACAATTATACAATGTTGAGCCAGTTGTGATAACATCATCGACAAGAAGAAATGATTTATTTTTCAAAAACTGATTATCTGAATCCAGTTGAAACACATCTTGAACATTTTTTATTCTTTGCTCAAAGTCAAGGTTAGTTTGGCTTATTGTATATTTCTTGCGGGTAATAAGATTCGCGTAGGTTGTAAGATTCAGCACTTTTCCAATTGCGTTACCGATAATTTCTGATTGATTGAACCCGCGTTCTCGCTTTCTTATTTTATGAATTGGGACTGGAATAATTCCATCGAAAGAAAAATTTACATTTTTTAGAGATTGAGAAATCAAATTACCTAATTCGGCTCCTAAAAAATAACCTACTTTTTTAAACTTAGTGTACTTCAAAAGATGGATAACTGTTAGCAGGTTGTGGTTGTTGCTCGAATCAAACAATGAATAAGCATAAGAAAAGGGATTATTTTCTTCCCCGAAGTGTTTATCGATTCTTTTAAGGATTTCGCTGGAACCAAGTGGAGCAGGGAGTTCTGTAAAACATTTTCGACATAGATGTTCAGAATTCCATTCGGTTAAGTTAATGATTTCGTTACAGAGGATACATATTGGGGGGGCCAAGGCGAAATTAAACGAATCGAGTGCTTGGCGAATAAGTTTATTAGTTATTCCGATTATGTTTTGCATTTTCGACGGGTTGATAATTATCAAAAGAAAAATATGAAATTGGTGAAATAGCGAGGTAAATCGAAGTCAAAATTAAAGCAAGGTTTTCGACCACTTTCTTCCAACCTACATATTCTATGTGTTGGCTAAAGCATCCACAGTTGATGTTAAGTCCACGAATTATTGCCGATAGTACACCAAAAGTAAAAATGATTAGAAGTCCAAACGATAGAATTGATGCGGTCTTGGTTTTAACTCCAAACAACAAAAGAAAACCAATAAAAAGTTCAAGCCAAGGTAGAATTATCGCTGTTGCTTTTACAATTATTTCCGGAAGGAGCCGGTAGTTCATAATTTCCTTTGCAAATATATTAGGTTCGACTATTTTGCCGATTCCGGCATAAATAAAGACAAAACCAAGAACTATTCGGCATATTAAGCCAACAAGTCTTTTAGTTTGTTCACAACTCATATATTTTTTCATTTTTTTATACCCCATTTATGACGTAATTTTGAAAATTGAATTTTGATGAGTGGGAAAATGTCGTTGGTTCGTTCAATTTCTGGACTCCGTGGTGTTGTAGGTAAATCCTTAACACCCGAGGTTATTGTCCGTTATGTTTGTTCTTTTGCCGATTATCTTCCCGGTGGCTCAGTTGTTGTTGGTCGCGATGGCCGACAAAGCGGTAAATGGATTGAAGAAGTTGTTGTTGGAAGTTTGCTAACGATGGGTAAAGAGGTTCTGCGGGCAGGTATTGTTCCAACTCCTACGATTCAGTTATTGGTAACCGAATTAGGTGCAGTGGGTGGAATTTCTGTTACTGCTTCGCATAACCCAGAGCAATGGAATGGGTTAAAATTCATTAATTCCGACGGGGTATTTTTAAATCAAAATGAAATTTCCAACCTTTGGAATATTGCCGATAGCCATGCTTACAATTATCAAGGTTTACTCCAGAGTGGTTGGGAAATCGTTCCAAACCCAGAGGAAATTCATATCAAAAAAATTTTGGAGATTCCTATTTTCAGGAACGATACTCATTTAAGCAATATCAGGGCAAGAAGATATAAAGTAGTAGTCGATGCTATTAATTCGTCTGGTTCGAAGATAGTACCTATGCTTTTGGAACAATTGGGTTGTGAAGTGGTTAGGTTAAATTGCAACCTGAATGGTGAGTTCGTTCACAATCCTGAACCGCGCCCAGAGTATTTATATGAAATCTCGGAAGTTATGCGGAATAGCGGTGCCGATTTGGGGGTAGTAGTCGACCCAGATGCTGACCGCCTTGTTTTAATCGATGAAAATGGCAAACCGATTTGGGAAGAACTAACCATTGTCCTTGCTGTAAATTCCGTAGGGGTCTTTAAAGAAAGTTTCGGGGAACAATTTTTAAAAAGGGTAGTTGTGAATTATTCAACAACCGAATTAGTTGATTTTATTTCTAGGGGTTTTGGGTTCAAGGTATATCGTGCCCCGGTTGGGGAAGTCAATGTTGTTGATAAAATGAAGGCAGTAAACGCTATCGTTGGGGGCGAGGGAAGTGGAGGGGTTATTCTTCCTGCGTGCCACTATGGGCGCGATTCACTTGTTGGGATAGCCCTTATCCTTTCGTTGCTTGCTAAAGAAGGCGATAGACTTTCAGGATTAGTTGCTAAATTTCCCACAAGAAGTATGCACAAGTTAAAAATAAAAGTTTCCGATGACTTCGAGTTCCGTGTTTGGAAATTAATGGAACTATTGGGAATACACTCGATAGATATTAATCGGGAAGATGGATTTAGAGCCAAGATTCCTGATGGTTGGTTCCATATAAGAAAGTCAAATACCGAACCTATTGCAAGAGTCATCGTTGAAACCTCGAAAGAGGGGCTTTTTGCCGAGATTTACAGTATAAATAAAAAAATGTTCGAGGTGATAAATTGATAAGGGCTTCTATACTTACCGTTGGCGATGAGATTTGTATCGGTCAAATTACTAATACTAATGCAAGTTGGATTGCTCAAAGATGTGTGGAGATTGGCTCTTCGGTTGTCACCCATTCAACTATTGGGGACGACAAGGTAGCGATAATCTCGGAATTAAAACGCCTGTTGAGTTTATCCGATGTTGTGCTTGTTACCGGGGGATTGGGACCAACAAGTGATGATTTGACAAAGCCAGCACTACTTGAATTTTTCAAAGATGAACTCGTTTTTAGGGATGAAGTATTCGAGTGGATAAAAGATTTTTTTGCCCAACGTGGGGTAACAAAAATTTCGGAACGAAATAAAAGCCTTGCGTATTTACCTTCGAAATCCAAGCCATTACGCAATCGCTTCGGAACTGCTCCTGGTATGTTATTCTTCGAGGATGGTAAGATTTTGGTTTCTATGCCGGGAGTTCCCGATGAAATGAAATATTTAATGAATGAATATGTGATTCCTTTGATAAAGGATAAGATTCAGGTTGAGCATTCTGAATTAGTTGTTTATAGAACTGTACAGACTTGTGGTATTCCGGAAAGCGTGCTTGCCGATAAACTTTTAGGGATTGAGAATATTTATAGCGATGTATCAATTGCGTATTTACCATCGAATATAGGTGTGCGAATACGCTTGGGTGCTTTTGGATTTTCTTCAATTGAGGCAGAGAGTAAAATTCAACCGGTTATGGATTTTATCTATTCTAAGGTTGGGGAACATATTTTTGGTGTCGGCGAAGTTTCTTTAAGTGAAGCGGTAGGTAATCTTCTCACAGCACGAAAGAAGACTGTGGCGGTTGCAGAATCCTGTACTGGTGGTATGTTGGGCGGTGTTTTTACAGATATTCCGGGAAGTAGTGAATATTTTATGGGGGGAGTTATTGCGTACAGCAACAGTGCAAAAATTAAAATTTTGGGTGTAAACCCCGAAACAATTGAAAAATATGGGGCTGTTAGCAAGGAAACCGCTACGGAGATGGCTGAAAACGTTCGGGAATTGTTTTCTACAGACTTTGGTATAAGTATCACCGGACCAACGGGTGGAACTGCCGAAAAGCCTGTTGGAACGGTATGGATTGCACTTGCAGATAAACAATCGGTCGATGCCGAGAAATTTCAATTTGGTAACATTCGGAAGGTAAATCGTGAAAGAAGCGTTGCTGCCGCTTTAACAAAATTGTATTTTAAACTTAGGAATCTTGGGTAATGAGAATACTTGGAATTGAAACTTCTTGCGACGAAACTTCTGCTGCGGTTGTCGAAGATGGTATTGTTCGTAGCAATGTTATTTCCTCCCAAATTTTGCATAATCTCTACGGAGGCGTGGTACCCGAAATTGCTTCGAGAATTCATATTCAAGTAATTTCGCAAGTTGTTCGGCAAGCATTGGAACAATCGCAAACAGAAATAAACGAAGTTGATGGGATAGCTGTTACATATCAGCCAGGGCTGATTGGTTCCTTAGTAGTTGGAACGAATTTCGCAAAAGGATTGTCAATTAGATTTGGATTGCCTTTAATGCCTATTGACCATATCGAAGGGCATATTTACTCGGGTTTCCTTGAAGGAGAACATCTTGAATTCCCATTCGTTACACTTGTTGTTAGTGGAGGACACACCACTTTATACTTTGTTAAATCTTTTACTGAATACGAGATTGTTGGTGCTACTCGCGACGACGCGGCTGGCGAAGCCTTCGATAAGATTGCAAAGATGCTTGGCTTGGGTTATCCGGGAGGTCCCATCGTTGATAAACTGTCGAAAGAAGGCAACCCCGAAAAATACCATTTCCCTCGTGGGTTGCTAAAAACCGATGACTTCGATTTTAGTTTCAGTGGCTTGAAGACCTCGGTTCGATACTTTTTAGAAAGAGAATTTAAGCAGTCGCTACCGAATGATGAACAAATTCGAGATATTTGTGCTTCAGTACAAAATGCAATAGTCGAAGTTCTGGTTTCGAAAAGTGTAAGGGCTGTGAAAAAATATAATTCCGAGATATTGGTAATAGCTGGTGGGGTTTCTGCTAATTCATTGTTACGTGAAAAAGTCCTACTGGAAGCCAAAAGAAATAAATTTCGGGTGATTATTCCAAAAATGAGTTATTGTATGGATAATGCTGCTATGATTGCATATCTTGGTGAATGGAAATTGAAATTTTCACAACAAGAACAATTTAGAGATTTTAAATTCAGGGCTAATCCGAATGCTATTAGAGCAAGAAGGATTTAGTCGAATTTTGTCCTAACAATGCGTAAACCAAAATTTGTTTTTTGGTCCTCTGGAAAAGTTCGGCTCGAAGCTCGCCCGAAGGAAGGTCCTCTTTGCCAACTTCCACCTCGAATTACGTGATTAGAACCCGCTTCGGGTCCTTTAGGATTAGAGCGTGGAGATTTTTGGTAATAGAATGGTTCAAACCAATCCCAGCACCATTCCCAAACATTTCCTTGCATATCGTAAATGTCCCAATTGTTAGGGAGCTTCCGCCCGACAGGGTGTGGTTGTGCACCAGAATTAATGTCGAACCAACCTATGTCCAATGGGTTTCCATTGCCAGCAAAATCGCCGGTAGTGCCCGCTCGGCAAGCATATTCCCATTCGGCTTCGGTAGGTAAACGATAGCCATTTGCAGTTGTATCCCAAACGACCTTGTTTTCCTCTATAATATAGCATGTGTCTAAATTAAACATTTTGGATAGTTCATTGCAAAATCGGATAGCGAGTCCCCATTCGATATTTGATACCGGTAAATTGTCTCCTATGAAATGGCTTGGATTTGAGTCCAGAACGGTTAACCATTGTTTCTGTGTAATTTCATACCTCGATATGAAAAAAGATTGTGTGAGTTCGACTTCGTGAACTGGTTGTTCAAAAGCAAGGCCAGAATTTGACCCCATTTGAAATTTACCAGCAGGAACTTCCGAAAACAAAATTTGAGGATAAGCAAATCCATTGAATATAATTGAATTAGTTGTATCTTTTGAGCCATAAATGATTTGAAGATTACCTTTAAATAACTTTTTCGGTGCAATAAATTTGATGAAATTATTATTCCATTGTAGACAACGTTTGGAGTTAATCAAGAGTAGCGAATCTAAATAAATTGAAGTGGAATCGTTTGGGTTACCTAAATTTTCTCCGTAAATTGTTACTACATCAAATGGATGTATTTCTTCGGGTTCAATTTTGATAAGTTTCGCTTTCGTTATTGCTGGACTGGTCGAGTTGTCTGTGCAACTCGTTAACAATGAGAATGCAATGGAAACAATAAAAATAATTTTGCTAAATTTTAGCCAAAACATTGTTTAGTCCATTTATTAGTTCATCAACATCACTTTCGGAAATAATTAAGGGTGGAACAAGTCGGAGAACATTTTTCGAGGTAGCATTAGCAATGATTTTTTCTTCGAGTAGTTCCTCGACCAACTTTGTTGCGTCAAAGTTCAGCAATAGTCCACACATTAAACCTCTGCCTCTTACTTCAATAATTTTGTTTGGAAATTTATTTGCCAAATTATTGAGTTTTTCCCAAAGATACTTGCTTATTGAATTTATGTGTGGAACAAGATTTTGCGAAACTTCATTGAGAACAGCAAGACCGGAGGCGCAAGCAACGGCATTGCCTCCGAATGTGGTTCCGTGCATTCCTTTTTCGAAAATGTTTGCAAGTGATTCCTTTAATAGTATTGCTCCCAGTGGCAGTCCGCCGCCCAATCCTTTAGCAAGTGTTACAATATCCGGCTCTACATTGAATTTGTTAAAAGCAAAGAAATTGCCAGTTCGATATATTCCCGATTGAATTTCATCGGCAACAATAAGGAAATTAAATGTGCTTTTTAGATTCCATAACATATTTATAAACTCTTCGGATGCCTCTTCCAAACCGCCTTCACCTTGAATGAATTCAAGAAATACCGCAGCAGTATCGGTGTTGGTTTCTTTCTCTAATATTTGAATATCATTGTATGGTAATATCTTGATATTATCGAGAAAAGGTCCCATTAGTTCTTTGTACTTGGGTTTGTCCATCAAAGAAAGACTACCGTAAGTTCTGCCGTGGAATCCGTTTGCGAAAGCGATGATTGTTTTTTTGTTCCGTTGATTGCCCCAGCGCCGACAAATTTTCAATGCTCCTTCGTTTGCTTCTGTTCCGGAGTTCGCAAAGAACACTCTATTGTAGCCCGTTAATTGAACTAATTTTTCGGCTAGTTTGATTTGAGCATCCTGATAAAAATAGTTGGAAAGATGCATATACCTTTCGCATTGTTCTTTAATTGCTTCAATTACTTTAGGATGTGAATGTCCAAGAAGATTTACAGCAATGCCACCAAGGAAATCGAGGTAAGAATTGCCCTCGATGTCGTAAATGCGCGTTCCTTTTGCATAATCGACAATAATTGGAATCCGTTTGTAAGTTTGAAGCAGCAGCAGTGATTCCTTTTCTATCAACGAATGCATATTGTTCCCAAAAGTTAAATGCAAAATTAACCAAAATAGGCGAGGTAGAAATGTTATTTTTAATCCACAGGTAACATCGAATAAAGTAAATCCTTT
>CAZPSM010000074.1:253-479 GCA_964589125.1 uncultured Hyphomicrobiales bacterium | reverse complement strand
GTCATTGTTGCCAATCAATAAAGAAGCAACCATTGTGTTCAGAACGATATTCAAAGCATTTGTTTTTGAATTGTGTTGTATTGAATTCGAAATATAGGAGTTTAGTAAATGGTTCAGATGCTACATTTGTTGTGAATAGATATGTTTGGCTCGGAAGTGGTTTTTTATGCTCGCAAAGACTATTGCTTCTGTGCATATATTGAGAATTTAGAATGTGAATAAGCAC
>CAZPSM010000074.1:0-228 GCA_964589125.1 uncultured Hyphomicrobiales bacterium | reverse complement strand
CTTTTGGTCGCCGATGATAAATGGTGGTGTTTGTTTGCCTCCGAGAATAATAATTTTTGAATTTTGTGAGTTAACAAGTTCTTTCTGAACCTTAATCATTTCGAATTGTAGTACCTTATCAGTTAATCCAGAATTAATGATTCTTTGTGCATCGGCAATTCCTTGTGCCTCGACGCGTTTTCGTTCGGCTTCCTGATGTTCTCGTTGTAGAACATATTCCATACGCTG
>CAZPSM010000073.1:0-12410 GCA_964589125.1 uncultured Hyphomicrobiales bacterium | reverse complement strand
GATTAACTTGAATTAGATTCTTCACCGCGTTCAGAATGAGGCGGAGATTCTTCACTGCGTTCAGAATGACAAAGAAAAGATAATTAGAATGATACGGGAAGAAGATTTCCCCGCGGCACACGCTTTCTTGCTATCATATCCACAAGTTCCATTACTCAATAGAGACACTAACTTCCTTTAAAGTTTGCTGGACGTTTTTCGAGGAATGCAAGAGTGCCTTCCCTGAAATCTTCGGTTGCACAAATACGACCGAACATCCTGCTTTCGAACTCCAAGCCTTCTGCCAACGGTATATAATTGGCAGCCATTACACATTCGATTCCCGCTGAAACAGCGAGTGTTCCTTTGGAAAGGACGAGTTCAACAAATTCAATAGTCTTAGGAATAAGTTCCTCGGCTGGAAAGACTTTGTTGACAAGCCCAATCTTTTCTGCTTCAAAAGCATCGATTGTTCTCCCAGAAATAATTAGTTCAAGAGCCTTTGCTTGCCCAACCAGCTTTGGTAAACGTTGAGTTGCCCCATAACCCGGAATAATACCAAGGTTTACCTCGGGTTGACCAAACTTTGCATTTTCGCTAGCAAATCGAATGTGGCAAGCCATAGCAAGTTCACATCCACCGCCAAGAGCGAAACCATTGACAGCCGCAACGACTGGAATCCGCAGACTTTCGAGCCGATGCATAACTTTAGAACCATATTGAGAAAACAATCTTCCTTTCAATTCATTAGCGGATTCGTGTAGTTCCTTAATATCGGCACCTGCGGCAAACGCCTTTGTACCTGAACCAGTTAAAATGACTGCTTTGATTTCGGTGTCAAGTTCAATTTGACCTATCGCAGAGTTTAGTTCGTCGAAAAGTTGAAAATTGAGTGCGTTGAGCTTATCGGGGCGATTCAAGGTAATAACACAATAATTCTTTCGCTTTTCGAAAATAATTGTTTCAAATTCCATAATATTTCCTTTATTATTTCCTGAACCCACAAATTTATGAATTTATTTCGAAGGAAGGAAAAATTTCTCCTTTCATAATATTAAGTTTGTCGCACAATATTACATTTACATTCTATATTTTTCCCCAATATCTAAATTAAAAATCAACACACGATGACAAGGCCGGATATGACATTCTTAATGAAGTATAGCAACGAATCTGCACGTATCACAAAAAATGGTTCAAGCCGTGGTGGGTTTCAATAGTAAAAACGCATTTAAACCGAACAATCCCATAGTGCAGAGAGCGTCGAGCAGTTCTCAATCCACTTTAAAATTTCAAAATCTTTACTTATTTTAATATTTTGAATTAATTGAATGTTTTTCAATATGGACATACTGAAAATTCGAGAATATTGTCTTTCGAAGCCATTTACAAGCGAAGAATTTCCGTTCGACGATGTAATCCTTGTTTTTAAAGTCTATGGTAAAATGTTCGCTTTGGTTGACCTCGAAGCAATTCCTTTAAGAATGAATTTGAAATGTGAGCCTACCAGAGCAATCTTGCTACGCGAAGAGTTCGAGTTCATTGTCCCGGGTTATCATATGAATAAAAAGCATTGGAACACAGTTGTTCTTGTCGATAGATTACGCGAAGACTTTCTTTTCCAATTAATTGACCATTCATACTACGAGGTGGTTTACGGTCTACCAAAAAAAATTCAACGACAAATTTTCGAGCTGGACTCCCAATGAACTCCGAAAAAGACCAACTCGCGGAAAGGATTAAGGAACTTGTAGGATGGAAAATTCTCCCTTCGAAAATTAACATAGTAACCGACACAACCGATTGGATGAGAATTGCCAGAGGAGATATTATCCGTTTGAGTTGTGGTGACTATCTTGTTCGTGGCAATATGCGGGAACCTCGTTTTGGAATCGATGACCAGCCAAAATATTGGGTTTTTAGCGCTGTGGACTTAAGTAATGGAAATGAAAAGATTATAAAAACGGTATTTCACGAGGAATTTCACGCTCACATTGGAATACTAAGAATTCGCTGTTATAGAAACCCCGTAAAGGAAGGACAAGTATTGGATTTAGTGCGTGGCGACACACGTTTTATGCAAGGTCATATTTGCATAGATGAAAGAGGTAATACTGTCCGAGTAATCGACTACATACGAGGCAAATCGTTTTTTCAGTATATCCCATTAATTGAAAAGGGACACTACGATTACTTTCATACAGATTTGCCAGCAATTCTCTGGAAACTACTCGATAGTTTCAAGGCAATTCTTTTCCTTCACCAGCACAAATTTTGTCACGGAGATATTCGCAACGACCATATTATTGTTGAATCGGAAACTGGAAATTATAGATGGATAGATTTTGATTTGATGCAAGACGTATCCGATTTCGACCTTTGGAGTTGCGGTAACATTGTTTCTTATGCCGTAGCAAAAGGATTAAAGACCTTCGACCAGATTTTCAAGAACAATGAATTTTCGGAAGAAGTCAAACAGAGTTTAGTTCCCGAGGATGCTTCTGCTTTTTACAACTATCGAATAATGAACCTACAAAAGCTATATCCTTATATTCCAATAAAATTGAGCAAAATACTTCTTCATTTTACGATTAAACCAATTGCATACTATGGGAACTTGAAGGAATTTATCGAAGATTATGGCGATATGTTAGAAAGCGAATTTCCATTGGGAACAATAGAAGAGAAGGCAAAATGAAAGCAGTTATTATCGGCGGTGGTAAGGGTTGCTATGCAATTCTAAAGCTTATCAAAAAACAGCAAATTAAAGAACTAAATATCGAAGTAGTAGCAGTAGTCGATAAAAATGAATCAGCGGAAGGAATTGCCTTCGCCCGTGAACTTGGACTCCTTACTTTTTCTAACTATAAAGAAGCGCTCGCTTTACCCGAAGTTGAAATGGTAATTGAATTAACCGGAGACGATACTTTTTTACGAACATTGAAAAACGAACTTAACCCTTCTATAAAATTAATAGAGCATTCCGTTGCACACATTTTCTGGGACTTAATGTATGCATACGAAGAACTCGATAAAAAAATGAAAGATTTACGAACATTGGAAAAGAAAATCGAAAACGATAACGTGTTTCTCCAATCTATTTTCGATAGTTTACAAGTTTTGTCTATTGTTATGAAACCCGACCAAACTATAACACGTGCGAACAAGGCTTTTTGCGATTTTGTAGGATTGCCGGAAAAAGAAATCATTGGACGTAAATGTTTCGAATTACTCGAAATTTCAGAAATAAATTGCGATAAGGAGGACCTACAAAAAATAATTGATTATATTGTTGAAACAAAATCGCCTCATTTTATGATTCATACCACTCAATATCCTAACGAAGGACATTGGGAAGTTACACGTTCCCCTATCTTCGATGTTAATGGAAATGTAGAGTATATTCTTTCCAATTGGCACCGAATAACTGAACTCGTTAATCTGCAACGCGAAGTTGAAAGCCTTGAACAAAAGTTTCGTAGTTTCATCAACAATGCACAAGATTGGATAAGTTTAAAAAACTTAGAAGGAAGATACATCATTGTAAATCCCGTAACTGCCAATGCCTTTGGACTAACTCCAGAAGATTTCGTTGGTAAATTACCCGAAGAAATCTTGCCTCCACAATTAGCCCAAACAGTGCGTATGCACGATGCGGAAGTTAAAAAAACAGGTAAAGCAATAATGTATAATGAAACTATTAATATACGCGGCGAAGACCACTATTTTCGTATGCTTCGTTTCCCTTTAACGGACTACAAAGGAACAATCATTGGAACTTGCACAATTGGACGAGATGCAACGAATGAAGTTCAATTGATGGAAAAACTTATCCAAAGCGAAAAACTCGCTGCTCTTGGGAAACTCGCCGCCGGAGTTGCCCACGAAATTAACAATCCGTTGACCGGAATTCTTTCCTATGCTGAAGGTATCGATGACGACTTGGAACCAAACAGCCCCTTGCGAGATGATATTCAAATAATAATTCGCGAGACATTGCGTTGCCGCGACATTGTCCGAAATCTACTTGATTTCGCTAAACAATATACTCCAAAGTTAGAAGTTGTTAACCCAAATGAAATAATTTTTCAGTCGCTGGAACTAATCCATCGGCTTCCACAATTTAAGGACATTGAAATAATCGTAGTAACTGAAGAGAAAATACCAAAAGTCAACGTGGATTCGAAGCAAATCCAACAAGTTCTTTTAAACTTGCTTATTAATTCGGCTGATGCTATGAAATATAAAGGAAAAATTACAATTGGTTCTGAATATTTTCGCCAGCAAAAGAAGTGTATAATTTCGGTCGAGGATACAGGACCCGGAATCCCGGAAAATCTTATGGACAAAATATTCGAGCCTTTTTTTTCTACTAAAAGCACAAGTGGGCTGGGGCTGGCTGTAAGTTGGGGCATCATTGAACGTCATCACGGCTCGATTGAAGTCGATACAGCAGAAAGCGGCGGTGCAATATTTAAAATCATTCTTCCAGCTTTCTTCGGAAATTAAATTCGATAGTAGAACAATGATAACATAAAAATGGAGAAAACAAAAGTCAGAATTCTTGTTGTCGACGATGAGCAGATTGTGCTCGATAGCATTAAGCGAATTCTAAAAAAAGATGAAAATATAGAATTAGATACATCGTTGAGTTCGGTCGAGGCAATTGAAAAAATATCGGAATTCAAACCGAGTATAATTTTGACAGATTTGATGATGCCAGAAATGGATGGATTAGAATTCCTACGGAAAGCAAAAGAAATCGACCCGAATATCTTGATTATTATGATTACTGGATATGCAACTATCAATTCAGCGCTACAAGCTATGCAATTTGGTGCATTCGACTATATTGCTAAACCCTTTACACGCGACGAACTTCGGAAAGTTATCGAAAGAGCATCTACTTTGGTTGAATCTCAACTAAAAAGCAGTTCTAAATCGCCCTTGCAAAATGAAATTATAAGCAATATACGTGGTGTTGGGCAATACTCTTGGTTAATGATGAACGATGAAGGTTTAGTGGTGTTGGGGGTTGAACGGGCACTACTTTATTCGGTCGGCAAAATCCAAACAATTTATTTACCATCCGTAGGGGATAACATCCGTCAAGGAAGTGTTTACTTTCAAATATTTTCATCGGATTTGCGCGCACAACCCGTATATTCACCTCTTTCTGGAACTGTTGTAGAAGTAAACAAGAAAGTTCTCGAAAATCCAGACATTGCAGTTCAAGACCCCTATGGCGATGGCTGGCTAATTAAACTGCGTCCAGAAAGTTTCGAAGCGGATATGAAAACTTTAGGATTACTTTAAGACATTATGGACATAAAAGAAGCCCTACTTTACGAAAGACTTGCAGATACCAATGATGTTGTTTGTAAACTATGTTCTCACTATTGTAAAATCCGTTCCGGTTCTGGCGGGATTTGTAGAGTTCGGTTTAATCAGGATGGGAAACTTTATACATACACTTGGGGGCGACCCGAAAGTCTGGCAATCGACCCTATTGAAAAAAAACCATTCTATCACTTTAAGCCTCGGACACGTGTGCTATCGTTTGGAACCCCTGGATGTAACTTCAAATGTGCAAATTGCCAAAACAGTTATCTTTCCCAGTCAATTAAATTCAAACCGGAACAACTACTCGATGCAAAAACCCTACATCCAATCGAAATCACACAAATAGCAAAAGTATATAATGTCGATGGTATTTCCTATACGTATTCCGAACCTACAATTTTTTTTGAATATGCTCGGGATATCATTCTCGATGCCCGAAAAAATCCCGAAACCAAACATCTTTTCCACGTTTTTGTTTCGAACGGATATTTTAGCAAGGAAATGTTGGATTTAGTAATTCAAGAAAAACTTCTTGATGCAATCAACATCGACTTAAAGTTCTTCAACGATAAAAAATATTTGAAAATCACAGGTGGACACCTTCGACCCGTCGTTGAAAATATAGAACGTGTATTTTCTGCTGGCATTCATATCGAAGTAATCAATCTTGTAATCCCCGGCGAAAACGACACCGACGAAAGTTTTGAACAAATCGCTCGATTCCTTGCATCGATTTCGACAGATATTCCATTGCATTTTAGTCGCTTTTACCCAAGTTACAAAATGACAGACTATCCCCCAACAAGTTTGGAAAAACTTGTTCGAGCCAAGGAAATTGCCAAATCTTTTGGAATGAAATATATTGGTAATACTGACCTTCCAGATGCAGAGAACACATACTGCCCATCTTGTAATTTTTTATTAGTTGAACGTCAAAGATACTTTACAACAGTTCATTACAACAAAAAAGGCGATAGAGCAATATGCCCAAATTGTGGAAATCAAGCAAATATTATACTTTAATTGTTGTAGTAGTATTTTTTGCTATTTGGCTATCCGATATTCAGTCTGGTTATGCTCAATGGCCTGTGATGAAAACGGATGCAGACAGTTTGGTCCTTACTGGTGCCGATTACATTTATAATATCGAATTTGATAAGGCAGAACAATGTTTTCGGCAAGTTATCGAAAAATACCCATTGATACCGGCTGGATATTTTCTCGACGCAATGGTGGAATGGTGGAAAATTGCTGTTTATCGTGAATCGCGACAATTCGACGAAATTTTCTTAAAGAAGATAGACCGCGTAATTGAAATTTGCGATGCAATATTAGATACAAATGAATTTGAAATCGGAGCCCTTTTTTTTAAAGGTGGGGCGCTCGGGTATCGTGGTCGTTTCCATGTATTGCGTGGAAATTGGTTCCGCGCTGCAACCGATGGTTACAAAGCTTTCCAAATACTTATTAAATGCCTGAATATAGCCCCTAATAACTACGACATTATGTTAGGAACGGGAATTTACAATTATTTTGCCGAGGCATTTCCTGAACAGAATCCTTCGATTAAACCGTTAATGGCTTTTGTTCCGAAAGGGGACAAAAAAATTGGCATTCTTCAACTCGAAGCGGCTTCGAAGAATGCACGTTACGCAAAAATCGAGGCTAAATTTGTCTTGCTTCAAATTTATTATGATTTCGAAAAAAATGCCTACTACGCTTTGCCAATTGCCGAGGAACTTGCTCGTATGTATCCGGCGAATCCGGTCTTCCAACGTTACTTAGGTCGCTGTTATGTTTCGTTGTTTATGCTCCAAGAATGGCAACAGCAATGGCAATCGATTTTAGACAATTATCAGCAGAAGAAAGCTGGGTTCGACCTTCCGACTGCACGCGAAGCATTGTATTATTTGGGAAGTGCTCTGATGGAAAAAAACCAACTCGATGACGCATTAAAGTATTTTTATAAATGCGACGAGGCTTCCCGAATAATCGACCGCGATGGACCATCGCCATTTATGATTTATTTGAATCTAAAAATTGGAAAAATTTACGACATCCAAGGAAAACGAAAATACGCTATCCAACAATACAACAAGGTACTCTCTTGGAAAAATTATCGGGACTCCCACGAACAAGCCAAAAAATACCTTCAAGTGCCTTTCTCTAAATAGATTTTTCCGTAAATTGCTGTTTTTTAATTTGTTATCGGCAGTAAATGTTTCGTAAATGGGTTATCTTGTTATTTTTCTTATGCACTGTTACATCATTCTCAATTGAAAAGTATTTCCCATATCCCAAAATTAAATTAGGCATCGACGTCCTAATTGAACAAGATTTCTATCTTTTAAATAGGAAACGGGTGGGTTTAGTTGCAAATTCAGCAAGTCGTGCTTCGGACGAAAAACTTACAGCCGAACACTTTGCTCTCGCTCGGTCATTTGAACTTGTTGCAATATTCACTCCGGAACACGGCTTTTATGCAGCTTTTCCGGCTGGTCAATACGTTTTCGACGATTCAATATACGGGGTACCTGTTTTTTCGCTTTATGGTAATAACCGCAAACCGACCCCTTGGCAAATGTCTCTGCTCGATATTGTAGTCATCGATTTACAAGACATCGGTATTCGTTCATACACTTATATCAGCACGATGTTCAAAGTTATGGAAGCGGCGGTCGAAAACGGCAAACAGGTAATCGTTCTCGACCGACCTAATCCTTTAGGAGGAAATCTTGTCGATGGAAATGTTCTGGAAAAATCGCTTTCTTCGTTCGTCGGTATTGCACCTATTCCATACATTTATGGAATGACAATCGGTGAACTTGCAACAATGTTCAACGAGGAGGGCTGGCTACAAGCAAATGGAAATCGGAAAAAGTGTGACCTTGTCATTGTAAAAATGGAAAATTGGCAGCGTTCGATGAAATGGGAAGATACAGGTTTAAATTGGTTCCCTACTTCGCCCAATATACCTTCCGTAGATGCAATTCGTGGGGCAGCAATGCTTGGCATTTTCGGTGAACTTCGCATATTTAACCTAGGAATTGGAACGAATTCACCTTTTCAATTTATTGGTGTTGCTGGGGGAAAATTGCATCTCCTCAGATCGGAAGAGCACACGTCTGAACGAATTCACCTTTTCAATTTATTGGTGTTGCTGGGGGAAAATTGCATCTCCTCCGACGAGAACTCGAATCGTTGAAACTCGACGGAATTAAATTTGAAAATTCAAACTACAAAAATCTAAAACCAAAATCTTCAAGTCTAAATATAAGAGGTTATCTTGTAACTTTCGATAGGAATAAGGATATAAAACTATATTCTTATGGCTGGAAAATTATTTTTGCAGTTCGAAGAGCATTACCCGAACTATTCAATGAAGCAAAAATCTCGCAAAAAGCAAAAAATATGTTCATCAAGGTTACTGGGACTCGAAAGCTTTTCGATGCTCTTTTTAACGGGGATGAGGAAAATATCCAAGAACTTTTGAACCATGGGCTAACAGACTTTCTCCAACTGCGAAGTAAATATTTGTTATATAAATAATAATATTTTCATCGTGTTAAGCAACAATTTCTATAAACTGACTAACATTCCATTTGGAATTGCTATCAAGAAATTATTTACAAAAGTTAAAAATACATTCTTGCCTCCAACTTTCGAAAAGGAAAAGGCAAAAGTACTCGTTGTTCCTACTCAATTGTTCAGTAGGAAAATAACAACAGGTTATTTCCAAATACCAAACGATGAATATCTCACAGAAAATAGCCAAGCAATCAAAGCAATTCTGACCGAAATTCTCAATCATCGATTCAATCTTTTAGGCACAGGCTGGATAGAAAGAAATTGGCAATGTGACTATGATTGGATATACAAAAAAATCCCAGACTTTTGGAAACCAAAAGCAGAAAGAATCTTCGACAACTTGAAACAATCAAACTTTCGGTCGATTAACTATTGGAACGCTCCCAAAAGTGGATTTGAATGGGGCTGTTCGTATCATAAAGATTTAATATTGAAAGAAGGTGCCGACGTCAAAGAGCCTTGGGAACTTGGTAGAATGCAACATCTACCGATTCTTGCCTACTCTTTCGGACTGGCAAAAATTGAAAAGAACATAGAACTTGCCGAACGAGTACTCGAAGAATTCCAAAATCAAATACTCGATTTTATAGCTACCAATCCCCCGCTATACACGATTCAATGGAAATCGCCTATGGATTGTGGAATTCGACTTGTAAATTGGCTCCTATCGTATGACCTATTTGCTTCCAAAGATGCTGAATTTATTACCGAGTTTAAAGATGAGTTTTTCGAAAGCATATTGGTTCATATTCACTATATTCTAAGCAATCTCGAATGGTCGGAAGGGCTCCGGGGAAACCATTATTTCGCAAATTTGGTGGCTTTGGCTTTTGCCGGGGCTTACTTGCCAAATCCCGAATTATCGTCGCAACTACTTGCATTCTCCTTACAAGAAATAATCAACGAATCAACAGAACAATTCTTCGAAGATGGTGGAAATTTCGAATGCTCAACGATGTATCATCTCCAAGTTTCCGAAATGCTACTGCTTTCGCTTTATTTGTTCGACAACTTACCTAACGAAAAGATTGAATCGCTCGCAAATTACACTAACAAACATTGGTATGCAAAAAGAAAACTGCTTCCGCTTGCAAAACAAAAGTTTGAAATCGACACTTCGTCCAAAAAAATTATATTTCCGAAACAGTTTCTTGAACAAGTAAAGCGAATTATCGGCTTTACGAAATCATTAGAAAAACCAAACGGCGAATTTGACCAAATTGGGGATAACGATAGTGGGCGTATTCTTCGGCTCAACTATTTCCTTCGCACTGTGTGGTTCCAAGACGAAAAGTTCGACAACCTACTCGAATACCCAATCGTAGATGTATTAATTAAAAATTTGTGTGGTATTGCTGGCAACGGTTTCCTTGCCTCAATTTTTGCCAAGAGATGTAGCATCCTACCACACAATAAAATGGAAGAAACTACTTACTTCCGAGGCTTCGAAAAGTTTGGTTTGTATGTATTCAGAACCAAAAATTATTTTTTATCTTTCCGGTGTGGTGGAATTGGACAACTCGGAAAGGGAGGACATTCCCATAACGACCAACTATCGTTCACTTTTAATTACGACGGTAAAGACTTTATCGTTGACCCCGGAACATATTGCTACACACTTTCAGCCAATCTGCGAAACAAGTTCCGTTCGGTAACATCGCATAATACCCTCGTTGTTCCTGGCAAAGAACAAAACCTTTGGCACACAAACAAGCTCGACGATTTATTTTGGATTAGTAAACATCGAACGAAATCAAAACTGCTCCAAATTGACGCAAGCCTAATCATTGGAGAACACTATGCATACCGACGACCACACCGCCGAATTTTTTCTTTCGAACAAAACAAAATTTTGGTGGAAGACATCCTCGACGTAGATGGAGTTAAATATTTGTATTTCCATCTTCATCCCGACGTAGCTGCAAAAATTCAAGAAAACATAGTATTTCTTACCAATGGAAATACCGAGGTATCTTTAATCTTTGAAGATACAACCATTGAAATAAAAGAATATGGGTATTCTCCACAATATGGTTTACTTGTGGACTCGAAGTGTATTGTTTATACTTCTAAAAGAAAGGAAATATATTGGAAACTTAAATTAGGTATAGACCTTTCGCTTTGTTCAGAATAGACTATTCCCATCTATGGAATGAATAAGGAATGATAACCTCTTGTTTATTATATACCAACCCATGGATTGCTCCATAGGTTGGTATATATAGTTCATAGAATTTTAATAATTTAGGTCTTCTGTTTTTACTTTTCCGCGAAATACCCAATAGATTCCAGCCGTATATGCAAGCACAAATGGGAGACCAATGACTGCAATTATAAGCATAATTGTCAACGTTTTTTGCGACGACGCAGCATTGTAAATCGTTAGAGTATACTCTGGATTTGGGTTTGATGTTACAATATTTGGGAAAATTCCTATTGCAAAGAGCGCCAAAAGAGCTGCAATACTAGCACACGACGAAATAAAAGCCCAACCGTAGCGTTTAAGATGGATTTCGCGCGGGATATTAGCTATTGCAAGCATATTCAACAACGGGATTATAAAAAGGATTGGATAATCTTTGAAATGGTGTGTCATACTTGGAACATAGACAAGAGTTACCATAGTAGTTGTTACATAGCATATAACAAAGAAGATTATAGTATTGTTGACCCAGCCTGCGACTTTTTGTCTCAAATCCCCGTCGGTTTTCAAAACAAGGAAAATAGCCCCATGCATCATAAAAAGTGCAACAGTAGTAATCCCAACAATTACTGTATATGGACTCAGCAATGTCCAAAAATTCCCAATGAATTCGTGTCTTTCGTTTAGCGGTACACCTACTATTATATTACCCATAGCGACACCAAGAAGTAGAGCGATAACATAACTTGAAATAGAAAAGGCAATGTCCCAGTTTCTTCGCCATCGTGGGCTTTCGCGTTTGCTACGGAATTCAATACCAACAGCACGAAAAATTAAGACCAATAGCAAAAGAAACAGAGCAAGATAGAATCCTGAAAAAACTGTTGCATAGACTTCTGGGAAGGCTGCAAAAAGTGCCCCACCACCAGTAATTAGCCATACTTCGTTGCCGTCCCAAACCGGACCAATTGCATTCAAAAATGTCCTTCGTTCTATGTCATCTTTGACGAAAAGATGAAGAGCCCCGACTCCTAAGTCGAAGCCGTCGAGAATAGCATATCCTGCCAATAGAACACCAACCAAAATAAACCAAATAGTGTTTAAGTCCATATTTAATTCTCCTTTCTTTACCCTTGTTGCAACAAAGTTTTTTGTTTAGCGTAAATCCCCTCTCCTGCCGATTCAACGGGTCCTTGCTTGATTTTTCTATCGAGAAGGAAAATAAACAATGCAAAAATTAAAAGATAAATTAGTGTGAAAAGAATCAAAGAGAACCAGACACTCCCCGCCGAAAGGTTCTTTGAAATCGCATCCGATGTTCGTAGCAAGCCATAGACAATCCAAGGCTGACGCCCTA
>CAZPSM010000072.1:12282-12495 GCA_964589125.1 uncultured Hyphomicrobiales bacterium | reverse complement strand
GATTGCCATTGCGGTTACAATTTCGGGCGAGGCAACGAAACTATGTGTATTTGGATTGCCATCGTTGCGTTTAGCGAAGTTGCGATTGAATGAAGTTATTATAGAGTTTTTCTCTTGCTTTTCTGCTCCGGGGCGTGCCCACTGTCCGATGCAAGGACCACAAGCATTTGCAAGTACAACGCCACCAATTTTTTCAAAGATTTCGATAAATCC
>CAZPSM010000072.1:2449-12267 GCA_964589125.1 uncultured Hyphomicrobiales bacterium | reverse complement strand
TCGATAGTTTGGCGAATCAACTCACTTCCCGGAGTAATTAAAAAATAAGATTTAGCCTTTAATTTTTTATCGAGAGCCTGGCGAGCAACCGAAGCAGCTCGGGAAATATCTTCGTATGAAGAGTTTGTGCAAGAACCAATCAATCCAGCAGAAAGTTCAGCGGGGTAATTGTTCGATTCTACTGCTTCGGCAAATTTAGAAAGAGGCCATGCTAAATCGGGTGTAAATGGTCCATTAATGTGTGGCTCAAGCTCAGAAAGATTAATCTCGATTACTTGGTCGAAGTATTTTTCGGGATTCTGATAAACGGCGTCATCGCCGGTGAGGTAGGAGGCTAATTCCTGTGCTAAATCGGCAACTTCTTTACGATTTGTTGCAACAAGATAATTGAACATTTTGTTGTCGTAGCCGAATAGTGAAGTAGTTGCACCAATTTCTGCACCCATATTGCAGATGGTTCCTTTTCCCGTGCAAGAAATTGATTTTGCTCCCTCCCCAAAGTATTCTACGATAGCACCAGTCCCACCTTTCACAGTCAAAATTCCAGCAACTTTGAGAATGACGTCCTTCGGCGATGTCCAACCTTGAAGTTTACCTGTGAGATGAATGCCTATCAATTTGGGGAACCTTAATTCCCAAGGCATTCCAGCCATAACATCTACCGCATCGGCTCCGCCTACGCCAATTGCAACCATACCAAGTCCTCCAGCGTTGACGGTATGAGAATCAGTTCCAATCATCATTCCACCGGGGAAGGCATAGTTTTCCAAAATAACTTGGTGGATGATTCCTGCGCCGGGTTCCCAGAAACCGATGCCATACTTTTTCGAAACCGAGGCAAGGAAGTCGTAAACTTCTTTGTTCAAGCCAAGAGCATGTTCAAGGTCTTCTTTTGCTCCATTGCGAGCAATAATCAAATGGTCGCAATGAACAGTTGTTGGAACTGCTACCTTGGGAATGCCTGCCGTAGTAAATTGCAATAACGCCATTTGTGCGGTCGCATCTTGCATTGCTACACGGTCAGGGCGAAAATTAACATAATCAATTCCACGTTTGAAGTCTTGTATATCCTCGGGATTATAAAGATGGGAATACAGGATTTTTTCGGCAAGTGTCAGCGGACGAGCAAGAATCTGCTTGGCTTTATCGACGCGTTCTTTTAATGTTGAATATACAGACTTAATCATTTCGAAGTCGAAAATCATTTTTCACCTTCCTTAGAATAACATTTTAAAAACGCAATTTAAGAAAATTTGAGGTAACTTATTCTTTATTCGACAATGAAAAACATTCTTCAATATATGTAATCTGTTGTTTGAAATTTTCTATCGCTTCCAAAAAAATTTCATAATTTGATATATTATTCTTTGAAAAGTCTGTAAAAATTCCATAGACAACACACTTAATTTCTATAACTACGTATAAGAGAATCAAGAATATGGAAATACTGGGAAAAGTTATTGAAGATTTTTCTTAAATTTGTAAACAATGAAATTGAAAGATATAAATAATAACGATAGAACTATTCCTATTCCAAAAGCAAAGGACCCAACTGATGTTTCCGAGCAGTTTGCGGTCCTTGTCGAAATTGTTCAACTGCTCAGAATTCATTGTCCTTGGGACAGAAAGCAGACGAACGAATCTATTGCCCACCTATTAATCGAGGAAGCATACGAGGTTCTTTCTGCCATCGAAAATAAAGATGACGATGAATTCCGAAAAGAACTTGGTGATATTCTCCTGCATATTATAATGCACGGCATAATGGCAAGCGAAAGAGGTGCCTTTAATCTGCTGGATGTCATCACTGGAATTCAGGATAAACTTGTATTCCGGCATCCTCATGTCTTTGGCAATGTTTCCGTTGATGGCGAAGAGGATGTTGTTCGCAATTGGGAAGAATTAAAGAAGGAAGAAGGTCGACAATCGACCCTCGATGGTGTACCTTTGAACTTGCCAGCCTTGCTACGAGCGGAACGAATCCAACACAAAGCCTCCCGGGTAGGTTTCGATTGGGCGAAGAAAGAACAAGTTTGGGAAAAAGTTATCGAAGAGCTCAACGAACTTCAACAAGCAACCGAAACACAAAACCACGAGAAAATTCAGGAAGAACTCGGGGATTTGCTATTTGCTATTGTAAACTACTCAAGATTTCTCAATATTAGCCCCGAAACCGCATTGCAGAGAACAAATAATAAATTCATCAAAAGATTTCAAACCATCGAATCTTATGCGAAGGAAAATAACAAACAACTTTCCGAGTTGACGCTTGCGGAAATGGACGCAATTTGGGAACTAACCAAAGCCCAAGAAAAGAAATAGCCCAAATCCTATTTAAAGATTAGAAGGATAAACTACAATTTTCAAAACTTTGCCGTCGCTCGGCCTAGTCCATTCAATTCCTACTAATCCAAACTTATGGTTAGTGTAATAAGTTATCTTGCCTGCTATATCTTTCAGTGGTCCTTCGGTAATTGTTTCTTCAACCTTTATTACTTTAATAAACCAAAAACCTATAGGATAGTCGTCCGTTGTTGAGCGATAGGTTACCTCTCGTACGAAATGATTTCCATCTTTGTCGGTGAACTCATACTTATCCCCAACATTCGCGTTATACTTAACAAGTGTAAAAGGTTTGCTTTCATCGCCTTCGCTGTGGGTAAAATCTTGCAAACCTTCGGAAGTAACTTTTGATTTGATTGAAAAATCGAGCTTGAGATTGTTCTTATCGGAAGAATCAATTTGAACGTGAAACGTTCTAATGGCTTTTTCTTTCAAAGCAGTTTTGATTTGTGAAGGAAGTGTTGCTGTCCCCAATAGCGTATCAATCTTATGGGTGAAGGCGGTATCTGTTTCGAAATGCCCTTTTCGGACAACAATGCCGTTTTTGTTTGTTTCTACCACAAAATCAATTGCAGGAGCTCCCAAGCCAGGGACTAACTCGTCGAGCCGAACCACAACAATAGTGGTTTCGCCAACTTTTGCGAAAGGAACATCGGTTGAGCCACCAATAGAATTAGGGTCTTCACTTTCTTTGCACGAGTAGAATAAAGCAACTAAAAGAATAAGACAAATAGAGAAAAATAGGGTTTTCATATAAACTCCAAAAAAAAGCAATTTAAAGAAAAAAACTAATATTCCAAGCAATATTATCCTAATTTGTATTTATTACAACAGAAATTCCATACTTTTTAAGAGAGTAACCGCAAAATTCATAAACGAGATAGTAGTAGGCAATATTAGGAAACCGAATTCTCTATTCCAAGTATATAGGGTTCCACCGTATGTCATTATGGAAGTGGTGGAAAATCTATGGGATGCTCTTCACGATGATTTTGCTACGGTTTATTCAATTATGGCATACGTTTCTAAAAGAATTTTGATTATTTTTGTTATTTGGAAATATGTTCATAGGGAAGAAAATGGATATTTCAACAACTTATTTGGGTTTTAAACTGGCAAATCCGATAATTATTGGTAGCTCTGGTTATACTTATTCGGTAAAAGATATTAAAAATCTTGTAGAGCATGGGGCTTCGGCAATTGTTTTGAAATCTTTGTTCGAGGAAGAAATTCTTTGGGAAATGGAATCGAACCTTGCCCAAATGCAGCGTCCGATGACTATTTATCCAGAGATATACGACTTCTTCAACATCGAAACTCTCGAAGACAGTGTTTCGAAATATCTAAACTTAATTGAAGAATCGAAGAAGGCGGTGGATGTTCCAATTATTGCCAGCGTAAATTGTGTTAGTAAAGGCGAGTGGATTCCTTTTTCCAAAAAAATTGAATCGGCTGGTGCCGATGCGCTCGAATTGAACATTTTCGTTATGCCATCGGATTTAGAGCGAAGTGCCGAGGAAAACGAAAAGGTTTACTTCGAAATTATCGATGCGGTTCTGAAAGAAGTTGCTATTCCAGTTTCTGTCAAAATTAGTTACTTTTTTACAAGTCTTGCCTCGATGATTAAAAGAGTTTCCGAGACGGGTGTAAAAGGAATAGTTCTGTTCAATCGTTTCTTTAACCCCGATTTTGATTTGGATACGCTTTCTGTCATCCCGTCGAATGTTTTAAGCAATCCAAGCGACTTGGGACTTACTCTCCGTTGGGTTTCAATTATGAGTGGAAGAGTTAGTTGCGATATCGCTGCTTCCACCGGTGTCCACGATGGGAAAGCAGTAATTAAACAACTGCTTGCAGGTGCCAAAGCGGTGCAAATTGCTTCTGCCATTTATCGAAAAGGACCGAGAGTTATTGGGGAAATGCTTCAAGAAATTAAAGACTGGATGAATGAAAGGGGATATGAGTCGCTCGACGATTTTCGTGGGAAACTTTGCCAAGCAAAAAGTCTGAACCCTGCAATTTACGAGCGTTCACAATTTATGAGGTATTTTAGCGAAAAGTTTTAACAATTTACGGATAATTTGAAAACTATTGACCAAATAATAAAACCCATTGAACAGGAACTTCGGGCGTTCGAAAGTAATTTTCGCTCTATATTGCGAAGCGACATTCTTTTGCTCGATGCCGTCGTTTCTTACTTACTCAATCGAAAGGGTAAGCGAATTCGCCCTGCTTTGACGTTCCTCACCGCCGGATTGCTTGGGGAAATTAACCGAAGGACACACATCGGAGCAGCAATGGTAGAACTGCTCCATACTGCAACCTTAATCCACGACGACGTTGTCGATGAAGCAATGGAACGACGAGGATTTGCCTCAATTAATGCCCGCTGGAACAACAAGATTGCTGTACTTGTTGGCGATTTCCTTTTAGCAAAAGGTTTGCTAATTGCAATAGATAACAAAGAGTATGATTTTCTGAATGTATTGTCCGAATCGGTCCGATTAATGAGCGAGGGCGAGTTACTCCAAATCCAGACGAGCCGAGAAGAAGAAACAAACGAAACCCGATACTTCGATATCATCTATGGCAAAACCGCATCGCTTATTTCTGCCTGCTGCGAAATTGGAGCAATTAGCGTTATGAACGATCCTAATATCCGAAGTAAAGTTAAAGAATTCGGGCGTTTGCTTGGCCTTGCTTTCCAGATTCGCGACGATATCATTGATTATATTGGTAAATCAAGTATTGTTGGGAAACCTATTGGCAACGACATTAGAGAACGAAAAATCACTCTCCCTTTAATTTATGCTTTGCAAAATGTTCCAACCAATGAAGCACGAAAAGTTATCAAACAAGTGAAATCCCGTAGCAAAAAGAAAGATATTAAACTCATTGTGGATTTTGTCCTTGCCAACAATGGAATTTCTCTTGCCGAAATGAAAGCAAAAGAATTCATCGAGCGAGCTAAACTTATACTCGACGACTTCGACGATAGTTATTCTAAAGAATCCTTAATGCGACTTGCCGACTTCATCGTCGAACGCGAAAAGTAAGAAGTAAAAAGGCAACCACACAATCTGCCACAGCGATTTAACCAAATTGCGGTGTTTTTTCATTTTGTTTTTACCTCGTCATCGGAGCATCTTTTCTTTCCATTCCACACCACTCGGAGTTATACTCACCCCGTCATTCCGAACGCAGTGAAGAACCTCCTACATCACGTCTCTTTTTAGATTCTTCACTGCGTTCAGAATAACAAGTCCCTATTGTTGCCAAAGAACAAGGGGTTGCAACCCTTGTCAATTTTACATTGCAGAAAAAAATTATTTCTATTGCGTTATTTGAAGTAATTTTGTATTTTAATTTTTGGTATCGTGCGATGGCTTTAGTTGCAATTGTTGGTCGTCCAAATGTAGGAAAGTCAACTCTTTTCAATCGTCTTGTTGGAAAGAAGGAGGCAATAGTCGAAGATACTCCCGGGGTAACCCGCGACAGAATATACGGGAAATCTGAATGGAATGGAAAAGTTTTTACATTAATCGACACGGGGGGTTTAGTTCCGAAGTCTGCCGATGAAATAGAAAAAGCAGTTTTCGAACAAGTTACAATCGCCATCGAAGAATCGGATTTGGTTCTATTTGTTTGTGATGCTCGAACGGGGGTAACAGCACTCGATTTTGATATTGCAAACTTACTCCGAAAGTATAATAAAAAAGTTATGCTTCTCGTAAACAAATGTGATACCGTCGAACAAGATTACAATGCATTTGAATTTCACAAACTTGGACTCGGCGAACCTTATCCAATTTCCAGTGCAAGTGGGCGCAACACAACAGACTTTCTCGACGAGTTGGTTGGGTTAATTCCAGATGAAACCGCAGAAGGAGTTGACCCCCGTCTGAAAATTGCAATTGTTGGGCGACCAAACGTAGGTAAGTCATCGATAGTAAATGCAATTATTGGACAAAAACGTTCAATTGTTACCGACATTTCTGGAACGACACGAGACGCAATCGATACAGTGCTGAGGTATTACGGAGAAGAGATTGTTTTGATTGATACGGCAGGCTTGAGGCGAAAAAGCAGTATTAAAGAAAATATTGAGTTTTATAGTATTCTCCGAACTTCGCGTGCAATTGAAAGAAGCGATGTTACAGTTGTTGTCATCGATGCAACTATTGGCTTGGAAGAGCAAGACAAAAAAATTATAAACCAAGTTGACGAAGCTCGAAAAGGAATCATAATTGCAATTAATAAATGGGATTTGATTGAAGATAAAGATAGTAAGACCGCCGACAATTTCAAGAAGAAAATCTACGAAGAACTCCAAACTTATTATTATGCGCCCGTGATTTTCATAAGTGCAAAGACTAAACAAAGGTTACCTAAAATCATCGAAATAGCCAAGGAAATTAAATCAAGGCGTATGCAAAGGATTCCCACTTCAATATTGAACAAGGAGTTAATACCCGAACTCGAAAAAGTTCCACCACCATCTGTCCGGGGAAAAGACCTCAGAATTAATTATGTTACTCAAACTAAAACCGAGCCGCCTTTGTTCATCTTCTTTTGCAATTATCCACAATTAATACCAAGTAGCTACAAAAGGTTCATCGAAAAGGTGCTTCGCGAAAAGTTCTCCTTCGAAGGAACACCAATTTCGTTCCTCTTCCGCCGGAAGAACATTCCTTGGAACGAAATGGGCGATTAATTATGGTTCATAGACCCAACAAAGATGAGCAAACCTAACAAACACTCTTGTTGATTATTGCAGTGCTTTTCGTTTTTCAACAATCTCGTCGATGACTCCATCTTTCATTCTGGCAATTCTATCGGCAAGGTGGGCAACATCGGCACTATGGGTAGCAACAACGAAAGTTAAATTGTATTGCTTTTTCAAACTAAACAGTAAGTTCAGAAACGACTCTGCTGTCTTAGTGTCGAGATTTCCCGTAGGCTCGTCGGCAAAAACAATATCCGGATTATTAATCAACGCACGAGCAATAGCAACGCGTTGCTGTTCCCCCCCGGAAAGTTCCGATGGCTTATGTTCGAAACGTCCTTCCAAACCCACTTGGCGCAACATATTTTTTGCTTCCTCGAAAGCAGTTGCAACACGCACACCACGAATCAAAAGAGGCATCGCAACATTTTCCACTGCGGTAAACTCCGGCAATAAATGATGGAATTGGAACACAAATCCAATATGCCGATTACGAATTCGAGCAAGTTCATCCGAGCTTTGCCGTTCAATATCGAACTCATTTCCATCGAGATAATATGCAACCTTCCCTTCATCGGGTTTATCGAGTGAACTAATAACATAAAGAAGTGTCGTTTTTCCGACACCCGAGGGTCCCATCAGAGCAAGAAATTCCCCCCGACGGATTTCCAAATTGATTCCTTTCAAAACCTCTGTCCGAACAATTTTATCCTTTAAATACGACTTTTTAACGTCCTTCGCAATTAATATTAGTTCCATTCAAATAATAATCGACATAAATGAAACAACAAAAACAACAAAGTAGCCACAATATTGTAAAAATTATGGTTACTTTGTCCGAATTTTTACTTTTCGGGACACACTTCTTTTATCGACTTTTCGATTCTACGCCACGTTTCTTCGATGTCGCTATCTAATCCAATAGACATTCGAACAAGGCCGGGCGATAGTCCAATAGCGAGTTGGTCTTCTGGGGAAATTTCGCTCGAGGTACTCAATCCCGGAGCACTAAAAAGAGTCTTGTAGAAACCTAAACTTACTGCAAAGTAGCCAACTTTATTCTCTTGCATTTTTAACATCAGAGCGTTGGCTTGCTCGGGAGTTTGGCAATCGAAAGTTAACATTCCCCCAAATCCATATCCTGGATTCATCAGTTTTTTTATTAATTCGTGTTGCGGGTGGAACGATAATCCGGGATAAAAAACCCGAAAACCGCGTTCAACAAGCCGTTCAGCAACGTATTGGGCATTCTTGCTGTGTTGTTTCATACGAATGTGTAAAGTATGCATATTCTTTAAAATTCCAGCCGCTCTAATCGAATCCATTGTAGGACCCAAAAGCATAGCCGAACCATTACGCACATCCTTTAAACTTGTAATAAAACTATGCTGCCCACAAATTGCTCCACCAACACAATCGCTTGCACCATTAATAAATTTCGTAAGACTATGAATGACAATATCCGCTCCAAGTTTTGCCGGCGAAAGAATTAGTGGACTAAAAGTATTATCGACGATAAGGATTAGATTATATTCCTTTGCAAGTCGACTCAATGCGGGAATATCCGCTACCTCGAGCAAAGGATTGCTAATTGATTCAGTGTAAAGAATCTTCGTTTTTGCTGTAATCTTCGAACGAATTGCCTCTAAATCGAGGATATTCACAAAATGTGTTGAAATGTTAAACTTTGGCAGAAAATTCTTCAACAGAGCATAAGTCCCACCATAAATTGTCCTACTCGAAATGATTTCATCCCCAGCACTGCAGATTTCGAGAATAGCACAACTAATGGCTGCCATACCCGAAGCAGTAATTTGGGCATATTCGGTACCTTCCATCAAAGCAAGCGATTGAGCAAGATAGTGAACAGTAGGATTTAAATGACGAGAATAAAGGAAACAACCTTCAATTTCGTGTTCGAAAAGTTCCTGCATTTTGTCCGCAGAAAGAAAAGTAAAGGTCGATGCGTCTTCGATTGATGGGTTAACGCCACCATATTCACCAAAAACCCAGTAGTCTTGAATTTGCATTGCAGGGTCATTTTTCATCTTTGGTCCTTTCTATTTAGTAAGCAAGTTTGTTTCATTCCTGAATGAAACCGCGCTGTTTTAAATCTTCGAGAATCCTTTTCTCGAGTTCTTTACGGAAATATCTATATTCTTTAAAAAACCTATAGTATTTATCGAAAGGCTCTTTTGATTTTTGGAAGTATTTGCCCCAACCATTTTCATATTTTTTAAATGAACTATCGGGCAGCAGTTCGGATTTCCCGTTTTTACTTTGCTCCATTCGTTTTTCTAATTTTTCTATCTCTTTTTGTATTTTATCCGCCTCCCCTTTATATTTCTTTTGGAGCTCTTTCGATTCTTTCTCGAATTCTTTTTGTATTCTTTGTAATTTTTTCTCTATATCTTTTAGAAGTTTATCGAATTCCTTATTATCCTTCTTTTCTTGCAATTGGGTCTTTACAAGTTTTTGTAAAGCACTTAAATAGTCTTTGTAGGCTCCGATAAATTGTTGTGTCGCTTGTGCCCACAGGTCGATAATAGAAAGCAAATTATGTTCCACAAGGCTATCGGGAACTGAACTTTTAAATTTCTGTTTTCTGGCTTTGCTTCCTCTTTTAGACAACTTCTCAACTGAATCAATAAAGCGAGAGGTGTTCTCAATCGTGAATTTTAGAACTGTGGAGTCACCAAAAAGACTATTCCACAATATGCCTTTTGTCAATATGCTATCGAGTAGTTGC
>CAZPSM010000072.1:0-2431 GCA_964589125.1 uncultured Hyphomicrobiales bacterium | reverse complement strand
AATCAACGTTATCGATAAGCGACCATAAACTATCGAGTCCCTTGAAATATTTTAAAGTCAAGTCAAAATTTGAAATAGGCGATTCGTTGGGCTCATATTCAATTTTCATTCTTTCGAATGGCTCAAGTAAATCATATAGAACATCAATCTCTTCTTGTGTGAATTTTTTTCGCAGAGAATCTGCCATTTCTTTAACTACGTTGGAAGAATCGTATTTCGTGAGAAGTTGTTCCCATTCCGAATCTGGAATCGACGGCAAGGCAAACTGAAAGACAGGAATAATATCGTTGTTCGGCAGTGTTGCTAACTCCGATAGCCCAGAAAGTTGTATGATTTTATAAATTTTCTGGATTTGTGTAGGCTGAATATCCCGAGAATTTAAAATCGAAACATTTATCGAAAGTAAAACAAATGAAACCATTAGAACAAACAATCTTTTCATTTATATTACCTCCAAATGATGTAAAACAATTTGCATTCCAATTAAGATTAGAATCACTCCAGCAAAAGAACCAACCCACCGCCCGAGATGAAAAGAAAGGCGTTCACCCAAAAAAATTCCTAACAAAGTCATACCCGAGGCTACAAGCCCTATAACAATCGACATTGCAAAAATTTGTTTACCTAAAAGGGAAACACTAAATCCAACGGCAAGTGCATCCAAACTTGTTGCAACCGACAGACCGATAAGTTTCCACCCACGAGTAATATCTTCGGTAACAGATTTCGTTCGCCAACTATCGAATAGCATCTTACCTCCCAACAAACAAAGGATAACAAAAGCAATCCAATGGTCATAATTTTCGACAATTCCGACAATTTGTTTGCCAGCAAGCCAGCCCAATATTGGCATCAAAAATTGGAAAAGACCAAAATGAAAGGACAACCGAAACTTTTGCCTTTTGGACATCTTGCGGAAATATGCACCCGCACCTATGGAAACAGAAAATGCATCTATTGCTAATGCAACCGCAATTAAAAACGTAATCCAAGTAAATAACTCGTTTCCCATAGACTTCAAAAATAACAAAAAAACTAT
Organism: uncultured Hyphomicrobiales bacterium; assembly: GCA_964589125.1. GTDB lineage: Bacteria > Bacteroidota > Ignavibacteria > Kapaibacteriales > UBA2268 > JBBIJO01. The sequence goes on along the minus strand of CAZPSM010000072.1, from coordinate 1,392 downwards.
AATAATTATAGGTAATCATTATTAACCATCTCAGTTTAGTATCTTCAAGTGTAGTTATAGCAACAAAAGATGAAGATATATTGTAGATGACCCTTCTTGTTGATAAGGCAAACCAACCATTGTGTATGCTTCGAGTTTTTAATATTTAGCAATAACTAACTCTTCCAACCCCTGGAAATATTCCGAAAGGTTGGGAGAAATTATCAATGGAGTTATAAGAGAATGCTAAAGAACAATGCCAAGCCCTATTAGGAAAACAATAAATTCATGTTCTTCGCTAACTTTCCTCCACTTAATATTTCTATAAAGGATCTCACTTCGAATATAAACTTTTGGGTCGATAAGAAATTTAGCCCCAGCACCTAAATTAAAAATATTTGCATCATTATTGCCCCAAGCTCTGGAATAGATAATGTCGCCAGGAGTGTTACTAGAATTCGTTACGCCATACCCCATACGAGCAAATACACCCATCGGTGTTTCAGGCAACAAAAAGGTATAGGAAACATTTCCTATAAAGGAAAATGCTGGCTTAATTTTTTCCATAAAAGTCATCCCAATTTCTGGTTCGATTGATAAACCATCAATCACATAGTATCCTGATATTAATGATAGGCTCACGTATTTAAGTTCCAAAGAATATACTGTTTCAGAAGATACTTTTTCCCAGCCACCTGTACCACCAAATCCAAATTCAAAGTTACCTTGTTTAAATTGTGCATTAAGACTATGTAATCCAACGAAGGTTGTAAGAAGAAGAGAAATAAAGAACTTTTCCATAGAAACCCCCCAAATTTAAAAAAAGCAATTTAGGGAAAAAAATTAAAAGATGAATAATGGAAAAATAAAAATGGAGAGAATAAAAAAGGTCGGCAGTTACCTACTCTCCCACCCCGGAAACGAGGCAGTACCATCGGCCTTGCGGGGCTTAACTTCTCTGTTCGGAATGGGAAGAGGTGTTTCCCCCGCAGTAAAACCACCGACCTTAAAATTTTTAAGCGAATTGAGAAGTTTCTGGGAGAAGTCTCTGTTTTGCTCTTATATTAAAGAAGGTAATCGAAACCAAAACGCCAACCTAAAAAATTTAATGGTAAGCCCTCGGACTATTAGTACTCCTTCGCTAAATGTGTCGCCACACTTACACGTGGAGCCTATCGACCTGGTAATCTTCCAGGGTCCTTACTGGCTTATGCCATGGGATACCTAATCTTGGAGTAGGCTTCGCGCTTGAGATGCTTTCAGCGCTTATCCTTTCCGGACATGGCTACCCTGCCGTGCCGCTGGCGCGACAACAGGTTCACCGTAGGTCCGGTCGTCACGGTCCTCTCGTACTAATGACGGGACTCCTCAAGTATCCTGCGCCCGCATAGGATAGGGACCGAACTGTCTCAC
>CAZPSM010000071.1:4711-12508 GCA_964589125.1 uncultured Hyphomicrobiales bacterium | reverse complement strand
AAGGAAGAAAAATTAAAGATTTTCGATTTGTTAAGACTGATTTTTTGTACGCACCAGAACTCTCAACCTATTCAGGAACGATTCTTAATTATTTATATGAGTGTATAGATAAAGATTTTTATGAGATTTTGCAAAAAACCATTATTACAACAGAGGGTATGGGGCGTCTTGGTGGGAAAGCCGCCGGGCTAATCCTTTCGCGAAGAATCATCGAAACATACATCGATTTGAATCCGCAAATTTCCGAGCCAGACCTTCGTTTCTCGGTAAGCAAAATTAAAATCCCCAAAACTTGGTTCATACCTTCGGATTCCTTCTACGATTTTTTATATTTTAACAATCTCGAAGATATTATCGAACAAAAGTATAAGCCACTCAACGAAATAAGAAACGAGTATTCGAATATCATTCAAATTTTTAAGAATTCCCAATTTCCTCCTGAACTTGTTAATGGTTTAAGCCGAGCGCTCGACGATTTTGACCGCCATCCATTGATTGTTCGTTCTTCGAGCCTTCTCGAAGACCGACTGGGCGCATCATTTCCCGGAAAATACAAAAGCATCTTTCTTGCGAATCAAGGGACGAAAGAAGAACGGCTTTCCGCTCTAATGGATGCTATTGCCGAAGTCTATGCTTCGACCTTTAGTCCCGACCCAATCGGTTACCGAATTGAACACGGCTTACTCGACTTCAACGAAGAAATGGGTATTATGATTCAAGAGGTTGTTGGAAAAAAAGTAGGGAAGTATTTTTTTCCGGCGTTTGCTGGTGTTGCATTTAGTTTGAATGAATTTCGTTGGTCACCTCGTATAAATCGAGAAGACGGACTGGTGCGTATTGTTCCCGGTCTTGGAACACGTGCAGTCGATAGAGTCGGCGACGATTATCCAATACTTGCTTCGCCTGGGCAACCCAATTTAAAAGTCTACACTACACTCCAAGACTACCTTCTTTATTCGCCTAAGAAAATAGATGTCATTAATCTTGAAACTAACAGCTTCGAGGCGTTAAATCTGGATGACTTAATCGAAGAAGTTGGGAACGACTTTCCACTTATTAACCTTGTGTTTTCAATAATCGAAGATAGGCAGCTGCGCAACCCTGTTGGCTTGGGAATAAATACCAAGGAGAATGAAGTTGTTGTAACTTTCGAAAACCTTTTTAATACAACTACTTTTTTAAAGACAATATCCAAACTATTAAAAATTTTACGGAACGAGTTGCAAGTTCCAGTCGATATAGAATTTGCCTGCGATGGTGAAAATCTTTACATACTACAGTGCCGTTCACAAAGCGCTCTTCGCGATAACCTACAAGCTATAATCCCACAAAACATTCCACAGGAAGATTCCCTGTTTACAGCAACTAAATTCATTAGCGATGGTAAAGTCCCCGATATTGAGTATATCGTCTACGTTGACCCAATAAATTATTCTCGATTGGCTAATTTACAAGAATACCACGATGTTGGAGAAGCCGTTGGCGAATTGAACAAAGTTTTACCCAAGAAGAAATTTATTCTAATAGGTCCCGGCCGGTGGGGAACCCGCGACGATGTCCGCCTTGGAGTCAAAGTTACATATTCCTATATCAACAACACCGCTCTACTTATCGAGGTTGCCCATAAAGTTGGAAATTACGTTCCCGATTTATCCTTTGGAACTCATTTTTTCCAAGACTTGGTCGAATCCGACATAAAATATATACCTATCTTTCCCGACGAAGAAGGCACATTCTTCAATGAATTCTTCATACAACGCAGCCAAAATTTAATAAACGATTTAATCAGTGATTTTAGTCATATATCTCACGTGGTCAAAGTCATAAATGTTCCAAAGGAAACGGGGGGTAAAATATTAAGAGTTCTGATGAATGGAAATCAAAGCGTTGCAGTAGGATATTTCGTCCAGTCGAGCATTGCCCCACTTTATATTATACATCCCAAAGAAGATAAAACAGAATTGCAGATTGAAGAACCTTGGGAAATTCGCTGGAAATTTGCCGAAAAAGTTGCAAACGCGCTCGATATGCGTAAATTTGGTGTCCGCGGTGTCTATCTCTTCGGAACGGTTCATTCTAAAGTTGCAAAGGAAACTTCTGACGTCGATTTGCTTGTTCATTTCGATGGAGACGAAACCCATAGGTGCTCATTGGAAGCATGGTTCGATGTCTGGAATCAAATCCTACAAGAGCTAATTTATTATCAAACCGGCTTCAAACCTAAAAAAGCACTGGATGTTCATTTTATTACCGACGCAGAAAGAGTCCCCGAAAATTATTTCTACTCCGAAGTTATGAATCCACAAAAGAAACTTTCGACAAAACTTCGTTAACAGTACTTATTTCGATTAAACCGAAGGAGTGGATGGTTGTCGGTTTTTACGAATGGTTTCCTTTATTTCCTTTAATGTAGTTATTCTAGTTGCGAGAGCAAGAAGCGGGTAAAAGAGCGAATAGGCTATAATTCCGAGATATAGATTTATACCCACCGCAATTAGTTTAGAAAACAAAAGAACAACTATTCCTAATGCAATCGGTTGAAGTCCAACAAGAAGGTTCTTTAAAAATTCAGAACCCTTGAACATAATGATTAATGCAATGAGGATTGTAATTTCAATCAACACCGCGGCGATTGCTGAACCGATGGCTCCTAGGTTCTGAATTAAAATATAATTGGAGCATATCGAAACGATTAATCCGATAATTGTTACTCGGAGCAAATCCTTTTGTCTATCGAAAATTAGAGCCGCAACCGTTAATATTGCCGAAAAATACGATACGAGGGTGGAAAAAAGCAGAATCCTTAAAATTGTTGCTCCAACAACATATCTGCTTCCATAAAGAACCAACAGAATATCTTCGGCAAAGCCAAAAGTTCCAATTATAACAAATGAACCTACAAGAAAGTTTGTAAGAACAAATCTCTTTTGTAGGATGTTAAAATTCCCATATACTACAGAACGCGAAAGTTCAGGGAAAAAGGCTGTCTGGAGAATCGAATTCGGAAGCAAAAGAAGAACTGCAATTTTCATCATTGCGCTATAGACTCCAGTTTCGTAATCACCTCGGAGCAAACTCAAAAGAAAAATGCACACATTCGCATATAAACCGATAACAAATAGCGATAGCGAAATTGGAAATGCTGACTTTACAAGGCTCAGAGAGAAATTCTTTTCGTATTTTGGCGTTGCCCAGCCAAATGATTTAATAAACATTATATTTGAAAATAGAATGGACATCAGCCATGAAAAGAGAAAAGCGCCAATTGCTACCGTGTAATCGTTGCTGCTTTTGACGAGAAAGTAGAGCATAGCAAGAAGGGTTGAACCTTGCAAGATGCTCCCGATGGCAGGTATTTCCATACGATTCAGACCACGGAATACCCAGTCGATATGAAAAATCAACAAAAGGAAGAATAATCCCGCAAGTAAAATAGTAGATTTAGTTTCCAACGGTTTGTCGATGAACCAAACAATTAGTGCAAGTACAAGATATGAGACAGTAGCGATAAAGAATTTAAGCGTTAGAGAATTGCTAACATACTTTTTTGTTAACTCGGGATTTTTGGAAATTTCGCGCATCCCTATTGTATAGATTCCCGAGTGTATAAACCCAAGAAAATACATTGTTAAACTTAGGGCAAGCGAGTAAATCCCGTAACTTTCCGGTCCAAGAGTGCGAACGAGCAGAATTGTCGAAAGAGTAGCAAGTCCTTTGCTTGCAAATTCAGAGATTCCAACAAGAAGTGTATTTCGGAAAATATTGTTCATTTATTTAGGAATTGGTGCTCCACCAGTCTATTTCTAATTCTTTGAACAAGGAATTGCGTCGCTCAGTTTCATCGAGATAGAGTAAATCTGCCGAAGAGAGTTCCGAACCATCCAAATGTTTTTCGGCAATAGTAATCAGCCGGTTAAAATCCGAATGATGAAACGAAAAGCGTTGTTCGGCATAATCTTTGGCAGATTTGGTGTAAATTAGGAATTGCCAATCGGATGCTTGAAGAAGAAGGAATTCTCGAAGAGCTTGTTTAAGGATTCGTCGTGTGATATCATCGAAATCAGTCCCTTCGTATTTCGCAAAGAAATCGCTCAAAGTTTTCTCGTCGTTGTAAACTGCTTCCCAAGTCCAATAAGTATCGGGATTACTCCATACATCATGATTATTATTAACACCCCAAGAACCTTCTGGAATTCCAACAACTTCGAGCGGGTTCACTCTAAAAATTTCCTCGGAGCAAGTAGCCATTTTAACCCAAGGAGAAAAGTTCAAGCCACGAATGAGAGAACGAATAAATTCAGGACCTTCGAACCACCAATGTCCAAATAGTTCGGTATCGAAAGGTGTGCAAAGTGTTCCCCGATAACCAGTTCGATTAAAATACCAATTCAGCGTGTTTTCGATATGATGGATGAAGTGATTGGTTTGCAAATCAATTTTTTTCGCTGTCCAATCGGGATGGTAAAGTGTTTTATACATCATATCGGCTTTTTTATCGGTAACGCGCCAGTAGCGTAGCCAGGAATCGAGATGCCTTTTATGGAAGTCGAGGTAGTCGGGTTCAGCAGGGTAGCCCACCTCGCCACTCCATACTTGCATTGAAATTTGCTCGTGGCGAGTGAAAACCACAGAGGTTCCATATTCAACTTTTTCGCTGGAAGCAACATTTACTAAACGGAGAGGACTCCCGTCGAAAGTGAATTCCTTCGGCTTTAAGTTTCGGAATTCGACAAACTTTTCGCGAGCAATATCGATAAATTTCCCTATTGGGAAAGAACGTTGAAGTAAATTTTCATCGATTACAAAATATTTTATTCCATATTTTGCAACCAATTGTTCAAGGCCTGGTCGCAAGTGCTCAATATGATATGGAGCCACAGGAATCAACGATTTCCATACATAAGATGGACGATAGGCACATTCTGGAAGCCAAATGCCGCGAGGTTCACGTCCGAAATGCTTCCGATAGTTTGCAACAGCAGTTCGTATTTGTAACTCTACACTTCTATCGTCGCCTAAAAGCGGAAGATAACCGTGGGTTGCTGCGCAAGTAAGTATTTCAATTGCACCCAAATCTTGAAGTTTGCGAAAAGATTGGACTATCGATTTATTATATTTTTTAGTGAAATCATTTAAGCGCTCTGCATACCAATTTTGCCAAAAACGTGTTAAATAAATGTGGTGTGGGTTGTATCCCCAGTTAGTAAAGTTTCTTTCATCTTCTTCGGCGCTTTCAATTTTGGATTTGCAGTATTGTTCGAAGATTGCAGGGAAATCTGGCGATTCCAATTGCTCGCAAAGGACCGGCGACAAGTTCAAACTAACCTTGGGAAGAATGTTCTGCTCAACAAAATCGTTAAACACATTCAGCAAAGGAATGTAGCATTCCGCAACAGCCTCGTTGAGCCAATCGACTCCGTGTGGTTTCGTTCCATGATGCAGAACCCAAGGCAAGTGGGTATGCAAGATCAGAACATATCTTCCCGATTCCATTATTTATTATTTGAAAAACATAATTCAAAAAAAAGGACTGCTTATCTTCGGGGAAAAAAGCAGTCCTCGATAGCGACAGTCATTAATTAATTAATTTTAGGAACATTACCAACACCAGGGAAAATTTTATCTTGTCTATCGATGTTTATTTCGCCATACTGGTTTTCGTAGTTTTGGATATTTTCGATTAATGCCCGCATAAACAATTTAGCATGCTGTGGTGTCATAATGATTCTTGCAAGAACACGTCCTTTCGGAAGCCCGGGAAGAATACGAGTAAAATCGAACACGAATTCAGCGGGGGAATGAGAAAGAATTACAAGATTCGAATAAATTCCTTCGGCTTCTTTTTCGCCCAATTCAATATTGATTTGCTGTTGTATGGGTTGAGGCTCCTGTTTTTTTTCTGCCATTTTCTTTCCTTTATTTATTATTTAAACTGTTAATCTTTTCTTGAATTTCCTTCATTTTTTTCTCGTTTTTCAAATATGAGTCGTAAACTTTTAAGAGAACATACAGATACTTTTCCTTGTCTTCTTGTTTGATAAGCGGGTCGAGTGCCTCCAGTTCCGCAGCTATTTCTTTGACTTTATCAATTTTATTGTTAACGAAGTAAAGTTGTGCTAATTCCCCAAGGACTTCGTAGTCGTTCATAAATCGTTGGGTCTTTCGGCATTTTTCGAAATACTCGATTGATTTTTCAAGGTCATTTATGTATTCTTGGGGTTCATTTTTACCGGCTTCGATTTGTTTCTTTTGAATTAATGCAACTTTATTTTTATAGGCAGCGGCACAGTTACGGAGTGCAAAGTCGAAATTTGGGTCCACTTTCAAAGCCTGTTCATATTGGGCTATTGCTTTATCGTATTCCCCGAGTTGCAAAAGAATATCACCATATTGAGCGCGATACATCTTGTTGTTCGGGTCTTTTGCAACGAGACTTTCAATAAATTTTGCCGCTTCGTCGCGCTTGCCTTGTGCGTCGTAAACAGAAACAAGGAAGGAATTGACATCGGAATTTTCTGGCTCGAGAATCAAAATCTTCTGAACATTTTGAATAGATTTATCGTATTCCTTTCTGTTAAAATAAATTTGAGCAAGAGCAGCAAAAGGAACAGAGTTCGGAAGAGTTTCGGTGGGTTGTTCCTTTTCGTCCGAAAGCCATTCTTTAGGAGGCTCTACGCGCCATCCGAATACCTCGAAAACTTTTTCTTTATCGTTGGAGAAAATAAAAACCTCTTTATTCCCAACCATAAATTTGTCGATTACGATAGAATCCGAACTGGGGGAATAACGTAAGCCACGTGAGTATTCTGGCTTACCCAGTTTTCGCAAGGCATTTTCCCGTGAAATTTTGATATAAATTCCAGTTTCCTTAGCAAAATCCAATTCCTTCTGGATAACCTGTCCATAGAGTTCATAATATTTTACAGCATCATCAATATCGCCTTTGGTTTCATAAGCTTGGGCGATTAAAGGATAAAAATCGGGGACTTGAGAACGAACGGTTGTCCCTACTTGGAACGTTTTTATAGCTGAGTCGAGAAAAGATGTCTTTTTCGTCGAAAAGTATCTGTTGAACAAATCTACACCATAGTTATATGCTAACCGCCAAAGCATACCCTTGGTGTCGAAAAGTATCTGTTGAACAAATCTACACCATAGTTATATGCTAACCGCCAAAGCATACCCTTGAACTGCTCTGCTTTTACCTTCAATTGTATGTCTTTAAGATGTGGGTCTGCTCTGTTGATTGTAAGTGCAGCACCCATAAGGTCCCCAGTTTGCATTTTTACTTCGGCAAGCATTATATAGGCTTCCGCATTCGATGGAATATTTTGTATTTCTTTCTCCAGCTTAGTTTCTGCCTTTGCCCACTCTTTGTTGCGAATGGCAAGTTTAGCTGTGGTCATCTCTGGCGAAGCACATTGGAAAGATTGTACCAAGATAGCAAAAATTGAAAAAAAACCTACTAATAAGAGTTTCCTTTTCACTTTATATTCCTCAATTCAATAAAAACATACAAATACAAAGTTAGCAAAAAATACGGAAAAACCGAAAAAAAAAACATAGTGCTATCGGTTCCGCCGAGTTCTACATCTTTCCCATTAGTGTCGGCATTGACATAAAAATTTTTTTCAAAAAAGCGATACTTTTTGAATTTTCATGTGTTATTTATATTTTGGAAAATCGCAAAAATGAAAAAAGTTTTTGTGGAGGAAAAAAATGAAAAGGTTTTATTTATATCTCTTCACAGCGATTCTAATGGTTTTACCTCTTCCAGCATTTAGCCAGTGGGAAAAG
>CAZPSM010000071.1:0-4692 GCA_964589125.1 uncultured Hyphomicrobiales bacterium | reverse complement strand
TTTAGAAAAGCTTCGCGTCTCCGATACAGCAATATATCAATATGTTCTATCACAGGATGGACAAAGCATTTTTGTGGTGGATTATAATTACACACTTAGGAAATTCGATGTTAACACCGGGACAATGTTGTGGGAACGAGAGTTGAAAAATTTGAAATACCAGAATAAGCCATTAACAGGGGCTCGTATCGGATACGAGGGTGAAAATTATGTTGTGTGGTTCGATTCGAACGACACCACTTTCTTCCTCGTTAAAGAAATAGAAAGTGATTCGGTAATAGGCGACTTAACACTTCCTTTGCCTTATCTTGAGGGTGGTTCTCGTTATGGCTATACAGCTTGTTTATCAAAAGATTATCTGATTTGCATTTTAAATTATTATTACTGGGTAGGTAAGGTTAGCGGCAATCGTGGAGTCACTACTATATATAAAATTCACTCGGACTCTATTTTAGTCAAGTTCAATTATGGATTTTCCGGTAAAGGTTTTACGTTTGAACCAACTTCAAATAAATTGGTTTTAAAGTATAAGGAAACAACCGTAGAAGGTCCTATTCGGGGGCGATTTTATTATGATTTCGGAAATTACTTTGTTTTATATGACCTTACGGCGGGCAAATTAATTAACTTTTTGAGACATGTTCGAAGTGGTGATGTTGACGATGTAAGTCTTTTTTACCTTTCTCACAATGGGGAAAAACTTTGGATAATGTATAAGGATACACTGTCAATAGTAGATATTGAAGGAAATCTTAAGCTTAACGAATCGCGAGGACACGGCAAAGCATCTCAAATGCTTGTTTGTGGTAAGTATGAGCTGCTTCTCCTTTTGAAAGGCGATTCTATTCAAGTCTTGAATTCGAGATTGTTAGAACCAATAGATACGATAACTATTGGGATACAGAAAAACATTGTAGATTTAAAATTTTCGCCTGGAGAGGATACACTCTATTTTTACAACAACAACGAACTTTATAGGTTTAAACCCCGGTTAACACCAGCTCCACTGAGAGCATTTTTCCGAACTAATGTAAGGGAGGCAATAGTTGGGGACACAATTAAGTTTTATGATGTTTCTTCCGGGTTTCCCGAATCTTATCATTGGGATTTTGGCGATGGAGCTACATCACAAGAAAGAAATCCTACACATATATATTTGAATTATGGATACTACAAGCCAAAGTTAACAGTTACGAAGGGATTAGAGGTCAGCCAATATGAGACTACTTTTGTGATTTCCCCAGCCCTCAAAGCCGATTTTCGATATGTTAAGGATGAAAGCATATGCCCCGTCGCTGTAAGATTCGAAAATACCTCAAGTGGGAAAATCGACAGCGTGGAGTGGATGTTCGGAAGCACACATATCCGTGAAGAAAACCCCACATATTACTATGGGATTAGCGGGACTTATGATGTTACTCTTAAAGTCTATGGAATGAAAAACTCAAGTAGTACAACAAAGAAAATAAATGTCAATGTCCCACCGTATCCATTTCGTAGCAATGACTTTAGGTATGAAATTAATCTCGAACGGCTAAACGAGACAGAGGTTTTAAATTCATTAGAACTCAACGATGGAACAATACTTGCAAGTATGCCTCAATCTTTGATGTTGTTGGACTCGAGTGGAACAATAATTTGGAAAAAAGAAAGACCTAACGTCTGGTTTGCCAGAAATCCATACAACAATTCTATTTTTTATATAAATGGAAGTAGAATTACAGAAATTACCGACAAAGGCGGAGAAGTGCGAACGTTTCAAGACCCAAATAACTCGGCTATAACCAGTGTTAATTTTGATACTTCAGCGATTTATATAGGCTCGGCGTCTATTTGGTTGTCTGACGAGTATATCATTCACTACAGCATTTATTATACAGAATTCAAGGATACACTTATCGTAACACAGGATAATAAAATATATCCTTCATTTGCTATAAAACACAGAAGAGTATTAGATTCCGGAAGTCACCCTATACAAATCCTTTATCCCAAGGAAGGCGGTTTAGCTAGATGGTACAACGCTTATCCATTTATATATACGAAAATATCAAGAAGTAAAGAAGGGAACATTAACTATTTTTTAGCAGTCGATGTATTTGTATTTACTACCGTAGTAAATGAAGACTACACAGAAAGTTATAGAGCAAGCTGGCCTCTTCGTTTTGTCAAAATCAATGATTATAAAATTACCAACTACATATTCTTTTTCGACGCGGTGTTATTATATGATTTTCCTGTTGGTAGAAAATTCAAAAATACAGGAGAACATACTATATTTTTGAACGATTCACTAATAGTTTTTTTGGCTTTTACATCGCAAGAGTATCCGGAGTACATCGGGTACCCAAGCCATTTATGTATTTTCAACTTGAATACTAAGGAATTAAAGGCAGTCCCATTAAACGATTTCAAAGTGCTTTCTCTTTGTAAACTGAATGATTCCTTCTTTGCTACTGGTGGGATATCTTCAATTATTTTCAATCAAAAGGGTGAAGTTACCAATAAAGTATCGCATCCTTGTCGTTGGGGAAAATTTAATAATGTTTCCATCACTTTTGACAAGCAGTTGTTATACTCGGGATTGCAATATCTTTCCTTGAATAAGATGGCTCCGTATTTCTTAAAAACCAACCTACCTTTCTTGAAGGATTTGATTTCGGTTCCGGTTCCCGGGGATAAATTCAGTGTTGATAGTTTACCTGATTTCGAAAATTTCGATGCTGGGATATATCCGAATCCGACGGATGGAAAGTTTGCTCTCTTTTTCGATACAAACAAGGGAAGACACTCTAAAATCGAGTTGTTTGATGCGATGGGCAGTCCAGCTAAAACGCTTTTCGTTGGGGAACTGGCAACAAGAAAACTGGAATTCGATATTACCGACGTCTCCTCGGGTGTCTATTTCCTTAAAATTTCAGAGGATAGGTCGGTTAAAGTATTGAAAATCATCAAAATCGGTAATTAAAAGAGCCAAGGATTACCAATAGAGTCCGATGAGACTTTGTTGTTACAACAAGGCGACGAGGCTGTGTCGTTTGAAAGTCCTATTACGCTCTTTTTCTTAATTTTGAATTTGTGAATTTGGGATTCGATGAAAAGTAGAATTTTGACTCTTGCAGGTGATACTTTAGTCTATGGTATATTTATCATTGTTGGTCGTTTCCTTACCTTTATGCTTACTCCTTTCTATACCAATTTCCTTTCGGTCGAGGAAGTCGGAGACGTTGGTAACTTCTTTTCATTGATTGCCTTTATGAATGTAATATATTCCGTTGGAATGGACACTGCCTATTTCCGTTTCTATTCGCAAACCGACCAAACACAAAGTAGAACCGCATTCACTTTTGCATATTTGACCATCTTAATTGCATCTTTATTGGCAACCATTATCTTGCTTATTGTATCGCACCAGATTGCCCCGGTTCTAACGCAACTTCCCAACAACAATACCATTGTGCAACTTGCTATTCTAATTCCTTTCACCGATACCCTAATGGTAGTGCCTTATGCCTATCTAAGAATGACTCGACAAGTTTGGAAATTTTCGGTTATTCGCTTCATTTTAATCCTAATTGCCGTCGGATTGAACATCCTTTTTGTCGTTATTTTACGATATGGAATAGTAGGTGTTTTTGTTGCACAATTAGTTGCAAATTGTATGGGCTTAATAATACTTCTCCCAATCATCTTCCTACAATTTGGTGGACGATTTGATTCTAAATTGTTTCGGGATATGTTGAAATTCGGATTGCCAACTGTTCCAGCCACTTTTTCCGGAATTGTTTTGCAAGTTGTTGACCGCCCAATTTTGAAGTATTTAACAGATGCAACCCAGGTCGGAATCTATATGGTAAACTACCGCCTTGCTATTCCTATGATGCTTTTCGTTGCAATGTATGACTATGCATGGCGACCGTTCTACCTTTCCCATTACGAAAGTAGCGATGCAAAGCAATTGTTTTCGAGAATTCTAACGTATTTTTTTATTGCCTCGGCAGTGGTGTTCCTTTGTGTTGGGTTTTTTATGGATTTTGTTGTCCGCTTACCTTTCTTCGGTGGCAAGTTTATCGAACCAAGTTATTGGCAAGGAATGGATATTATCCCTATTGTTATGCTCGGGTACATTTTTAATGGTTTTTATATTAATTTCACAGCGGGAATAAATATCCAAAAAGTAACAAAATATCTTCCTCTTTCGATTGGCATAGGCGCTATCGTAAATGTTTTTATCAATTTCATTTCTATTCCCATACTTGGCTATCGGGGAGCCGCTTGGGCAACTTTGCTTGCGTATCTCGCAAGTGCAACGATGGTTTACTACTACTCGCAACGTGTTTATCCAGTCCGCTACCAATGGAAAAAAATTGCTATGGTTGGCTCATCAATGTTGCTCATCTATTTCGTATTTTATAGTATCACAACAGATTTTGGACTGCTACCCAAATTCCTGATTAGATTTGGGGGGATAGTGCTGTTTTTGATAATGCTTTTCGTTATGAAAGTATTTGAATTCCGAGAAATTTCCCTACTCAAAGGGTTTCTACCGTTCGGGGAAAAGAAATACGACTAAGTCGCCCAAGGCCTATAAATTTTTTTCCCCCATTAATATCACCTTCCATACAACCCATTATTTTAAACGAACAAGGGGTTGCAACCCCTTGTTTGCTCCCTTCTTTGTCATTCTGAACG
>CAZPSM010000070.1:0-12704 GCA_964589125.1 uncultured Hyphomicrobiales bacterium | reverse complement strand
ATCAAATACCAAGGTGATTGACTAAATCTAAGTTCCTTAAATCTTTGTTATCTAGCTGGCTCTTTCCTTTTCAATTTTGAACCTTATTCCCATATATATTTCCCGACCCCTCGTCGGGCCCCATATAAATGACGTATCAAAATATTTACCGAATGGATTTTGCCAATTCAATATCGGTTGATTTTGGCGAAAATCAAATATGTTTTCAATTCCGAAGTATATATCAAAATTTTCCAAGATGTATGTAATCTGCCCGTTAACTAAAGTATATGGCTTGGAATAATCCGGCTGGCGAAATTCCGTGGGATTCAATGCCGTGCTTGGAAGTCTTTGCTTGTCGAACCAGTGCATATTCAAGTCGAAATACCAACTATTTCCAGGCCTATAAGATAAAGCAAACATCACCCTGTTTTTTGAATTGAAAGGCAATACAAACTTATAGCCATTTTGAGTTCTATAAACATCGAGATAGTTATATGAAGCCCTGACTTCAAGTTCATCAAAGAATCTTACATTAGCCTCAATTTGAAAGCCATTTGATATAGATAAACCTGTAAAATTACGTACTATGATTTTTGCAGGATCAGTATCGTAGTCAGGGAAAAATTGATTAAAAAAGCGAGTTTGATAAAAATCTCCACTAATAGAACCTTGCATATCCTCAAGTTCAAAATAATTTGTATAGCTCAATCCCCAATTCAATCCTTTCTCAGGATTAAGTTTTTCCACAAAAATAATATCTCTCGAACTGCTGAGAATAAATTTACCACCCGCCAGCCCGTTCCTATTGATGCCCTAATCGTATTGTCTTCATCCACTGAATATTTGAAAATAGTTCTGGGAGTAAGGTATCCGTTGAATGAATTCAGATAGTCATATCTCACACCGATAATCCATACATACTTGTCATTGTCCCAATGGAAAGCATTTTCGGCAAAGATGCCGGGTATTATCTGCTTTGTGTTATATAAGCCGGAATACTTTCTTAAGGAATCGTAAACCGTAAAGACTATGTTTTCATCTAAATTCGAGTAGCGATAGCTAATTCCATATTTCAAGAGATGCTTTTCCATCCATAAAAGCTCATGCTGAAGATTGATATAACCGTAAATTTGCTTTGCATCATATTTTACAGTTCCAAAAAATGAATTTTGATTTTGGCGATAGAAACTTGCATAAACAACCAGGGAGTTATCATCATTAAAGCGATAGCCGGTTTTCGTGTAAAAATCAAATTGATTATATTTAACTGCTTGTCCGTATATCGAGGAACTTCCCTTGTCTCTTTCCGGGTCGAAATTTATTTGCCCCCCTATTCTCTTTTCATTCAAATATCTTAAACCAAATACAGTAAGTAATCCATCTTCACTATCGTTGCCATATTCCCATTTATTAAAGAGCATGTACCTTGTAATCAAAGGAACATTAAGGAAATTATCTGCATCCAAATCAATCCTGTTTGCGGGCTGAGTCGAATGAAATGCCAATAAGCTTTTCCAAGGCTTTTCAATGCCGATAGAAATAGAATAATTGGCATTAACTTGCTTTTCCATAAAACGATTAACATAAAGATTCAACAAAAGCTTATCAGTATTACCAGGTCGCTTAGTCTCAACATTTACCTGTCCGCTTAAGTTTTCAAATCCCTGAAGAACAGAATTAGCTCCTTTTGAAACAAAAATGTTTTCAACCAAAGTACCCGGGTAGCTGCTAATACCATAAGTGTACGACAATCCTTGTATCATAGGCATCCCATCAATCAGCACCTGGTTATAAACGCCTGACAAACCAAGAATGCGTAATTCCTTGGCATCAGTTATGACGTTGGATATTTGTGGCTTCACTGTCGATTGCGTTTCAAAGCAACCTGCCAAATCACAACATGCCGCTTTAGTTAATTCCTTCTGAGTAATAACTTCTGTTTTGGCTGGTTCGCTTTTCGATATATAGGCTGTTGGTTTTTCTGCTGTTACAGTTATACCGTTTGTGCTAATTGCAAGCGGTTCCAGAACGATAGTCAGATATTCCTGTTCGCCAACATCAATAGTATCGGTTTTATAACCTATGTACGTTACAATTAATCTTTTATCTTTAACATTCTTAGCGCTTAATGAGAAAACGCCGTTACTGTTTGTTATTGTCCCAATATCAGTATTAATCCATTTTACGGTAGCACCCGGTAAAATTTCATTATCCGGCTCGCCCTTTCTAAAAACCTTGCCTTGCAATGTTTGTGCTTGTGATGAAAATATGATACCGAGAAAACAAAGGAGTATAAGTAATGTTCGCTTAAAGCAGCAAAACAGATAATTCTGAACTATTCCTGTAAGCTTTGTATGGTCAACTGTGATACATTTTATTTTCTCAAAATAATCTTTAAATCCTTTCATAGAACACCCTCTAATTCTTCAATTAATTGGTTACACATTTTATTTTTCTCAAAATAATCTTTAAACCTATCAGGCAAAATTGTTTCGGAGTATCGCTCAACTTAAATATATGTCTCATTATCTATTTCCTTTTGCTTTTAATGTAATGCATTTTAGCCTTACATCAGTTTCGCAACAATCCATTTTTTTTTTAGTGCTTTTTAGGTTTGGTTCCTAATACCAAACACCATAAGCGTTAATCCAATTAAGTAAAGCCTGAATGGCATAAGCTAAGCGAATGACGATAAAAAGCCGCTTGTTCTCGCAATTAATGCCAACACTGGCGTAATACAACAAAGTGAAGCTGGCAGTGCTGTTCAAAGCACTGCCAGACCAAGATTTTTATTTGTTCGCATCTTTGGAGTCCTTATTTTTATTATCTTTAATACTTTTCACTTTGTAGGGAAATTCATTCGGATTTTCGCAACTTGGAGCACTTTCAATAACTTCCTTGATTTTCTTCGCGGTTATAATTGAAGTATGATATTTTACCGTGAATGTTACCATTCCCGAGGCTCCTTTTGAGTATGTGACTTCATCAACTCCAGGTTGATTGATTAATTTTTTCTTGATGTCTGTCATTTCAAGTTCACATGTAATCCCTTCTACTTTTACAGTTGAGGTTTTTACAGTGTCTTTTGTTAGTGCAAAAATGCTGTTGCCATAGGCAATTGTCATTAATGCTATGATGATTGATAATAATATTTTCATATACTTCTCCTATAATTTAACTGTTTTTATAAAAAGTAAATTATGACCCAGAACGGGGATTACCCCCGTTCTGAACAAATACATTCGTGCATTTAGCATTGCTCCACACATTTTTTGCATTGCTCTGCACAATTTTGGCAACCTAATTTTTCACATTCGGTTGCACAAGCATTACAAATCTCCATACATAGTTTGTATAAGGCATCGCCGAAAGATGAATTCCTTACATAAAACCTTGCACATAGATTGCAGATGTCTGCACAATCACGGCAAAGTGCAATACATTTTTGATATACTTGATCGTTCTTGTTAACGCATTCTGTGATACATTTTTCACATTCTATAACACATGACAAACAGTTATCTATGCAGTTTTTGACATTTTGGGGATCCATTTTATAATCTCCTAAAAGTTTGAAAAAAATAATTATTACACTGTTGCTAATAGCAAAAAATATCAGGAAATATTAGGTGGATGCCAGAAAGAATATTTTGGGTATAAAATTTGCCCAACGGATAACAAATTCGAAAAAGAAATCTTCTCAATCTGTTTATCCATTAACAATTTCGGGGTAATTATCGTTATACAAGAGAGGTTATCGCAGTTTTCAAATGGATTACATGGTTTGTCGTGATTGCGGTTATTTTTGTTTGTATTTTGATTACTTTCACCGTGTGATTGTTTACCTTCAGGTTTGATTGGAACTGTCATACAACCTTGGCAACAATTAATTTTATCTTCGACATTAGCCTGCCGTTCAATTTTATCTGAAAGTACAGCCTTACATTGTATACCGGAACCGTTTCCACACAGGATAGAGAAATCAATTATTGGCAACCCCGAAAGAAAGCCTAAGTACACTACTAATATGTATGCTATTATTTTCATATATTTATAAGGCGAAACAATATAAAGAATATTTTACGAAGGGTTATAATTGTCTTGCTCGGCAATTAATTCCAAGACCACCCTCTTTATCTGTTCTCGCCTTACTTCCTCGATTCCCTTGTCATTTTACCTACTCCGCCTTTGATAAGTAATCATTAACTTATAAAATAATAAATGAGAAAATCGATACTATCTAAATATTTTTTAAAAAATCAAAAATTTAGCATATTGCTCTATCGAGACCCTTTGGAGGCACAGCGAAAAGGCAAACAGCAACAAAAAATCTTCAACTCGCACCTATAAATTGGAAAAATTCTGAATGGAAAGCAGTAGCCTCTTAAATATTATTTTTTGTTTTGTGTGTTGAATTTGGCTAAAACCATTTCATAATCTTCGGGCCTATTTACATTAAAGAACATCTCTTCTCTATAAAAGTGTAATGATTCAGGATGGATTATTTCTACATCTATACTCTTTAAAAATTTATGGAAAGATTTATCGCCTACTTCATAACTTCTCAAAAACTTTTCAATATCAATTAAAATCTTTTTTGAATAAACCCCCACAAGTGGTTGATGATAACCGGCAGCCTCGCAAAACTTAATTGGTTTATTACTCTTATAATTAATTATGTACTCGAGCATTTCTTTTGTCATCAAAGGCACATCACAGGAAAGAACGAATATTTTATCGGTCAGCGAATTAGTTAGTGCAGAATGAATTCCAGCCAGTGGCCCTTTCCCTTTGTAAATATCTGTGAACAAAGGAAGAGAAAGAAATTTATACTCTTCGGGGGAATTAGTGATAATGATAACCTCGGAGAAGATAGACTTCATTAACTCTACTGCTATTTCTATCATTCTTTTTTCGCCCAATTTCAGCAAGGCTTTATCGATACCCATACGAGAACTTTTACCGCCAGCGAGAACCACACCAGTTATATCAAAATACATCTTACTTTCTCTCCCTTTTTCGGATTCAATCGGTTTTCTTCAATTTCAATAAGACAATTTGCACGGCTCATTTCGACAAGGTTACCAGATGATTGCGAAAACTCTGATGTTACTTTTAATTCATCATTGTCTTCGTAGAGAATCCCACGCAAAAAATGCCGTTTCCTATCCCCTTTCTTTAAATCATTTTGAAGGATTGCCGTGTATTTATTCAATCGATTTTGTTGAAATAATGATTCAATCGCAGGCTTTATAAAGATATATAAACCTACTAATGATGAAACTGGATTTCCCGGTAAGCCAAAAACTAGAATCCTCTTGTTATTTTTTTCAAAAACTCCGAAGTAAACTGGTTTTCCGGGTTTTATGTTCACCCGCCAGAACTTTTCTTTTATCCCCTGTTCTTCAAAAATCTCTCTTAGAAAATCATATTTGCCAACAGATACACCACCCGTTGTGATTAGTATATCTATGTCCATTTCGAGTGCTGATTTTACCTTTTGCCGAACCGCCTCTTTAACATCTTTAACATAGCCAAGATTTATTACCGAGAAATTTATTTCTTTCAAACCCGCATCAAGCGAATATATATTAGATACCCGAATTTTATCCTCCCGGGGAATCTCAGTTATCGGGATTAGTTCATCACCAGTTGCAAGTATAGCAAATTTCAATTTCGAATAGACTTTAACTCTCTTTTTGCCGCAGCTTGCCAGCACAGCAACTGTCTTTGGCTCTATTTTTGTAAATCGTTTAACAGCAATTTCATTCTTTCTAAGGTCACTGCCTTGTGGTCTAATATTCATTCCGTCTTTAAAGGTGGCATTTTGTTTGAGTTGAATGACATTCCCATCAACTTCAACGTCTTCAATTGGAATTATCGTTGTAGTGTTCAATGGAATTTTACTACCAGTTGTAATCATAACAGCCTCATCATCCATCGGATTTAATGGTGTGAAATTACCTGCGGTAACTTCACCAATAATTTTCCATCGCGCCCTGTTCGAATATTTTACAGCATACCCATCAACAGCTGAATTATTAAAAGGTGGGAGGTCAACATCTGCAACAACATCCTCGGCAATTATGCGATTCAATGACTCCAAAATACCAACTTCCTCGATGTCGAGGACAAGCTTATTACATTCATCTTTTATTATTTCCAACGCTTGATGATAACTTATCATAATATAATATTCCCTTTCTTTTATTATAGACTTCTTATAACATCAATGATTATTACTTCATACTTTGGTAAAGAAGCGATAAATTCCCTCTATCGAATTTCAATTCGGTCGCCTACTTTAATTTCGCCTCCGACTATTACTTTTGCAAAGATTCCCTCGCGAGGCATAACACAATCGCCAACCTTTGTAAATATTGCACATTTGCTGTGGCACTCTTTACCGATTTGCGTTACTTCCAATTCTGCTTGTTCCCCTAATTTTATTCTTGTTCCAACTTTGAGGCTGGGCAATTCTAAAAATTCCGTTGTTATGTTTTCTGCAAATGCACCGGGGCGAAGGTTCGGTAATCCTTTTTCTCTCATCTTATCAATGCTTTCAAGTGCAAGAAAACTTACCTGCCTGTGCCAATTGCCCGCGTGAATATCTCCTTCAATTCCAAAATCTTCAATCAACTTTGCGGATTGAACATTAGTCTTTGGTATCCCTTTTTTCCTACTAATGGAAATTGCAACAATCCGTCCAATCGTAATCGAACACAGAGCGAGTCGATTAGATTCACATTCATGAATTTTTTCTGACGTAACTTCCACTTTTACCTCCGGTTTTACTTAGTAACTTAACTTCGCGGATGCTGATTGACTTATCAATAGCCTTACACATATCATACACAGTTAGTGCCGCAACCGAAACTGCTGTCAATGCTTCCATTTCGACTCCGGTTTGGGCTGTTGTTTTTGCGAACGATTTAATTTCGACTGTCTTCTTCCTTGAATTCAGTTTTAATTCCAAATCAATTTTCGAAATAAAAATATTATGACAAAGGGGTATCAACTCGCTTGTTTTTTTAGCAGCTTGAATTCCAGCAAACTTTGCAATTGCAAGGACATCACCTTTTTTTACTTCATTATCCCGTATAGCAATAAAAACTTCTTTCGATACTTTGACCTCTGCATAGGCTTCGGCTGTACGAAGAGTAATTTCTTTTTTAGAAACATCCACCATTTCTGCTTTACCTTTGCTATTTGTGTGCGATAATTCTTTCATCCTCCAATACTCATCATATTGTTCTGATTCAGTTGTAATAACTCGTAAATATCCGGGTGTTTCAACCACTTACTTTTTAGAGAATTTTGTATAAACTCAGCGATTTCATTATCTGAAATGTATTTATTCGATAAAAGATATTTTAATATGGGACTGCCCGAGTTCGAGAATAGACAAGTTTTTATTTGCCCCGTTGCAGTAATGCGCAGCCGATTACAACTATCACAGAAATGATTAGAAATTGAACTAATGAACCCAATTTTTAATTTGGTGTCTTCAACAAAATAGTCCTTTGAAATTTTCCCATCGCTTGGGATTTCAACAAGCGAATATTCTTTTTCGATTCTAGACCTCATTTCGTTCCAACTAATGAATTTAGAATCGTTCCATCTATTTCCAGCAAATGGCATATATTCAATGAAGCGAACTGTGACTTCATACGACTTAAAATAGTCAATGAATGCTACCAATTCATCCTCATTAATTCCTTGCACAACTACGACATTAATTTTAACTGAATTAAAGCCCATAGTAGCAGATTTTTGTATTGCTTTAATTGTATTATCAAAATAGTCTTTACCAGTTATCGCAATAAACTTCGTTTTATTGAGCGTATCAAGACTAATATTTAACTTATCGACTCCATAATTATAAAGTTGCTCAAGTTTATCGATAAGATTCGTTCCATTCGTTGTTATGCCTATTTCGAAATTATATTTATTTTTTAGCGGATAAATCATCTCGAAAAAATTCACCACACCTTTTCTTATAAGCGGTTCGCCTCCGGTAAATCTAATTTTCTTTACCTCCAAGTGGTTAACAAAAATTTCTATCAAACGGTAAAGTTCTTCATAAGAAAGAATTGATTTGTTCGATTCAAGCTTTACAAGTCTATTTGAAGGGTTACAATAAATACAGTTAAGATTGCATTTGTCAATCAATGAAATACGCACGTAATCATGAATTCTGTTGAAGTTATCCACAAGTTTCATTTAATCATCGTCTAATTTGCTTTAGCTGTTTTACCAATGTTTATAAAAGTTTTTAATCTTACAGGTAGGTAGTACAAGACAGTTCCAATAATAATTGAGATTATAAACCCATAAGGAAGTCCGGCCGCTATTATTCCAACCAGAACTGCAATTACAAAATCCTTTCGCTCGTCCAACAAATCTCTTACCAATAATATAAGCGATAACCCCTCGAATATCAGAATGACGCCCAAAATGGGAAGTGGGAAAATTTTAACCACACCATCAAATGCATTTCCAAAAAACACCCCGATGAAAACATAAAACAATCCGTAGATAATGACTGAACCACCAGTTCGCCCACCGAAAGTATAATGTCCCATCATTCCGCCGGAGCCATGACAGCTTGGAATTCCACCAAAAAAAGGAATCAATAGATTCATAAGCGAGTAAGTTAGTCCAATTTTTTTGACTGTGATAGGTGGTCTTTCGGGAAACAAATCGTGGGCAATTTGTTTGGTAGCAATAATAGAGTTGCCTATCGAAAGCGGTATTTGCGGTAAAGCCAAAAGTAAGAATCCTTTGGTAACATCTTCAACCGACGGCAAACTGATTTGTGGTAAGTTAAAGCCAACAGCATTTTTAAAAATGATTGAGGTGCTATCGAAAAGTAAAGCGTACAAAACGCCCAACAGTAAAACAATAATAGAAGCCGGATATTTTTTACTATCGATAAAGGCTATTATTATAATGAAAGCAATAAAAGCTAAAATAAAACCATTAACTCCAAGATTTGGAATATATTTCTGAAAAGCTAATAAGCTTAAACTTACTCCCAAGCCTAATTGTATTCCTCGAACAACAGATTTAGGAACTAATTCTGAAATTTTTGTCAACAAGCCGGTCACCGATAAAATAAGCATTCCAATTCCAATTGAAAGTCCGGCACCGAACAAAATATTACCGCCAATTTGCTGAGCAATAACTAAAGTTGCCATCGCTTTCAACGGCTGAACCGGCATAGGCATTCTATAAATTAAACCAGTAAGGATTTGCATCAATCCGAAAACAATCAATACACTCGGAGTGTGTAATCCTGCAGCGATTATCATTGCAACGATGAGGGGAAAATCAGTACCAATATCGCCCACAGAACCAGCAAGTTCCTGTCTATTAAACTTTATTCCTTGCATTATTTACAACCTTGGCTTTAATTCAGTTTTGTAAAAAAGTTTTCCCACAATTATTTTCCATTCTCAATTATATCATCGATCCAACTAAGTGCTGCCATCATTGATGGAAGCCCGATTGTTGGAAGTGAAAGTAAAACGACTTGTCTCATTTCTTCTGCAGTGCAACCAACCTTTAAAGCTTTGCGGGCGTGCGAATGAACCGCTCCTTCCAACCTTGCACCTGTGGAGATTGCAAGCTTTATCAGTGCTCTTGTTTTCTCATCAAGAGGCCCAGCACTATGAACAGCATTGCCAAGTTGTTCGTATGCCTTGGCTACTTCGGGATAATCCTCTGTAAACTTCTGAAATCGTTTTGGTATTTGTGACATAGTTACTCTCCTTTTGTTTCATAGTTAATATTCTTTACTAATATTCCATTTTAAGCAAAATTTCCTTCGCAAGGTATTCTATCGAATTTCTTCAGCGAATCCGTTCCCAGATTAATTCTTTCCTATTTTGTGTATTGCTCTATCGTCTCACTCCTCGCAATAACGATTTTTTTACCAGACAATTCGGTTGATAAATCATATTTGCAACTACTAATTAGATTCCCGTTTTTACGAGAACGACAGACAAATTTAGATTCATCACCTCGATATAACGTTTAAAAAACAATGCAAATTTAACTAAACTTTAATTAACTTAATTCTTGTATCGTAGAATGAAACGCTTCCACCAACGGGATCAATCATACAAGTATTATTGCGTAATGATGAATCAGTCCACATTGCAGCATTTGCATGTAAACCTTTTGCTCGTCTTGGATCACCTTTGATTATTTCTCCGTCAATCTCAAAGTCTTCTGAGCCTGTTGCCCAATGTCCGAATCCAAGTACAAATGATACAACACCGGGACGCATAGTTTCAGTTGGAATAACTTTTCCAATTATATCCTTTGTTTTTCCATTTCTGAAATTCCAAATACCATCTGTATTTGTTGCGCTTGTAACTCTAACCAGATCATCTTTTTTCAAACCTAATCTCTGAGCATCTTTAGGATTAATCAATATTCCATTTTCAGGCATAATCGGCTGTAACCAATATGCAGCAATGGTTCTTGATTTTGTTTGTGTAATTGTCCTATGTGTAATTAAATGTAAATCATATCCTTGAGAAAGTTTATCTACAGGCTCTTGCATATAGTTTAATACAGGAATGTATTTCGCATACCCATATAAATGTTTTCCTGTAGAAGAATATTTCTTGCTCGCTGTTTTTTCTTGATAAAGATTCAGCAATGCACCGTATCTGTGTTTAAGTTTGTCACCTTCGAAAGATTTTTCATGATCTTCGAACCTTCCGCCGCGATTAAGGATATAAACAACTTTTCTCCATTTGTCTTCACCAACAATTTGTTTCCATCTTTGCTCATCAAAAACTGACTTATCGAGATGTCTGCGAGCTTTTGAAAAGACTTCAAGTTCACGGTCATTAGCATCAGGAACTTCTTTACCAGGTTCTTCACCATAAGCTAAATTAGCAACAGCACGTAAGTAAAAATCTTCTGGTCTTGTAAAATCAATTCCATCACCGAGTGCATTTTTGCCAAATGCTTTCAAACCAAGTTTTTCATTCAATGCCATCATTAATGCTTCTAAAGAGCAAGGCATTTCTTCACCATAAACTTTTACTTTTTCAGGTATTGGCGAAATCACAGGTTGACGAACATTTTCTACCTTAGCAGGCATATTTGGATGCGAACCCTGGAATTCCCATCTTTCAAGGAATGAGAGATCAGGAAAAATATAATCAGCATACATCGAAGTTGAACCAATTATTATATCACTGCAGAAGAATAAAGGAAGTTTATTTACATCAGATAAAACATCAATATTAGTATGACCGGCAGGCAGAGCATAAGTAGGCGCACCCATATAGAAGAAGAGTGCTTTTACAGGATATGGATAAGCATCACCGATACTTGGAATTATTTCTTCGTAAACATCTGATGATAAAGGATACCAGTTTCTTTTTGCAGGATAACCTTCGAACAAAGTTGTTTTTTCATAATCTACATCGTGACGAATTATACTTATTCCAAATGTGGAAATTTTACCTTTGACTTTAGTTAAATCAAAAACTCCGCCTTTTGAGCCATCATATTTGTAAGTTGAGGCTTTGCACATTCCGCCAGCCCAATCAAAATTTCCAAGCAGCATATTTATAGACATCCAGCTTAAAACATTGTAAAAGCCGTTTGTATGCTGTGCCGGTCCACGATGAATATCAACAGCTGCTTGTTTACCATAGCTCGTAAGTTCCTTTGCAACTTCGATAACATCTTTTTCATTAACACCAGCAATTTCACACCATTTGCTGATTGAATTTTCTTCTGATGATTCTTTAAGAATCTGTAAACCGGATTTTACTCTGATTTTTTTGCCTTCTTTATTTGTCAATTCAGTATCAACAAATAAATCACCGTAGACAGGATTTTTTTCATCATTTGGATCAACCCAGGTTGGTTTGCCATTTACCATCACAACCATAAACTTTTCTTCGTACTCAATTTGCTTTGTTTTGTCTTTCGGGTCTTCCATTTTTCTTTTTTCAGCAGACTTTAAACCAAAATCGGCAGCACGAATAAATTTCCCGGGTTGACCATCTTTAATTTCCACAAGCCAGGTTGAATTTGTCCAGCTTGTTTCATTTGTTTCTTTTGCTGCTGCTTTATTTGCATTCTTAAGAAATTTTTCATCGTAACGATTGTTATTTATAATCCATTGAATTATTGCAAGCGCTAAAGCCGAATCAGTTCCGGGTTTAATGGGTAACCACTTGTGAGCTTTACTTGCAAGTTTTGAAAAGCGTGGGTCAACAACTGCAATTTTAGTGTAACCTTTTACAAGATTTTCTGTTAAGCGAACTGTTCTGTTTGTTGGACCGTAATTGGCTTCGAATAAATTTGCACCAACGAATAAAACATACTTTGAATGTTCAAGGTCTGCCTGCCAGTAAAATTTTTGTCCACCCTGAAATTTGCCACCTTGATATTGTTCGCTTATTGCCTTACAAGTAAAATAGAGTGACCCCTGACAAACAGTTGTATGTCCGTGTAGGTTTGTTGTACCAAATGCAGATTGAAATCTGGAGATGAATTCTTTTCTTCCGTTTTTTAATCTGCCAAATGCCAATACAAACTGGTTATTCTTTGGTCCTAAATCGGGATGTTCGGGGTCAATAAGTTTATCCAGATTAGCTTTATGTTTTTCTTTGAAAGCAGCGACTAACTGTTTTTTCTTTTCTTTGTCCTTTTCATCCCAGATTTCTTTTATATCGTGAGCCATT
>CAZPSM010000069.1:4938-13098 GCA_964589125.1 uncultured Hyphomicrobiales bacterium | reverse complement strand
ATAATATTCGCTTTCCTTCATTGCCTCTATATTGAAATCACCTTTTTGATTAGGTTGAGTTTTATAGTGAAAAAGGCGTTCAATATCCACTAACGTATCCTTTAATTCAGTTGTAGGAAGTGCATAAACAAAGACTCCGGACATATCTTCCGCGACTATTCTTCCCATCACTCTACCACTGTCGATACGAAAACCAGTCGAAAATACCAAAGAGAATGGTTCCTGTGCTTTGTTCTGGTCCAAATCAGAATAATCCGTTCCTAAAAGTAATGAGTATGTTGTATTGGTATCTAAACCGTCTGGAAATTCTATTCGCAATGTTTTGCCACTCCAATCTACCTGATATTTTGTTGGAGGATTTACGAAAATATTGTTTACTACACTTCTACGGTCAACCCACTTATTAAACGAAATTTCGATATCCTTTTCTCGGAAGTTAGTTGTATAATTCGAAGGATAAAACTTAATGACTCTCGGAGGAGCCTCGTCGGGTACACCACCAGATGGAGGTTTGCGGAAAAAAAAAAAAAAAAAGATAAAGGAAATAATAGATACGGAAAGAATCAAAATCAACTGACGCATAGTACCTTTCACTTAACAATACTGAATTGATATTATAAAAAAAGCAATATAAATAGTAATTTTGAAATGTTTTATGTATTGTTGAAAAAATTTAAGGTGAAAAAATGGAGAAAATAATAACAATTAACCCAACAACCGAGGAAATTCTTCACGAATATATTGAATTCAACGATAATGAAATTAATAGGAAAATTGAACTATCACAAACTGCTTTTAATATGTGGTCGAAGGAATCTATTGAAACAAGATGTAACTATTTGCAAAAAGTAGCCAACGAACTTGAAAGCAACAAACAGAGTCTTGGCACATTGATTACCAAGGAAATGGGGAAGCCAATTCTTCAAGCAATTGCTGAAATTGAAAAATGCGCCTGGGTATGTCGATATTATGCCGAAAATGCTCCAGAACAACTTGCAGATTTACCTATCCAAACGGAATATTCGAAAAGCTACGTATCTTTTCTTCCACTGGGTCCAATTCTTGCTATAATGCCTTGGAATTTTCCGTTCTGGCAAGTCTTTCGTTTTGCGGTTCCCAACATAGCGGCAGGAAACACGGCGATTTTAAAACACTCGAGAAATACCATGGGCTGTGCAATTGAAATTGAAAACATATTTCGAAGTGCCGGTCTCCCCGAAGGTGTATTTGTCAATTTAGTAATTAGCTCGAATCGTGTAGCAAAAATTATCGAGGACAACAGGATAAAAGCAGTTACCTTAACTGGTAGCACACCGGTTGGTCGTGAAACTGCTAAAATCTCTGGTTTTAATTTAAAGAAAAATGTATTAGAACTCGGTGGAAGCGACCCATACATTGTCTTTAATGATGCTCCTTTGGAAAAAACCGTTAAAACTTGCGTTCAAGCAAGACTAGTTAATAATGGGCAAAGTTGCATAGCGGCAAAAAGATTTATTGTCGCAAAAGGAATACTTTCGGATTTTATTGATTTGTTCATTAGTGAAATGCAAAACAAGACCATAGGTAATCCGCTTGATTCAGATACTGATATTGGACCATTAGCTCGCGGAGACTTGCGTTTGGACTTACATTCACAAGTTACCCGCAGTTTGTCGAAGGGAGGGGAACTTCTGTTGGGAGGAACGATTCCTGAAAGAACTGGATATTTTTACTTTCCAACAGTTATCACCAAAGTTAATCCGGGAATGGCAGTCTTTGACGAAGAAACATTTGGACCGGTAGCAGCAATAATCGAAGCCGAGAACGAAAAAGACGCAATCGAACTCGCAAATCGAAGTCCTTTTGGTTTGGGAGCTGCATTGTTTACTTCAGATATCGAAAAAGGGAACTATATCGCAAAAAATCAACTGCAAGCGGGCTGCTGTTTTGTCAACGACTTTGTCAAATCCGACCCTCGACTTCCATTTGGTGGGATTAAAGATTCCGGATATGGAAGGGAACTTTCTATTTTTGGAATACGTGAATTTGTAAATATTAAAACAGTATGTGTAAAATGAGACAAATATTGCTTCTGGTTTTTGTAATAATGTGCTTCTCTACGTTAGAAACTTTTTCACAGAACTTTCTTCCTCATCCGTATAATCTTGATTTTGAAATTGGTGAAGTTGGACTCTTGCCCAAGGGTTGGATTGTGCCAAGTTATGCAGAAAAACTCGGATATAAAGCATATACAACTAATATCGAGCCGAAAACTGGGAAACAATGCTTAGAACTCACTCGCGAAGGCGAGTATATTGAAGATATTTACGGTTCGGTTATGCAAAGTATTGATGCAAGTGCATTCCGAGGTAAAAAAATTAGAATACGAGCTGCTATCAAAGCCGAAATTCACAGTCCAAAAGGGTCTGCACATTTATGGATTCGTGAAAGATTTAAAGATGATGACCAGGTAGGATTGTTTGAATTTATGGCACAAAACCCAATCGTTCTTCGAGAATGGAAATACTATGAAATTGAAGGATGGATTAGCAACGGGGCTCTATATTTAAACTATGGACTTTTGTTATTTGGAAATGGCAAAGCTTGGCTCGATGATGTTTCTATCCAGATTTTGGATTCGAGTGAAGTGCATATAGATAAACCTACCCCTCTAAGCACACAACAAACAAGAACTTTGATAGATTTTGCAAAGGTCTATGGTCTGATTCGTTATTTTTATCCAAGTGACCAAGCAAAGAAACTAAATTGGGAGGCCTTCGCCTTCTATGGTGTAAAATCAATTTTAAATAGTTACAATGGAACCCCATCGCACCAACTTATTGAAAAACTATTCAAGCCAGTTGCACCACTTTTGAAAATTGTTCATAAAAACGAAGAAAAGATGAATTTCCACAAACCCAAAAATGCACTAAATAATGTGCTTATTTCTTGGGTTCACTATGGATTACCATTTTACTCTAACAACTCCTTAATAAGGAGCGAAGTTATTAACCATTACATCCCTACAAGGAAATATCAAGGAATTGTTGAGCAGATAATCAATGTATCTGCGATTCGTAACAAAACCATCGATTTTTCAATCGGTATCCGCGGGAAACTAATCGGATTACCAAGCAAAGTTCTTCTCGTTTTACGATTCGATAACATAGAAAATAAAATAATTGATTCTAAAATCAAAGAAATTGATACACTTGATTTTTCAAAATGGAAAAATTTTAAGATTTCTACCCAGATACCATCTAATACGGTATTTTTAAGAATCGCACTTATTCTTGTTGGCGAAGGTAATATTTATTTCGACGATGCGAGATTGTCGATTGAAGGAGGCAAAGAAAACTTACTAAAAAACCCGAGTTTCGAATCTGAAAAAGATGACAGGTTGGTTTTTGGCTGGAAATTGCTTGAACAATCGGAGCAAAGTGGTTATCTTGCAAAGATTATAAGAACATCCCCATTGGATGGAGAAAAATCCTTATTGTTAAAATCAGATACTCAAACAATGATTACTTTACCCGAAGAAAATTCAACTTACACAGTAGAACTAAACGATGGTTATTCCACAATTATTCCATTAACCTTATTTGTAGATTCATTAGGTACACTACCCTATTCCAATATCGACGCGCTAATAAAAGAAATTGGACATCCAACATTTGCTGTCGAAGACAGGGTTTCCCGTATTGCTACCACAATTATACTTTGGAATTTAATTCAGCATTTTAGTATTTTTTTGCATGATGACTGGAAAGCAGAAGCCATTTTGGAGCAAGTTCTGCAAAAAACCGCTACCGATTCTTCCCTCATAGGCTTTTCAGCGGCATTAGAAACAATGTTACATTTCGTTGCCGATAACCAAGTAAGAATCTGGCATAAAGATTTAGAAAAATATACAACTTTTCCTTTCCAATGGACTGAAAATAATGGTAAGATAATAATTACAGATGTTGGAAAAAACATATCGGACATTGAAAGAGGAGACGAAGTTGTAGAAATAGATGGGAAGCCAATTCAAAATGTAATTGATTCAGTGTCCTTATTTTTATCATATTCAAATTCTGAATGGAAGTATTTAAAATCCCTTGCATACATACGATATAACTTTGCTCCGAAAATTATTTTAATGATTAAGAAAATAACGTCGGGTAAATTATTGAAAGTCGAACTCGAAAATACCGCAAGCCCAACTGATTTTATTGAAACTCGGCCGGAGGCAGTAATTCGACTCGCCGATAATATCTTATATTTCGATTTGACACGAATCCGCGATAAAGAACTTAAAGAGAAGTTAGATTCATTAAAGCCCGCCGATTACTATATCTTTGATTTAAGGGGCTTTGTCATAGCTAGTGAGCATTTCCTTACTTATTTTATGGACAACAAAGCCTACTCTCCACAATGGCTCCTTCCGGTCTTTACATTTCCATATCGAGAAACAATTTCTTGGAACAAAGTTGTTTCTGAAATTTACGGTAAAGCATTAATACAACCCAAAGGAATATATTTTTTAATTGATGAGAGAACCGTAGGAGTTGGTGAAATTATAGCCTCGATAGTAAGGGAATTCAGAATCGGGAAGCTTGTTGGTCGTTCTACCGGTGGCAGTCCTTCGGAAATAGCGACTTTCTCCATTCCCTGTGGTTTTAACCTTGCTTGGAGTTTTCTTAAGGTTATCGATTATAATGGAAAAGAAATTTATAAAAACGGCTTACCACCTCACATACCTGTGAAAAAGGCTTTAAACAAAGGAAGCATCAAGACTTAGTACTTCTCAAAGCAATCGAATTAATCAAAAAAACAAAATAGAAATAAATAAAATAAATAATTATTTTTTTCGTTAAAATTAATTACATTTTTACATAGGTTAAACAATAAGGGTTATCAAATGCACAAACAAATCAAAAATCAAGTTCTGTTTCTCGTAGTTTTTTTACTACTTTCAGCTTTTGCATTTTCTTCACAAAATGAGCAGGTAAAAATACTGACCAATGCTCACTGTGGCAGTTGTAAAATCAAAATCGAAAAGGCTCTTAAAAAAGTAAACGGAGTCGAAGAAGCAAGTCTCGATTTAACATCCAAGATAGCCGAAGTCAAATTTAATCCTTCACAAACTAACCCAGAAGCGCTTGTTAAGGCTGTTCAAGGAGCAGGTTACGAGGCTTCAATTTATAAAGAAGGCAGCGAAAATAATGTATTACCAGAACACAAAGATGAGCATTGCAAAGATAAAAAGAAGGATGAATGCTCTAAAAATGGCAAGACAAAAGATAAATGTTGCGATACAAAAACCAATAAATAAGCATTTATAGATAAATATAAATAGATTCGAATTCAATAAGGCTACCTTTGAAGGAAAGGTGGCTTTATTTTTATTTCTAATTTGTAAACTTCTTCTCTAAATAACACTTAATAGTATTCTAATCAATATTAGAATTTCATAAATTGGTATTTTTGAATTTCCATTTTTTACGATGCGTAAAATCCTAAAATCTATTGAGAGCAATTTCAAGGCTTTGTTAAAAGGTTTTCTTTTCGCAAAAAATCGCAAAACCGCCCCTAAAATATGTTATCAAAAGTGTGGTGATATTGCAACTGCAAAAAAAATACTATTGTTACGTCAAGATAGAATCGGCGATTTACTGGTAACTACTCCATTCTTAAGAAATTTGCATAATGCATTTCCAGAAACTCAAATCTCGATTCTTTTAAGCGAAAGAAACGCTGTTGCAAAATCTTGTATAAAACCATATTGTTCCGAAATATTCGTTTTAAATAAAAGTCCTTTGAAATTTTTTAAACTGATAAAACAACTGAGAAAAGAGAATTTTGAATTGGTAATAGACCTTTTAGATAATTCTTCGGTTACCTCCTCGATTTTAGTTCGCTCGCTTAAAACAAAATTCTCTCTTGGCTTCGAAAAAGAAAATAAGAATATATACACACATATTGTTACTTTACCCGATAAAAGTAAGGTCCATATAGTCGAAAGAATTGCAAATCTTCTTATCCCTTTTGGTTTGAATCCATCTAATTACGACTGGAGTTTGGAATATCCTCTAAAAAAAATCAGTTCTCTACCGCCCAAATCTATGGTTCGTCTGGGTATAAACATTTCTGGGTCAAGTAGGCAAAAATTTTGGGGTGTGCAAAATTTTATAGCATTAATAAACAAAATCAAAACTAATTTTACGCTTGAGATACTTATTTTTTCGACCAAAGATTACTTAGCCGAGATTAGACAAATCCAAAGCGAAACCAATACCAGTATTGCTAATTTTACAAAAGATTTCGATGAATTTGCCTCACTCGTAGCAAGTTGTGATTTGTTAATTACTCCCGACACATCTGTTGTTCATCTTGCTTCTTGCTTCAAAATTCCTGTTATTGTTTTTTTTCATTTCATTGATGAAAAATTCGGTATGCCTTGGTTACCATATAAAACAAATTTCTCATATCTCATAAGTTCAAAAAATTATTATTCCGATATTGAACCAAACAAAGTTTTTGACGAATTTTATAATCTTTACTACAAAGTACAATGAATATTGCTATTTTACAACTTGGAACTTTCGGCGACTTGCTTCTTTGCACCCCGGTATTGCCGGAACTTAAAAGCAAATTTCCCGATTCCAAAGTTTTTTTTATTGTTGGTCGTCGAAACCAACAAGTTCTATGGAACAATCCTTTTGTTGATAAATTAATTGTTTGGGATAAATCTATCCACAAGATATTTTCGACAATATATTCTTTAATGGAAAACAAATTTGATTTTTATATTGACCCGAAAGACCATTTATCGCGAGAAAGTTTATTGATTGCAAAACTCGTTCGTGCAAACACTAAGATTGGGTTCAACGGTAAGTTTAAAACCTTCGACATTGAAATACCAGATTATATTTCTAATAAAAACCTACATTTTACACAAAGGGTTTTCCAAGCTTTCAAAACATTGGGAATAGTAACACCCGATAGAGGAAATATTCCCAAGCCACAACTTTTTCCTTCCAAGGATTCCCAACAATATGCCGCGGACTTTCTAATGGCAAATCAGATAGATGAAAATAAATTTGTTGTTCTGAACATTTCTGCAAGCAATCCTAAAAAGATGATAAGCGAAGAAGTTCTTATCTCTGCTTTCGAAGGGTTTCCATATACAAACGAACTAAAAGTTGTAGTTACTTTTACACCAAATCATAAAAGTTTTGCATTGAAAATTTCAACCACATTTCCCAGTTTTATTTTATTCCGTTCAAGGAATTTTCTTGATGTTGCTGCTCTTATAGAACAATCGAGTGGAGTTGTAACCCCCGATACTGCAATGGTTCACGTTGCCTCTGCTTTTAACAAGCCACTTCTTGCATTTTACAGTGGCCTGGATGATTTTTATGCTAAATTCTTCCCAATTAACCAACGAACACTTGTCGTACGTGCTAACGCAGGTGACGATGGTATTCAATCAATAACAATTCCACAGATTACTAATTCGTTAATTGT
Organism: uncultured Hyphomicrobiales bacterium; assembly: GCA_964589125.1. GTDB lineage: Bacteria > Bacteroidota > Ignavibacteria > Kapaibacteriales > UBA2268 > JBBIJO01. The sequence goes on along the minus strand of CAZPSM010000069.1, from coordinate 5,607 downwards.
TTTTGTAAAAAGCATAATTGACACGTAATGTAAAAGACTATCTACCCTACTGCTAATATTACATCTTGAAAATTTCGATTCAAACATAAAAACGTGTATCACATTTACTTTTTATATTTCCTATTGAATGAAATAGTAGAATTGAGCCAAACGACTTGGCGATATGTGTCTGTTGCCGATTTCGAGTGAATCTATAGTCAAATTACACAAAAGTTTATTAGGTGGAGAAATGCTGAAACCAGTACCGGCTCGACAATGGGATACACTGTCTATTATATAACTGATGGTTTTTGTCTTTTGCGTAACGAAAAATATTATTTTTATATTTCTTCTTTCGGCAATTTAATTTTCACCAAAAAGAAGTAACTTATTGTTTGCTATTTTCAATTTCAACTGCGTCAGGAGCTTGGTCGTCTAAAACGGGCCGTGCGAGCAAATGTTCCGGCAAGAAAAATTTATTAGCTATAAGGGTTGGTATTACAGCACTTGCAATCACCACACCTACAATGGACGAATACTGTTCTTGGGAAATAATGTTATGAGAAAGTCCGAATAATGCAGAAATTGTGCCGAAAGTCAAACCGGTAGACATCAGCAATGTATAATACCACTTTTCTTTTTTATTATTCTTAAAATTACTTATTGCAGGATACAAACCGAAAATTTTTG
>CAZPSM010000069.1:3505-4904 GCA_964589125.1 uncultured Hyphomicrobiales bacterium | reverse complement strand
CTTTTCCTACAAAAAGAAAAATAAATATTACAGGCGCTGAAATAAGTGCTGGTATCGACACAAGAGCTCCAGCTCTTAAGAAATATAGAGGTGTTAAAAAGCCAACGGTTAAAGTTCTTAATCTTCTTACAAAATGGTCGTCTTTTTCCATAGTGCTTGCCAATAGCATTCCTATAATATAGGCAGGAAGAACCGGTTCGCTACCTGACCATAAAGCAAGTATTCCCATTGACAATAGTATAAAAAGTATCCATTTTGCACGAATAGCAGCAGTTTTATAAGCAAAATGCTTTATAAGAAAATTAGTAATTGTAGGTAAAATAAATATTAGAACAATTATTACTGCAATAAATATCAACGTCTTATACGTGAAAGGGGCAAATATTAATCCTAACCCTATCACTGTTCCTAAATCATTAACAAAACAAGCCCCTAATATTCCTTTTCCGTATTCAGTTTTATTAAATCCATACTCAAGCATTACTGCATAAACAACTGCCATTGAAGTTGTAGATAGTGCAATGCCACAAAGTGAACTTGCTTTTAATTCCCAACCAATCAAAAAGTAGGCAATCAGGAAACAACCGATAAATGGTGCAAGAAAGCCAATTAATCCAACAATTGAAACTTCTTTTAATTTTGATTTCATTGCATTGGGATTTAATTCCGCTCCTGCAAGAAATGTGAGCATAATTGCACCAACACCAGTACAAAATTTTAGCCAATCTGCATTCAAAGCAAGTCTGTCTGTGTAATTGAATTTGAAAGCAACATAGCCAATAATTGCTCCAACAACAATTTCCATTAAAGCAATTGAGATTTTTAAGCGATTGGCAAGAATTGTTGACAGAACAGCAGCTAAAAACCAAAAAGCTGCAAGGAAATAAATGGTATCCATAGAAAACAACTCCTCTAATAATTAATAATAATTATGGTAGGAGTTATCAGCATAATTGCGGTTTAAGGCGAACCCCATCGCCTCTTAGCAAACTACAAAATTACTTAATATATTTTAATTTACCAAAAAAGTGCTGTGTGGTAAAAATCCAATACTTTCAGTTGGATATAGTATCAGCAGATTTTCTGTTCAACCCGTCTCTATTTTGTCAAACTGCAGAGAAATATATGTTGTGCATTTCTTTTTTACTACTTGTACGCAACAATGAAAAAAAAAAAAAAAAAATATTTAAATTGTTTGTTTTGAAATCAATCAAAGAATATGAAAACAGCAGATTTAGTCAAAACTTTTATTTTACTTAGGAGAAACAAATGAAAATCCTTATTCTTTGCACTGGAAATTCTTGTCGAAGCCAAATGGCAGAAGGTTTCCTAAAATCTTTCGACTCACGGTTGGAAGTATATTCAGCTGGAACAAATCCAGCGGGGAAAGTTAACCCTT
>CAZPSM010000069.1:3264-3487 GCA_964589125.1 uncultured Hyphomicrobiales bacterium | reverse complement strand
TAAAAGTTATGCAAGAGGTTGGTATAGATATTTCCCATTATGAATCGAAGGATGTTGCAATTTTTCTGAATGAATCTTTCGATTATGTAATTACGGTTTGCGATAACGCAAAAGAAACTTGCCCTGTCTTTTCTGGCAATGTAAAAACGAGGCTACACATTGGTTTCGAAGACCCAGCCGAGGCTCGTGGCACCGATGATGAGGTACTATTGCTCTATCGTAA
>CAZPSM010000069.1:0-3233 GCA_964589125.1 uncultured Hyphomicrobiales bacterium | reverse complement strand
ATGACCTATATAATAACGAATTAAGGAAATCTCTATATTAAAATTACAATAATAAAGTCTGGAAACTTTTTATAATGAATTTCGTATTATTTATTTAACTTTATAAATTTAGAGTGATAATAGGTAGAATAATTTCTATATCATATCTGATTCTTTTCACACTTTTATTCTCATTCCTTATCTTTGTGAATCTTCTTTATTCAACTTTCAATTTTGAATATGATGGAATATGGCGATTAATCGATATTTTACTTTTTAGTGTACTTGCCATCATATTTTATTTACCTATTTGGAAAGCAAGTCTTGAGGATAAAATTTCCTTTTCGGAATTCTCGACAAAGATATTCGGGGATTTAAAACTTATCGTAAAAGTTCTTTTCGTTTTTTTCATTTTCAAGGTAATAAGCTCTTCGTTAGGTATTTTTAAAATAGTTAAATTAATCCAAACATTCTTTTGGGGTGTTCAAGATTTCTTTATTGCTGTTATTGCATTTTTATTGCTCTACTATTTTATAGTATGGTTACATCAAACACGATGGCAGCGCACACGCCTATCCATTAAGTTATTTTCACTTCTAATAGCTATCTTCTCTATCTTATTAATTTGGAAACAATTTCCGGAAACGGATACAAAAGATTTGGATCGATATTCTGCTATAACTTATTCATTCGCTTTTCTGGGAGCAATTTTAAGTTTTTATTCTTTTAGAATTAAAGGGTGGGTAACTTTAGCAAATAAACCTTTAAAGAAAAAACTTCTACTTTATTCTTTGATTGCAATCATATTTCTTTCATTAATCTTGGGTATATCGGATATAGGTTCGCCCCATCTTTACTTTGCATCCATCTATTTTCTTCATCTTTGCAAGTTTATTGCTGTAATATATTTAGTTACATTCGTTAGAATTCTATATTTGAGTTTCGTTTCTTTACCAACTTCTGAAATATTAGATAAAAAAATTTATGAATTTAGTTCGCTTTCATATCTTAATCGAATCGTTAGAGGCATAAACTCGCTCGACGAAATATTGAAGATTGTTGTTGAGCTTTCTTACAATACAAGTGGAAGAAACCCGGTTTGGATTGAATGGTATGAAGAAGGAAACACTTTGATAAAGTATTCTCTTGGAATAGATGCCTACATTCTACAGAAACACTATCTTTCTTCGCCTGTTTTTAACTATTTCAACACCATTAACACACCACAAATAATTCATTCCCTAACTGAAATAGAAGAATATCGTAGTGGCGGGCGTATCTATAATTCTTCTTTAAAGTCTTTCCTTATAGTTCCAATTATTTTCGAAAATCAAAAGTCGGGTTCTCTTGTTGTTGCAAGTAGATATGAATATTCTTTCGATGAAGAACTGTTAGGAATCCTAGTGACATTTGTTGAAAACTTAAAAACAGTTATGGAAAATTTTAGAATGTTGAAAATTTCTTCTGAAAAGGAGAGGCTAAATCACGAACTAACAATTGCAAAAGAAATACAGAATAAATTACTTCCAACAAATGTTCCGGAGTTGGAAAAATTAGAAATTTCCGTCTATACTCAGCCTGCTGAAGAGGTCGGAGGTGATTTCTACGATTTTCTCGATTTTCCAGATGGAAAATTCGGGATTCTAATCGGAGACGTCTCTGGCAAAGGAATGAGCGCCGCTTTCTATATGGCGCTTCTCAAAGGAATTATTATGTCGATTCCTAAACAAATTATTAATGCAAAAGACTTATTAATAGAGATTAATAAGTCATTGTTTAACAAAATAGATAAACGAATTCATTTAACAATTTTTGTATTGATTTTTGATTTTCAAAAAGGTGAAGTTGATATTGCTCGCGGTGGACATCTACCTTTAATAAGAAAACACAGCTCTGTTGTCGAGCAAATTTCCCCAAAAGGAATAGGAATTCCATTGGTCAATAACAATCGTTTTGTCGATATTTTGGACACTACTACTTTACCTTTACATCCAGATTCGTATTTTTTGCTATTTACTGATGGACTCGTAGAAATACTTGGAAATAGTGATATAAACGAAGGTATTGCAGAGCTGAAACAAATTGTAGAAAATGAAGTATTTATTAATGCCAGTGAATTAAAAGAAAAAATTTTGAACTACGTTAAAATACAGACAAAAGAAGCAAAAGATGATATGACATTAATAACGTTAAAAATAAAATAAGGTGAAAGATGGATTCGAAATTTAATGTATTTTATGAGGATTTGGATTTTGGTATTCGAATATTAAGAATTTCTGGAAGTTTAGATGCACATACAGCCCCAAAATTGGAAGAAGCAATTGGAGAAGCCACCTCACAAGGAACTTATCGAATTATAGTAAATTTTAAAGATTTAGATTACATAAGTAGCGCCGGATTAGGGGTTTTTATGGCTTTTGTCGAAGAAATTCGAGAAAATGGTGGCGATATTAAACTAACAGAGATGAAATCGAAAGTCCAGTCTGTTTTCGAACTACTTGGATTTCCTCTGATTTTCGACATTCTACCATCGGATGCTTCGGCAATACAGATGTTTAAAGACAATGTTGTAAGAAAAAATGATTAGCAAAAAAAATAAAAGTAGAACTAATAAAATTATTCTGAATGGAGAATTGTCGAATTTGGAGAAGGCTCGCAATTTTATTTATAAATCTGCTTTAGATTTTGGATTTACGGAAAATGACTCCTTCCAAATTGCCTTGGCTATTGATGAAGCATGTACAAACATAATGAAACATTCATATCAATTCGACAATACGAAAAAATTTTCTATCGAAGTCAAGCCATATGGAAAAGAATTTCAAATTGTGATTATGGATGAAGGCTCTAGTTTCAACCCCACTGATGTTGAAATAGTTAATATATTAGACATACTGAAAAATAAACAAAAAGGTGGATTTGGAATTTTTTTGATTACACGCATTATGGATTCGATTCAGTATTTTCCAAAATCTGCAAATTATCCACTCAACAAATTAGTTTTAAAAAAGATTTTAGAATAAACTAAAAATTCGTAAATTCGTTATTTAGTTTTTTGCAATATATTTTTACAATATATGAAAGGTCTAATTATAGGCGTGGGTGTTGTTTTGAGTCTGGTCTTGGGATTATTATATTCAGTTGAAAAGTCTAAGCCTCTGTGGTGGAAGTATGTAGTTATTTTATTAATGACTTCGACTGTTCTACTTACATTTGTTCCATATATCGGGGGAAATTTCAGCACTTTTATTTAT
>CAZPSM010000068.1:1448-13227 GCA_964589125.1 uncultured Hyphomicrobiales bacterium | reverse complement strand
AGGGAAATCGTTCGGGGAGCCGCACGCGAATTTTCTTGGGAAAACCAAATTCCAACAATCCGTGAAATTTTCGTATGATTTACGCATTTTTATTCCTCCAACAAGTAATTGCTTCGACCACACATATCTTTGCAAAGAATTTGACATTTGATTTACCTCCAACAACGATTCTTCTTTTCCGTTCATTCTTTGCAGTCATTTTTTTTGTTCTCTTTTTAATCGTTAAAGGGCAAAGGATATTTGCGATAGAAAGGAAAGACGTTGTGCCGTTCCTTATACTTGGTTTATTAAATATACCACTGAACCAATATCTGTTCTTCGTCAGCATTAAAATGACAACTGCCTCGAATGTTGCGTTGGCTTATGCTTTAAGCCCAATTTTTATCCTACTTATTTCTATTTATTTTTTAAAGGAAGAAATAACTTTACGAAAAACTTTGGGAATAGTAATTGCATTTGTTGGTATTTCGTTAATCCTATTTGAACGAGGTTTGGAATTCAAGTCGGAGTATTTCATTGGAAATCTTGTTGCTCTTCTTGCAAGCCTCGCTTGGTCGGTCTATTCTACCTATGGCAAGGTCCTTATTATACGCTATGGTAGTATCTATTCAACTTTTATTGCTATGCTGTTCGGGTTTTTACTTTATCTTCCAATTTCTTTTTTCCACAATGACATTGCAAATATACCTTTAATCGAACCGATACATTGGTTACAGATAATTTATCTCGCAGTATTTACTTCTGGTATTGCATACTTAATTTGGTATTATGCGATAAAGCGGCTTCCAGCAAGTAGTGTAGGGGTTTTCAATAATCTTCAGCCGGTATTTACAACCATTCTTGCAATAATTTTTCTTAACCAAAGCATTTCTTTTATTTATATTATTGGAGGTCTGCTAGTAGTCGGAGGCGTTTACGCTGCACAAAAATTTTGAGACAACACGGGGTTGTCTTATAACTAGTTTTCTTGAAAAGCATTGTCAGATGTAACTGTGCAAACAAGGGTTACAACCACTTGTTCAGTCTCTTCTTTGTCATTCTGGTTCCGTCCCATTCGACAGAAAGGGAGGAAGAAAAATCTAAAAAAATGATGCCATTAAGAGAAGGATACATTTTTTCCTTAGTTTTTTTACTCTTATTTTCTATGACAAATTTTGTATTTTTGTTATGATGTATAACTAAATTTTAATTTTAATATGGAAACCGATGCGAATGAACTATTCGAAGAGGTAAAAAGAGTTATCGAGCACGATATTCGCCCGTTCAGTGAAGCCGATGGTGGAAAAATCCACTTGAAAAGTGTCGTCGATGGAATTGTTTATATTCAACTCTCTGGCGCTTGTTCGGGTTGTCCGGGTGCGGCAATGACTTTACGTGGGGGAGTCGAAAGAGTATTAAAAACGAAAATACACAACATCAAAGCCGTCAAACTCGCCTATTAAATTAATTCACCAAAAAGCGTTGCAGAAGTTGAATTAGTAATTTTAACATTGACAAAATCACCAACCGCAATATTGTCTTTAGTTGCAAAAATCACTACTTTATTTGTATCGGTTCTACCTTGCCAGCGCGTTTTGTCTTTTTTTGAAGGACCTTCAACAAGCACCTCGTGTATCTTCCCATACTCTGTAACGTTAATTTCTCTGGAAATTTTGTTTTGGAGTTCAATAATCTCGTTCAGTCGTCGAATTTTTTCTTTGTCGGGGACATCGTCTTTCATTCTATAAGCCTTGGTATGTTCTCGAGGCGAATACTTAAACATATATGCACCATCGTAGCGAATATGTTCCATTACCTTCAAAGTTGATTCGTGGTCTTCGAGCGTTTCAGTTGGAAATCCAGCAATAATATCTGTCGAAAGGGCACAATTTGGCATCACTGAACGAATCTTCTCGATTCTGCCCAAGTAATGTTCGACGCTATAGTTACGATTCATAAGTTCAAGTATCCGATTTGAACCGCTTTGAATTGGAAGGTGAATGTATTTGCAAATATTATCGAACTCAGCCATCGTTTCGATTAATTTATCACTCATATCTTGTGGATGAGAAGTTACATAACGAATTCGCATTCGAGGTTGGGCTTTTGCACATTCTCGTAGTAGGTCGGAAAAGTCTTTATTCGTTTGGGGGCATCGGTAACTATTCACGTTTTGTCCCAACAAAGTTACTTCCTTAAAACCTTCATCCCACAGTGCTTTGATTTCATCTACTATTGAAGGTAAAGTTCTGGAACGCTCGCGACCACGAGTAAAAGGAACAACGCAAAAAGAGCAAAATTTATCGCAACCCCTCATTATGGAAAGCCACGCAGAAACTCCTTCTTTTCGCAAAGGTTCAATGTCTTCGTAGGTTTCGACTCTCGATAGTTTCACGGCAATTCCTTTTTCGCCTATGAAGGCTTTCTGAATTAACTCGGGGACCTTTCTATACTCATCGGGACCAACAGCGAGGTCAACGATTCCAGCTTCATCGATTAAACGATTACGTAATCGTTCAGCCATACAACCGAGAATACCGATAACGAAATTACCGTTCCCCCTTTTATACTGCTTTAAATGAACAAGTCTTTCGTGGATTTTTCTTTCTGCATTATCGCGAACCGAACAAGTATTTAATAAGACTACATTAGCTTCCTTGGGGTTATCGACTAAATCGTAGCCAGCATTTTTGACGATACGCGAAACTATTTCACTATCGCTTACATTCATCTGGCATCCATAAGTTTCGATATATATTGAAATCGGACTCTTCATATTTAATGTAATTAACTAATTGTAAATTACAAAATTACCAAAATCTTCGGAAAGAAACTTAAGGATGCCAAAGAAAGTTTATCCCTTTTTCGCTCCTCCTATATCTGTATTACATAAGCCTTTATCCTAGTAATTTCGATAATTCCAGAAAGTTGATAAATCGCTTTGTTGAATTCTTCGATTGTCTTTTTTGCTTGCTCAATTGTGTAAAACTTCTCTTTCGAAACTAAATCAAAATTTACACCTTCGGGTTCTTGAACTTCGAATCCGATGGCTTTAAGTAAATTTTTAATTAGAATGAATTCGCTTTCGTTTCGTGCTGTTCCATAGACAACACGGTAACAAATCCCAAAGCAAGGTGTACCCTCGGGTGGCTCTAATGAAGGCGGTTCTTGGTAAATTGTGTCAATTTTTCTAACAAGTTCCCTGGGTGGTTCGATGACAATCTTCTCCTTTTGCTCAATTTCTCTAACAACTTTCTTTGTCTCGATGTAGGCTAAGTAACTAAGTTTTCCGCATTCATCGCGAGCAAATCCCTTGGCAAGCACTTCGTCGAAAACAACATCGAGATAAATCATCACACGTCGGCTATGAGGAAGATTGCAAGGTTCGTTCAAACTTTCCGGATATGGACGATTTGCGAGTTCAACCCCAACTATGTTTTTGTCGATTTCTGGGCAAGGTGGCCGCTCATCATAAATCCCAAAAGCATCCAGCTTAAACTTAACAAAGTTATCGAAGAGTCGGAGAGTTCTGGGGTTATGACTATAGATTTGCTTGAAACCTTTTATAATTGTCTCCTTTGTATAATATGCTCGAAGCATTGCTAAAACATAGTTGCCTTGTTGTGAGCCATAAGGTGGAATAAAAGGTTTTCCGTCGATAGTACGAAGGTTGGGTTTCTTCATCAAAGTTCTACTTGGGATTTTAACGTTTTCGAACACAATGTCTCCGTCGCAACTATAAAGGGTGCTGTCCTCGATAATTTTTCCTGATTCATCGCGGATTGTTCGCAACGGACAGGGGTCTGTATATCCATGAATTGTAATAACTATTTTCTGATTAGAGTAGCAAGTATCGAACTGCTGTAGCAACGAATCAATTTTAGGATAGAAGACGCTATTCAACCATTTATCGTTTTCGTTGGCAGCAGCAATATAGAAATAACGGCTATCGGGCTTGAAATCGGTCGAGTCGATAAACTTCGAAAGTTGCAAGCAACCAGACTTCGAGCGGCGCCATAGTTCATATAAGTTTTCAGTCGTAGTAGGATACCAATAACCAGTAACAAAAAACGCAAGTCCCTTTTGCATCGAAAAACTTATCCGACTCGGTGGCTTTTTGTAACAATAAGTATTTAAAGTTAAGTCAATCGTTGTATCCTTGTAGATTTTGTTCGGGGTGGCGAAATAAATCGAGGTAGAAAAACAAGAATCACAAGACGATTTAACGAATTCCCGCATTACATCGTAATTGCGAGCAAGTTCAAGTTCGATAGTATCCTTTGTTCTTTTCTGAATCTTATTTAAATAATAATCGGCATCAATATCTTTCAATGAATCAAGAATCGTCCCCATTTCATCATAATAAAATTCATTAATATGCACCACCAGGAAGAGTTTAGGAGGCGGTGGCGGTGGTGGAGCCTGGCATTTAAACTCGTTTTTATCGAGATTGAACTGGTAGAGGTCGTAACCCCCAACATTTTTTGTTTCAATCCGAATTTCCTTTTGCGTAGTATCTTTGAAAATAGAAACCACAGAATCTTTGTATCGGTTAGAAGTAAAATAAATTTTCAACTCTCGAGCTAAATTCGAGACGTGTGGATAAGCAACGAATGGGAAACGTTCGTCTGCACTGGTATTGATAGGCGATTGCCCCGAAGTGAGTTTCTCGACTTTACCCTTAGAAACAATTCTTTGGTTAATGAAATCAATTTCGAGGTTCACATAAAAAATATCGAAAGTTGAATCTTTCGAATCACGATTGGAGGCAAAGAATAAAGTAGGATTGTAGCATTTGCAAAATAGGAACGGCGAAGACTCGGAAAAATCGGTATTAGCGAAAGAAAGGTTGTGCACAGTTACTTCCGACCAATTTTGGTTTGGGCGTTTAAACGCAAAATATAAGTCCGTATTCCCACGATTAGCATAAGGAAAACTAAAGCCACCCAAATTATCTTTCCTATCGGATGCCCAAACGAGCAAAATATTCCCAAGTGCATCGTTCGAAACAAACGGATGCGAATCCCAAAAATATGAATTTACTGGTTCAGGCAAAACATCGAAATATACACTCCCGTTCTTCGGATAGAAATAAAATATGTCTGTTCCTCCTATCGAACCACTCATTGGCAAATCGTTCCGCTGTATGAATTTTGCCGAAGGTGGATGAGAAAACGATGCAAATCCCTCGTGCGAAGTCAAAAATGTAACTGATTCTACATTCGAAGTCAAATACTCTATCGCTTCCCTATTATATTCGGAAACTGGAATAATTTGACGAATGAAGTTCTCCGAGGTTATAATTCCATCGAAAGGTTGTGGCGTTGTATAATTACTTTCTCTTTCACAAGGGTCTATTAACGAAAGATTGGTCGGTTGCTGTACGGGTGCTACTTCATCTTTTGTAGTATTTGGTGAGTTTATTTTCGAAACTTTTGTAAGATTGCCTTCGGGGAGTTCACGAATGATTTTCGGTTTAGTGCAAGAAATTACCACCATTCCAATTAAAAGTCCTAAAAAAATTGTTCTTTTCATTTTATTTCTCCTCTTGTATTTAATTAATTGCACTGAACATAATAGTCATGCGTTTCTTATAGGGAGCCAGCGAACCTTGTCGTAAATCTGTAACAGCGAAGATAAAAAGACGCCCGTTCCTTGCTCTGTAAAGGAATACATCACCAATTCTAACATTTAAATTTATTGATTGGTCTCGGGTTAAATTTAACAAATCTTGTACATCGCCCGAAGGAGGCGAAACGGCGGTGGTTATTCTTCCGTTCGCATCGAGCACAACAACATTACCAGCGTTAAACTGGGTTACCGAAGCAATTGGCAATCCTAATCCAAATCTTGCTAAGTTATTCTTCAATGAATTAATTCGACCAGTATCCCGAGTTAAATTATTAACAAATTCACAAAATTGCTGTGAATTTTCGCTGTTGAACCGTTCGGGTAGCAGAAGAATATCCCTGGTTACTCGAATATAGGCATTAGAAAAGTCATTGGCAATATCGAAAAGAAGTAAGTCTCCATTAAGCCCCGAATTCGTAGGATAATTATCAAAGATAGCAACATAATAGGGTGAACCATCCGAAAATGGCTTCTGGAAAAGGATTATCGACGAGGTATTTTTAAAGCGTTCATCGTTTGGTAAAAATCCCGAGCTGTTTGCATCGAACGGAAATAGAAATGTATGAATCGAATACGTTGAATCGGGAATGAATACCGTTTGTCTGGTTCCATCGGGTAAAATAGTATCGCGTAGTGTCCCGTTGGGATTAAACTTGGTTATAGTTACTTCTCGAACGCTGCAAGGTGAATACGCGGAAGGTTCTTGCAAAGGGCATTCGCAGGATTGGAAAAGGAATCCAACAACTAAAATTAATACTATATATAAGTTTGTTTTTCTTTTCATTTTTGCTCCTTAAAATGTTATACCAGTTCTGATAAAGAACATATTTATTCGGCGATACGAAGGAACATTGGAATACCCCAGAATTGTTTGTGTTTCGCCGAAAGCATAACTTCGAAAACCTAGGTCAATTGAAAAATCGAATAGTGAACTAATTGGGAAATCCAAACCTGCACCGATTGTAAAGGTAATAGGCAAATAATCAATATCCAAATACGGAGCCGATGCTTTGATTTTATCTTTACAACCAGTATTTACATTAAATTTGACGAGGTCAATCGAGGCTTTATCCAAAGGCAGTCCAGTTTGCACAAAGAAATACGGAGAAAAACAGCGTTCGAAGGTAGGTGTTAAATTTTCTTTCGATTCCTTCGTCTCGGGCTTGAGCATCAGCAACTCCTCGCAGCAGTCCTCAATTGGTTTCTTTTGTATTTCTTCTACGTTTTGAACTCGTTTGACACAATTTTTAAATGGGTCCCAGCGAAAATGGATAAGAGCAAGTGGACGATGCACTTGCTTTCCAGTAAATTGATTATAAATCGGAACGCCACTTGAAAGCATAAGTCCTATTCCAAACTGCCTTCGATTTCCAAAGCGAATACCACCGGCAACTACGCCGAAAAATGCATCGTTCCATATTGTCCCCGCTTGTGATTTGTCGCCAAAAGTTGTGTAGCCTCCACGTGCTTCTATAAAATACCAATTGCAGTAGCGAGTAGGGCACTGAATTGAAAGATTAAGCGTAGGAAGACGGAAAGCAAGTGTAAATGGTGTGCAACCGCAATCTACACACTCTTGAGTAATTGTATCCCAAGGTACATATCTGAACTTTTTAGGTTCCAGCGGAAAGTTAAAATCTTCGAAAGCATTTATTGGTTCACCAAATTTGGGACCGATGAAATCAACATCCTCGAATGGTATGTACTCGACATAATTTAAATTTGGCGATTTTGTATCGAGGAAAACTATTCGATTTGTCGCTTTGTATGATGTTCGCTCGGAAATGGGACAGGTATCGGGGACCAAAAATGTTTCCATTTTGATAACTGTTCCACGTAAAGTGTTGCCGCTGCGAACAATCGCTGGGTTAAATGGGTAAACCTCGTATTTATACGCTGAATCTTTTCGGATTCGAACCGCATCATCATATCGAGGTATGGTCGAACAGCCACCCAAAACGATAATGAGCAGCAGAGTTATAATTACAGGCAGTGAATAAGTAGTTTTCATAACCTAACTCCCAATGTTATCCCAAAATTAAAATTTGTTAGCGAAGGACGCGATTCCGAACGAAGAATGAAATTTGGAGCCGAAAGCAAGCCATTAAACTCCAAAGTCCAACATTGTTGGAAAAGATTGAAGCAAAATCCTATCCCGCCACCAATCGAGCCACCAAGCCCAAAGCTGCTTTCGTCGGTTGTCTGTTTACGCGTAATAGAACTAACATTTACTAATCCGTTGAGAAAAAGATAAAATATGTCGTCGAGCGACTTCTTTTGGGACAGGAGAAAGACATATCTTAATTCGGGCGAAACAAGTAGATACTTATCGAAAACGCGAGTTCCCACCAGAGTTCGACTCGCCGAATCGAGTGTAGCATAGTCGATACGAATGCCATACCAAAGATTACAATATGAACGATTTTGTAACTGGAAGTTGAAACCAAGACTCGATTGGTTCAACTTCTTGAACTCACCGGTTGGAAGAATATTGTTTAAACCAACGCCAAGATAGAACGGAGATGAATTCGCACGAAAGGAAAGCGTTCCGAAAAGCATTAATCCAACAAGAATAAATCTCATACCTCACCTATTATGATGATTAGACAAAATAAATCTTTGTTCTCAAAGACAAGCAAAATACAACTTAATAAATTTTTTAGAATAAATCAAGAGCAAAATGTTAAAAATATTAATTTTGGTGATTGTGTATTATAAGCCGCCCTATCATATTTAAGTAACAAATATCAATAGAAAATTGCCATTACGAGTTTCTTTTTGTTATTCTGAGCGAAGCGAAGAATCTCTCCCTTCGTGTGTGTTATTACTATGTGTTCCCGTTGCTGAAATTGAACAAAGGGTTACAATCCCTTTGTTCAGTTTAGATTGTAGGGGCACATTGCTATGTACCTCTACGTTCTAATTCAAGTCGATGATTTGCAACGAGATTTTGACTTTGCGTCGCACAAGAAAATCTGTTTCGCTGTCTTCGTGGGCAATTCCCCCGCCTTGAATTTCCCAAAGAATATATCTTGTGTCGTATTCGCCTGTTTCGGGTTTCGAAAGAGACTTTTGAAGGTATTTAGCAGTATAGTAAGCACGTAATTTGGAAAGAAGGAAGTTGTCCAACTTTGTGCCGCGCCGAACGTAAGTGTTAAGTAACGGGTCGTCGATTGTCTCTTCAAAAAACTTTGCGTTGTCGGAAATCCCACGTGGGTCAGAATAGCCGATGATTTCGACAAGCAGTCGCTTGTTAGGTGGAATACAGTTGCTTTGGAAAAGCGGTAAATAACTTGAAATTGTAGCAATAATTTTTTCAAGAGCATTTTCGACATTTGGAACAAAAAGGTCGTAAATAGAATCCGGCTTTTCGATAAATCGTGTTGAATCGTCCAAACCAATAAGATTGTAATCGAACAACTTTCGAAGCTGTGCTAAATTTTCGCGTGTAATTGGCTTGTAATAACCAGTAACGAAGAACGGAATTTGTATTTCTTCGGTCAAGTCGTTGCTTATCGCGAGCGATATTGTATATTTTACATAGGCAGAATCGATGCAAAGCGTTTCGACTTCCTTCGAAAAATAAGTCCTTTGGTTGCAATCGTTTTGAATTGTAACTAGATATTTTTTCTTTGGCAACAAGTTGAAAGTGTATTTACCTTCGGAGCCTAAATATTTTTCTTCGACAATGTTACCGCTGTTGTCTTGTATAATAATTTTGTCGCGAGAAGTAAATATGTTGGTATTTTCTGTGAAATTCAATTCAAGTGTTACAGAAGAACATAAATCAAAAGCATAAATATCGTATCCACCTTGCCCATTGGGTCGGTTCGAAGCAACAAAAATCTGATTTTCGAATATTATCGGTGCGATTTCATTCGATTCAGTATTTATAGGGAACGACAACTTTTGGGGCATATCCCAACGGTTTTCACCTATCCTGCGCGCCCTATAAATATCATAGTTATCAATATTCCATCGAGCGAAAAAGAGGTTGCCTTCTTGGTCAATGAAGGGGGTGATTTCGTTCGATTCGGTATTTATTGTAGAATCCAAAAATTCTGGTTCCGACCAAGTTCCAACACCATTTTCTGATACGCTTTGAGCAAACATAATGTCTGTGTTTCCCCGAGTTCCTTTGCGGTCGGTGGTAAAAAATATGAACTTGCCATCGGGCGAAAAACAAGGATGCGAGTCGAAACCAGTTGAACTGAAACTGCAAAGATTTGGCTGTTTTGAATATCCTTTTTGTGTTTTTTCGAAAGAGAAAATTTTGGAATTGTAATTTTTCGGCTCAACCCCGGCAAAAAGAAATTCGGTTACATTTTTAGTTGAATCAAAATGGAAGGAAAAGAACGAACCTTTATTTTTTGTGTAATACTTTGGCAATGTTAATTCCTTCGGTTGAGTAAAATTTTTTTGAGTAAATAAAGATGTGTGAACGCCAAATGTTTGCCCTGCATTGCGAATGAACACCAAAGTTTTTCCGTCGAAACCGATTGGAAACTCATTGCCTTCTGTGTTTATAGTCTTTAAGTTATATAAAAATTGAGCGAAAGAAAGTGTGGTTTGAATGAAAATAAACAAAACCACACACAACCCACTTAAACTCTTTTTTAATTTCATTTCGATAATTGAATATTTAAAATTTCAAAAATAATGAAATGTTCACGGAATTGGTAATTTTGTAATTTAAAAATTACAGAAAATTAGAATGTGATATGAAACCACAATATGTTTCTATTTTAACAATCTTTTTGGCTTTTGTGCATTTGGCTTATACACAGACGACATTTTCGCCCCCACCGACGAAACAAATCCCCGTGCGGGATACCCTTTTCGGAATTGTGATTACGGACTTTTATCGCTGGCTCGAAAACAAAGATAATCCAGAAGTCAAAGAATGGTCGAAAGCTCAACACAACTATACCATTGAGTATATTAAAAAAACAACTAAACAAATTTCGGGGTTGCACGAAGAGATTCGCAGTTATTTGGACCGCGATTATGTATCGGCACCTTTTTTTAAAGCGAAGCGGGAATTTTTCTATGCAAGACGGAAGGGAGAACAGCAAAGCAAACTTTTCACACGTCTGGATGGAGGCGAACAACTTGTTTTCGACCCAACAAAGATTGATTCGAGTGGCAAAACTGCTATTAGTTCACTCGTATTGAATAAAGATGCAAACAAAGCAGCTATCGGGGTGCAGACTCACGGCAACGAAATCATAAAATATTATTTCATCGATACAAAGACAGGGAAAGAAATTGCGCCTCCTTTGGACAATGTTTATTCACTATCTTGGTGTCGCAACGAGCAGTTCGTTTACGTAACTTATCGTTCAGCCGAAGATATCAAAAAACAACTACCATTGAAAACGTTTTTACATCGAATAGACGAAAAGCCAACGAACGACAAGTTCCTTTTCGCACCCAAAGATGCAAAGGATTTTGCTTCGATTTGGGACGATGAAGATACCGATTTAACATTTATTTCCGAAGGCGATTTTTATTCAAATACATTGAAAATCCAGAAAGGCAATGCCAATCCTTTGGTCATCTTCCAAAGCGATAAATACCGCGCTACTCCACTTGTTCGCAATAATAGGATTTATTTCTTTACAAATTATGAAGCCCCGAACCACAAAATTATGGTTGCCGATTTCGAACATTTAGAATTCAAACACTGGAAGCCTTTAATCCCCGAAATGGATGTCCCAATTGAAAGTTATGAAGTAACAACTGATTATATCCTTGTCCATACAAAACGAGATGTTCTTTCGCAACTCCTTGTTTATTCTCTCGATGGTAAGTTCTTGAAACAAATGCAGTTACCCGAACTTGGGAACATTGGTAGTATGAACTACCACAAAGCAACAAACTCTGTTTATATTAGTTTGATGACTTTTACCTCGCCATCGAAACTTTTTAAATTGGATGGGAAAAAGTTGGAGTGGACATTCGTATTTCAAGACAAATCACCAATTAATACTGACCAAATAGAATCGAAGCAAGTCTTCTATACTTCGAAGGACGGCACAAAAATACCGATGTTTATAGTTTACAAAAAGGGGTTAAAACTCGATGGGAATAATCCTACTTTGCTCTATGGATATGGTGGATTTAATGTGGGAATGTCGCCACACTATATTGGGGTAACAGCTTCTTT
>CAZPSM010000068.1:0-1438 GCA_964589125.1 uncultured Hyphomicrobiales bacterium | reverse complement strand
AGTTTATGCAGTTGCGTGTTTGCGAGGCGGCGATGAATATGGAGAAAACTGGCACCGACAAGGTATGCTGTTCAACAAACAAAATGTATTCGACGATTTTATCTCTGCAGCCGAATATTTAATCGCCGAAAAATATACCAATACCCAAAAGTTGGCGATTAAGGGTGGAAGCAATGGAGGATTGCTCATCGGTGCTGTTGTTACACAACGACCCGATTTGTTCTGTGCCGGGGTTTGTGGTGTCCCATTGCTCGATATGATTCGTTACCATAAATTTTTGATTGCAAGATACTGGATTCCAGAATATGGCGACCCAGACAAAGAAGCAGATTTCCGCAATTTGCTGAAATATTCTCCTTATCATAATGTTCGCGTCGGACTAAATATCCCTACATTGCTTATTAAGGCTGGTGAAAATGATACACGGGTCGACCCTTTGCACGCAAAGAAATTCGCTGCATTGCTGCAAAATTCGGAATGGCAAACGAATCCCATATTACTTTATATTGATTTTGAAAGTGGGCATGGCTCTGGTCAATCGATTGAACAGCAAGTAAATAATATCGAAATCGAATGGCAATGGTTAATGAACCAACTGGGAATGTAGAAAATTATTTGTAAGCACAATGGATATTCAACACTTGATTGAAAAATATCGTTTGGCTGGCGAACCGAAGGAAAAGATTTTACACCTCCGGGAAATAATTAATATCTGCGACCACTACTACTATGTAGAAGATGAAAGTTTAATTTCCGACCGCGAATACGACAAACTTTTTTCTGAACTTTTAGAACTGGAAAGACAATATCCTGAACTTGTTACCCCCGACTCACCTACTCAACGAGTGGGGGGCGAACCATTAAAATATTTCGAAAGCGTTCAACACCGAAAACCTATGCTTTCGCTTTCGAACACGTATTCTTTCGAGGAGGTGCGCGATTTCGACCGCCGAGTTCGGGAACTCCTCGAAGGCGAAAACGTTGAATATTTCGTTGAATTAAAATTCGATGGTGTTGCGATTAGTCTGCATTATGAAGATTCGCTGTTCACCCTTGCTGTAACGCGTGGCGATGGCTTCTCGGGCGACAATGTAACACAAAATTTGCGGACAGTGAAGAATTTACCGCTTAGAGCAAAAGAAGTAGAATACAACGGGAAAGTGATAAAGAATTTTGAAGTCCGTGGTGAAGTTTATATGCTCGCCGATGACTTCCTTCGGATTAACCAAGAGCGTATGGCGAAAGGTGAAAAGACTTATGCTAACCCAAGAAATTTAACTTCGGGGACTTTGAAATTGCTCGATCCGAGACAGGTTGCCGAACGTCCTTTGCGGGTTGTCTGCTACTACCTCGATACCGGCGATGTTCCACTCCGTTCGCAAAGCGAAAATATAGACTTGCTGAACAAGATGGGATTTCCCGTTTCTAAATATTCGGG
>CAZPSM010000067.1:6538-13290 GCA_964589125.1 uncultured Hyphomicrobiales bacterium | reverse complement strand
AAAACATTTCCCAATTTATCAAAAATTTTTATTTTAACAAAATCATTTTTCGTAGATAATATTTCAAGTGTTAAATTTTCGCCGACAGGATTAGGATAAAACGTGAGTAAAGAAGGCCCTTCGATAATCTCAACATTTCTTAACGGGGTTACACACACCGGTAGAATTGTAAATTCTTTAATATCTGTCGATTCATTATGGCATTGATTTTCGAGCGATTTTGCCGAGATTGTTCCAGCAAAATCTTCGCTCAACAATACTCTAAAAGGTATATCGACAGACCATTTTGTCTCCTTACCTTGTAAGTTAATATCCTTTATCTCGAAAAGTAATTCTTTCGATGACGTTAAAGTTGGAATTACTTGAACTTGCCAATTTCCCAACAAATTAGAAAATTGGAAAGAAAATGGTTTTTCGAGCAAGACAAAAGTTTGCCTATGATTAACACCCAACAAAATCTTTAAATCGAAAGGATATTTGCTTGGTTCACGAAACTCACCAGAAAGAGTTAAAGTATATTCTTCCCCGATTTCAAATTGACTCGTTGGCAAAGAAACATTTATTGTTTGTGGAATTTTTGTGAGAGCAAAGTCTAAAGTATCGGCTACTGCAATACTATCGTTGAAGATGATTGTCATAACTATACGCGATAGACCCTCTTGTATAGAATAAGTTTTGAATGAGCCATAGAACACATCTTTGGGTTTAACGATTTTACCAACAAGCGGGGCTTTGTCGAAAAATGGATTAGCCTTGTCAACAGTAACTTTAACATCCGTAATTGTTAATTCCACATTCCCGTTGTTTCTTATTACATATTGAATCGTGTAATCATTGCATAGAAACTCGGAACCATATTTTTCAAGTTCTAGATGCGCTTCTATTGTATCTCTTGGAATTGCATAACCACTAATAGTAAGTGTATCTTGCTTTTTTGCTTGCCCCGGACCCGGTACGGCATCCGAAACGACAAGCAGTTTAAGAAAGTTCAACCCTATACGCTTAGGGGTGAATTTAATTGAGGTAGCAAGCGATTGTCCAATAGGAATAATAAAACTCTTAAGCGAAGAAAGGTCAATTTCAAACGAAGTGATATCTCCTGCAATTGGCAAAACATTGTAAATAAATAAATCTTCGTTCCCGTTCGAAGAAATTATAGTCTCATTACTTGCAGTAACCTCGTCAACAAAAATCGTATCGAAAACTACGTCGTAAGTTTCTATAATGGGAAGGGTCCCTATTCCTATAGCCTTTATAGTTATGTTGTTTCCATATTTCCAAGATGTAGAATATATTGCCTCGGAATACATTAAACCGGTATCCTTTGGAGAAAACGTAAGACGTAAGGGAATAGAATCGCCACTTTGTATAGGTAAATTAATTACAAATTGAATGCTATCGAAAGCATCACTTAAATAGTTAAATTGCTCGAACTTGATATTTGTAGTAGCATTACCCAAATTTTTGATATATATTATCGTATCCCGTGTGTTCCCTATTCGTAGTTTCCCGAAATCAACCAATAAAGAAGGGATATCGGGAGCAATTCCTTCGCCCCTAATTTCTGCTTCGGGCTTCAATCGGGTTTCATCGTGAAAAACAACCGTTGAATTGTATACTAATCTGTCCTTAGGTATAAACTTAATATTGTATGTTATACTATCTGAAGAATTCAAAGATACTCTGTTATTATTCTCATCCACTTTGCGAAAAACATTAACGTAGGTTGAAATGAATATTGAGTCGATAGCAATCGGTTCACTACTTAAATTAATAATCTTTACTTTTCCTAACGCCGTATCTCCAATCAAGACTTGCCCAAAATCATAACCCTCGACTTTAAGTTGCACATCGAACAAAGAGGTATTAATTGGAACTTCGTATTCCAAGTTGCAATCTACTTCGAAAATCAATGTATCGTATAGATTACTCAAATAGCCGCGAGGTGCAACCGAAACATAAACATTAACCGAATCTTTTGATTCTATAGTGTACGGCAAACGTTCGTTAAATGCATAAGAGAAACGTGTATCCGATGATTTAAATCTAACTCGATAAATAGTGATACTTGTGTTGTTCTTATTTCGGACAGTTATCTTCTTTGTTAAAGAATCATAGGGTTTTACTTTATCGAACCTAATTTCATTAGGAAAGTTTAATTTAGGAGGAGTGTATAGATACGAAAATCTTTTGGTATTTCCATTTTTATCTCTCGATTCGATTACAATCTTTCCCTCTTGATAAGTGTCGATTGGACGAGCATCAAAATTAATTTCGCTAGTCGAATCTGTTATTGGAGGAATGGTATAGGAATAATTATAAGTACTGTCTTTAACAACGAACACATAGCCTAAGCCCGAACCATTCCTTGACAAAGAATCGACGATGAGTCCTTTAATTTTTCCGCAATCAATTGAATAATATATTTCCGGAGGTATGGAATCGTTAACATAAGGATTGTTCAAACTTGAACCTAAAACAAGCGCATAAGCATCGGCTAAGCCGACTCCATAAATCACACCGCTCAATTTACCTCGGGTACTTTGAACGGTATATTTGCCGTAATTAAGCAGAACATTCGCCCAAAAATACTTATCATTGAATATTTTGTAAATCTTAATGTTGGAGGCAATATCCACTATGCGAACCTTGTCAAGGTAAGTAGAATCAAGGGCATCTATTGTCCCAACGATATTAATGTAATGAGCAACATATTGGGAAGGATTCCAAGAAATGTTCTGAAGAGTTTGAAAAGTAATTTTGTTAACAAACTGCTCCAATGGGGGTATCAAAGCCATAGCAGGGTCGAAATTAGGCGAATCCCCATCTTGGCCAGAGTGCATAGGAAATTGAGCAATCTGAATTGGGTTGTTAGAAACCCATTTAACTGGATATGGGACGTATGGTACATCAATAAATCCAGCAGAGTTAGGAATTGTGTAAGTTTGTGTCCCTCCTTCCCATTCGCCAGTAATAGTTGTATTGGGGAATATGCTCGTTATTCTAATTAAATCTCCGAGCGGATTGGTTCCGTATGGCACGGTAATGAATTCTCTGCCCCAAACGTTTGTCGGCATTAGCATTTCGATAAGATGATTTTTAGAATCCCACCTCGGAACAAGATTTTGCGGAACGGCAGAACGAACATGCCCAGAAAGAACACCAAATGGTTTTGTCCCTCTAATTAAAGTACCGGTTAAATCGCCATAACCTTTGGTAAAGGGGAAAGATTTTACTAAATAGCACTCCCCTTTGTTTAAGTAAACTGTTTTAAACGAACCAACTTGAACACCTCGTTCGGTAATAGACCGAGGCCAAAAAGTTATTTCGGTGTCGTCATATCCCGCGATAATGAGAAATTCGCTTTGCCGAGGAGTTGCTTTGTATAAAGAGTCTTCTTGAGAGAGATTTTGCCAGTCAAGATATTGGTCATTAGGATAAGACATAACTACGTACTCTTTGCCCCATTTTTCGATAGGGATTGCAGCATATCCATCGGAAGTCAAATATTGGGTTGAAAAACCATAGACAACTATTGGACTAGTGCTGGTTATTTCGATAGCCTTTCTTCGGATTACCTCTGATTCAAAATTTTCGTACTTGATAGGTACATCGATAGAAAGAATACTGCTTTCTTTTACTGAATTAAAAACAACCTGACTATCGGGTGGGAAAGTAACCGTTATATCTGCCGTACTCGATGGTGTAATTAAAACTTTAAGATGTAACCCGCCAAAGCGTGGGTCAATCACTATTTCGTTCTGCATAAAAGAAATTAAGAAATGAGTCCCTTCGAACGAAGAATTTTTATCTTGGGAAAAAGCAAAATAGGGAATTGCAATGTTGCAAAACATCAAGAAGAAAAGTATATCTTTATAAATAACTTTCATCCTAACAGTATAAAAACAATACAAATTAATAAAAAAATAATTTCTACAATTATTTTTTCAAGAAAATCCGATGCTGATAATTTAATTTGGGCTTATTCTGGAAAAAATCATTGGGGATCTTAATGTATGTTTCTATATTTTTCGAAAAAATGCTTTGCGGGATTAATTCACCATAAATATTACCCAACCACACAACATTTTGAACTTCTTCATCAAAGAAATCGATACGGAGAGAATCGGATACATAATTAGCAAGATTCAATCCTCCATTGGTTTCCTCTTTTAAGAAATATGATGTTTTTGCTTCTCCTTTGCCTTTTAAATAAGATATTTTATTATCGTTGAAATAAATCCAAAAAGTATCGCTTTGGATAACATTAATATAACGACTATCGTCTCGCGAAAAAGAGTAAATTCTGCCATTTCCAACAATATTGACAACATCCAAAGAATTATTGTCCAAAGAAAACGTAATAGAATCACCGCGAAATTCTGTTGAATCATACCAAACAATAGGAAAATCAAGCAAATAGCCGTAGTTCTTATTTCGGAAGTATTTTGTAAAGCCAGCAATACCCGAGAATTTAGCTCGAAAAATTCGAACGTTGTTCCGACAAACGAGTTCATCGCCCTCTTTTTTTTTTTTTTTTTTCAACGAATCGGCAAATACCCAAAGGGTATCGTATCGAACTTTTTTGCTCTGTTCGAAATTTACATCAACTTGTTCAATGACCGAATCTATATATATCACCACAGGCGAAAATGTTGCAAAACTATAACCAATTTGTCGGTGGTTTTCTAAATACCCAGCATAGAGTGTTGTTGGATGCTGTTTCATTACAACTTTTACGTTCGAAAAAGCAAAGGAAATGTCCTGTCTTTTATCATACTTTAATGAATCACATATTAGTTCCAATGAATCATTTTCGAGAAAAACATTTCCATAAGCATAAGAAATATTTTTACTTCTATCGAAATCTATAATATTTGCCCAAATAGTTGACAATTTATCTTGTAAAACAACGCTGTCGGAAAAATGAGCAATTTTGGATTTAAAATAGTATATTCCCTTTTTTGCCATGAGGGTGCTCGCCGTATCAACAATTTGTATTTTTCCTTGTGAGTATGCTTCGGATTTGTTGCCATCATACTCAATATAATCAGAAGTCAAAGCCATCATATCCTGGGTTATTTTGACGTTAGAAATTAGAATGGCCTTATTTTCATCGATAAAATGTATAGCCTTCCCACAGTACAAATCTAAATTCCCTTGACGCAAGTGGACATTGCCAACAAAGTCGCGAACATTCTGCTCCCCAATTTTATAACCAATCACACTATCGGAATGAATAAGTTGTATAGGCTGCTGCGAAAAAGAAAATTGAATTCCACATAAAATCAAAAACCCTGTAATTATCGAAGGCAAGCTATATGTTTTGAAATTTATCATCGTTCAAAATTTCTCGATATAATAGATAATTTTCTTCATCGAAGCAAACGAAAATTACGGTTTGGATTTCAGGATTATGAAATAAAAAGTTATAAACTGTTTCGGTAGCAATCGATGCAGCTAATCTTTTAGGAAAGCCATAGATACCAGTGCTTATGTTGGGAAAAGCAATAGATTTTAAGCCTAATTTCTTTGCGAGTGCAAGGGAATTGAAATATGCCTTTTCAAGAAGCCTCGGTTCATTTAAATTTCCTC
The DNA here is from genome assembly GCA_964589125.1 of uncultured Hyphomicrobiales bacterium. Taxonomy (GTDB): domain Bacteria; phylum Bacteroidota; class Ignavibacteria; order Kapaibacteriales; family UBA2268; genus JBBIJO01. The sequence continues at coordinate 7,695 of CAZPSM010000067.1, read as the reverse complement.
CTTGCCATACTGGACCTACCGTATGAATTACATATCGACATCTTAAATTGCCTCCGGAAGTTGCTACTGCGTTTCCTGTTTCAAGAGCACCAATCTTTAATATAATTTGTTTACACTCTTCGTCGAGTATGGGTCCGGCAGTTCGGTGAATAGCCCCATCGACACCACCACCACCCATAAGACCAGGATTAGCTGCGTTAACTATTGCATCAACTTCAAATTTTGTAATATCGCCCTGAAAAAGTAAAATTTTAGACACAAAAAATCCAATTGAAAAATATCCAATCGGATTAAATTACAAAAAAGCAGATTAGTTACCAACAAATATGGAAGCAGCCGAATTAGTCCAATTAAGAATTGGTGAAAAATAGACGCCAAATAGAATTGTCAAAAATGCGAGAATGATTACAATCGAAACGCCAATAAAGGATGTATTAATTGGTTCTTTCTGTATATCGATTCCACGAATAAACATATTGCGCATTATTTTAACATAATAGTAAAGGGAAATAACGCTATTTATTACCCCAATAACTGCAAGCCAAATCATCCCTGCATCAATAACAGCAGAAAAGACATAAAATTTACCAATAAAACCGGCGGTTGGCGGAAGCCCTACTAATGAGAAAAGAAAAACTGAAAATGTTGTTGCAATAATTGGTGAACGATATCCGAAACCCTCGAAATCGTGAATGTCCTCGCTTCCAATTTCATTAGCAGCCAACATCACACAATAGAAAGCCCCAAGATTCATAAGTAAGTAGAACAAAAAGTAAAGCAATACAGAAGCGACCCCAATATCATTCATTACAGCAACCCCCATCAAAAGATACCCAGCATGGGCAATGCTAGAATATGCCAAAAGGCGTTTCAAGTTGTTTTGCCAAATCGCTACTATGTTGCCGAGTGTCATTGTCAAAACCGAAATAATGGCAATAATATAACCCCAGTCAATATTCGATACCATTGTCCAAATATAATTATATTCACTGGTATTAGCAAGCAACATAGTTTTGAAAAATCTAATGAGGGCTGCAAATCCAGCCGCTTTCGAAGCAACAGATAAATACGCAGTAATAGTAATTGGGGCACCTTCGTAAACATCCGGTGTCCAAAAATGAAATGGAACAGCCGAAATTTTATATGCAAAACCTGCT
>CAZPSM010000067.1:1197-6525 GCA_964589125.1 uncultured Hyphomicrobiales bacterium | reverse complement strand
AACAAACTTGAAACTAAAAGAGGAAAAGTTTCAACTTGATTTGTTTGTAATAGAGTATTAATATCCCGAAGATTGAGGCTTCCGGTCAAACCATAGATTAAAGAAATACCATAAATCATAAGCCCCGAAGCAACAGCACCGAAAATAACGTATTTAAGCGAAGCCTCGCTTGCCCTCTTTATTTCCTTTGTATAGCCAGCTAAAATATATGAACTAATGCTCATCGTTTCGATTGCAAGGTAAATCAAAATTAAATTAGTTGCACCGGTGAGCAAAAACATCCCGAAACTCATCCCAATCAAGAAAGTATAAAACTCACCCAAAGAACGATTTCCGTCTATTAATTCTTTAGATTTAAAGGACATCAAAATAACGATTACATTTGTAAGCAAAATCAATATTTTAAAATAAATAGCAAATGAATCGACAACGAAAGAATTTAAAAATGCAAATTGGTTGGTTTTTTGGCTAAGTAATATTATTCCTGATAATACAAAGCCAGCCAGAGCAATGTAACCATTTATAAATCTTGATTTCTTGAAGATTATGTCGGCAAGAATCGCTATTCCGAGTGTAATTACTAGAATTATTTCTGGCCAAAAAAGTGTTAGACTTTTTTGCGTATCTACGATAAAATTAGAGACCTCAAACATATTTTTCTAAACCATAATTAATAAAACTACATTCCGGAAAGAAAATTACCTATCACAACGTATGGCTTCATTATTTCAACGAAATGATTGACAGAGGCTTTCATCAAATCAAGCATAGGCTGAGGAAATACACCAAGATAGATGATAATCAACGCGAGTGGAACAAGGGCAGCATATTCACGAGGAATAAGGTCATCGGTCGGAAATTTTTTGCCCGTTGGGTCCCATGGACCGCTCCACCTTTCGGGAACCTTACCAAAAAACACCTTCTGCAAAGTCCACAACATATAGCCAGCACCCAAAATAATTCCCAAACCGGAAATAATTGTTAACATTGGATAGGTGTTGAAAGCCCCCAAAAATACCATAGCCTCGCTTATAAATCCACTTAAACCGGGCAGACCAATTGCAGCGAAAAATGCTACCATCATAATTCCAGTGTAAATAGGCATTTTATTCGCAAGACCACCGAAGTCATCCAATCCACGCGTATGGGAACGGTCATAGATAACGCCTACAATCATAAATAACATAGAGGTAATCGTTCCATGGTTGAACATTTGGAAAATTGCACCGCTTATACCTTCAGGCCGCATCGAAGCAAGACCAAGAACCACATAGCCCATATGGCTAACACTTGAATATGCAATAAGTTTTTTGAAATCTCTTTGACCAACTTTATGTTGTCCCAATGCACAAAAAGCCCCATATATAATACTTATCATTCCTACCCAAGCAATCAATGATTGAAAGTAGCCAACAGCATCGGGAAATATAGGAAAAGCAATACGAATCATTCCATAAGTCCCCATTTTTAACAAAATACCGGCAAGGATTACACTAATCGGTGTCGGTGCTTCAACGTGAGCATCGGGCAACCAAGTATGGAACGGAACACTTGGAACTTTAATCGCAAAACCTATAAATAATGCCATAAAAGCAACATATCGAATTGTTGTATTTAGTCCGGCAAAAATGGAATCAGGTTTGTAATTCTGGGGATTCATCATATCGAGTATGTTGAAACTGCCAACACTGTAATATAAGCCTATTAGCACTAGAAGCATAAAGACGCTACCAACAAGAGTATAAATAAAGAACTTAATTGCAGCATATTCTTTACGCGGGCCTCCCCATATACCGATAAGAAAATACATCGGAAGCAACATAAGTTCCCAGAAAACATAAAAAAGGAAAAAATCCAATGCAACAAACACCCCCATCATACCGGTATCCAGTAGCAAATACATCGCAAAATAGCCTTTTACCCCTTTTTCAATGATAAAAGATGGAAATACTGCCACAAAACAAACAATCGCAGTTAAAAGCACCATTGGGGCACTTAAGCCATCAATTCCGAGGAAATATTCTATTGTAATATGTCCAATAATTGGAAAATTTGCTTGAATCCAAGTCAATTTTTCAACAAATTGAAAGCTTGCAACATCATTAACACCGGTTAAACCCTTATTATAGTTCAAATAAATGATTATTGCGAAAATCAACTGGATAAATGTAATACCAACGGTTATCCAACGCATTATTAGATGTGAAACTTCACGACTTCGTTCATCTTTTCCCACTGGAACAAGCAAAACAAGAAGTAATCCAATAATAGGCAAAAACGTAATCCATGTAAGTATTGGGAATCCTAAACTACTTTGCATTCTTAATTTCCTCCATAATATTTATTATTTACTAACTTTAATTTCAAATAAAGAAATATATGATTATTAAAAGGCCAAAAACCGCAAATGCGATATAGGTTTGAACTCGTCCAGTTTGCAAATAACGAGCCATTGCTCCGAAGAACCCGGTTACATTCGCTAATAGATTTACTAAGCCGTCAATTACGATATTGTCGAAATGACCGATAAAGTAACTAAAGTTGCGAGTTACCCAAGCGAAGCCATTAACTATACCATCAATTACTTTATTATCGAACAATCCCGATATTTTTGAAAGCCCCACAGTTCCTGCAACAACGGTCGCATTATATATTTCATCGAAATACCATTTTCTAAATGAAAGATTATACAAAGTTTTAAACTGTTTAGCAATATTATCCGGATTAAATATCTTGAATTGATACATCAAAAATGAGAAAAGAATCCCAGCCCCGGCAATAATTAGAGAAATGAGCATAGCTGGATAATGTGCATTATGCATCGCCTTTTCAAAATGATTCAAATAATGATGGCCGGATTGATGATGAGGCATCCCATTTTGCTCCACTTCGTAGCCGCTATTGAAAAGTAGGAACTCCCATTGCACTTCATTGGGAACAACACTTTTAGGTTGTACTATTGCTTTGGGGAACCAACCGGAATGAGCATCCAATGGGTTAGGAGTGTACCAAAACCAAAAAGAAAGAATAGAAAGTATAAATAATGGTAGTAGTATAATCCAATTATTTTCCTTGGTATGTTGAGCAACCTCGGTTTTAGGTTCTCCATGAAAAGAAATAATAAGAAGTCGAAACATATAAAATGCCGTCAAACCAGCAGCACCAAATCCAGCGATTGGGATTAGCCAATGCCACCCGCCCGTTAGTTGGGCATAGGCAAGTGTTCCGGCTAAAATTCCATCCTTACTTAAAAATCCAGAGGTTAATGGAACACCCGAAATAGCAAGAGTAACCACCAAGAATGTTCGATATGTCCAAGGCATTGTTTTACGTAATCCACCCATATTTCGAATGTCTTGTGGGTCAGTATGGTGGTCGCCCAAGTGATGCGCAGAATGATGCATTGCATGAATTACTGAACCCGAGGCTAAAAACAAAGCCGCTTTGAACCAAGCGTGTGTAACCAAGTGGAAGAATCCCATTGTATAGGCGCCTACCCCAAGCGACATAATCATATAACCAAGTTGACTAACTGTTGAATAAGCAAGTACCCGTTTGAAATCAACTTGAGTTAATGCGATAGTTGCAGCAAGGAATGCTGTAATTGCTCCAATTATAGCGATGAAACTCAAAGCCGATGCGGTAAACATTGCAAATACTCTTGCAGTCAAATAAACACCAGCGGCGACCATCGTAGCAGCATGTATCAAAGCACTCACAGGGGTTGGACCTTCCATTGCATCTGGAAGCCACACGTGAAGAGGAAATTGAGCGGACTTACCAATCGCTCCGCAAAAAACAAAAATCCCACTTAAGGTGAGAATGGTTTCACTATCGAAGGGCAACCTTCCATTTGAAATGCTGCCAAATATGTCATCGAAAAGTAGGGAGCCATAACTAAAGTATAGGGTTAAAATCCCGATAAAAAAACCAAGGTCGCCTATCCTATTGACTAAAAAAGCTTTTTTACCAGCATCGGCAGCAGACTTTTTCTCGTACCAAAACCCTATTAAAAGATAGGAACTGATTCCAACTAGTTCCCAAAAAACATACATAAACAAAAAATTATTCGCTAAAACAATCCCATTCATCGAAAAAGTAAATAGCCCAAGATAGGCAAAGTAGCGAGAGAATCTGACATCGCCAGCCATATATTCTATTGAAAAGAGATGCACAACAAAGCTAATTAAAGCAACAACAACGAGCATAATTGCAGCCAAGTTATCAATTCCGATGCCTACTTTTAGCATTATCGAACCAAGTTCAATCCAAGTGAACTTCAATTGAAGAATCTTATCGGAAATTTCAAAAGCAAAAAGTCCTATCTGCTTTTGAAATGTAGCAAAACTGCCAAAGACCTTTGTAACAAAAATAATACAAGACAGAAGTAAATCAACACCAAGAATTGATGTTGCAATAACTGAACTTAATTTTCCTAATCTTTTGCCAAAAAAAATATTGACTCCAAAACTTAGAAGAGGCAATAGTAAAATCAAAATTCCTAAGTATATTATATTTTCACCTGTCATAACACCTTTGACATTTAATTTTTCACAACCTAATCTTTTAATTTATCGACTTCATCAACGTTGATATGTTTATAGTTTTGATAAATATTTAACACAATTGCCAACGCAACAGCAACTTCTATTGCAGCAAGCATTATAACAAAAATTGCAGCGATGTGCCCATCGATATTCAAATTGTTGTATTTCGAAAAAGCAACAAAATTTATATTCGCAGAATTCAACACAAGTTCGACACCCATCAACACAAGGACAGCGTTTTTCCTAGTAATTATAGCAAACAACCCTAACCCAAAAAGTATTGCACTTAAAACCAAAAAATGTGTAATCCCTAAATTCATTTAAATCCTCCTTTCTATTTCCTTCTTGCAATCAAAGCAGCACCAATAATCGCAACCAAAAGAAGAACCGACGCAGACTCGAACGCCAACAAATAATTTGTCAACATTATATTGCCAATCATATTAACGGAACTGCTAATTTCTCTGTGCGTTGTTACAACATTCCACTTTGTAGTAGCAAAAAGATATATCAACAATCCGATAACAACGACTGAAATGAAGCCAGCAAACACAATTTGCACCTTACCGGTTTGCCCCGATTTAATGTCGACACCAGTAATCCTGTTGGTTAGCATAACACCAAAAATTAACAATACCAGAATACCACCAATGTAAATCATAATCTGAGTAATTGCAAGAAAATCAGCACTTAGAATGACATATATTACCGCCACACCAAAAAATGTAAAAAGAAGAGCAAAAACCGAATAGATAATATTACGAGAAGAAACAACAACAAT
>CAZPSM010000067.1:0-1174 GCA_964589125.1 uncultured Hyphomicrobiales bacterium | reverse complement strand
AAAATCGCAAAAAACCAAAAACAAACTTCAATCCAATCCATAATGAATCATCTATTTAATCTAACTTTTCTCATTCTGATGAACCGTCGCTTTGTCTTCGGAAGCTTTGGCAGCCTTTGCAGCTTTTTCTTTTGCTGTATATTCTGCAAGCAGTCTTTTCTTTTCTTCCACTTGTTCGGGAGTCATACTGGAAAAATGATACAAAAGGTTTTCCCGAGAATACGAAGAATATTCAAAATCTACCGTATGGCGAATTGCTTCAGTTGGGCAAACTGTTGTACAAAGGCCACAGAAACAACATTTTGCAAAATCAATGTCGTAGGTAGGAACCCAAAGTTTCCTCGGGCTACCATCCCCCATCAAAGGTTTATCTGGGTCATCTGGAACCACGCGTAAAGTTTCCACAGTAATACATTGCACCGGGCAAATTCGAGCACACTGATTACAGCCATTACACATATCTGCATATAATTGCAAACGGTTCCGGGCAAGCGGTGGTATTGGGTACTGTTCGTTTGGGTATTGAATTGTAACTTTCCTGGCAAACAGATGATTTAAAGTAACTCTCATACCTATCAATATGGTATAAAACCAAGTCCAAACGTTTTTAAAATAATCTATCATAATAGTCACTCAATTTTTAATTGCCATACTTAATATCAAGATATAATTTTATAAAAACTAATAGCAATGAAAGCAAAAAGAGAAAACGGAAGAAGCACCTTCCAGCCGAAATACATAAGTTGGTCAACTCGAAGACGCGGAAGCGTCCATCGTAGCCATATTTGAATAAAAACGATAAACATAGCCTTCGAAGTGAACCAAAAGACACCCCACCAAAAACCGCTCATAAAATCACCGAAAGGAGAATTCCATCCACCTAAAAAAACAACGGTCATAACTGCACCAACAATGAACATATTTGCATATTCAGCAAGAAAGAACATAGCGAATTTCATGCCTGAATATTCAGTATGATAGCCTGCAACAAGTTCAGATTCAGCCTCAGGTATATCGAACGGCGTCCTGTTGGTCTCGGCTAACGAGGCAAACATATACGCTGTTGCTAATAGTAAAGTAAAAGGAATAATCCAAATTTTACTCCAGGGTCCGGGACCCCCAAACAGAAACCAATTCCAGAAGCCGCCAGATTGCAAAGAAGATATTTTTTGCA
>CAZPSM010000066.1:241-13736 GCA_964589125.1 uncultured Hyphomicrobiales bacterium | reverse complement strand
CATAATCCGTGTGTCGGGGGTTCAAATCCCTCCTCCGGTACAACGCTTAACATTGTGTGCATTTCTCCTTTCTTTGATTCCTATTTTTTTATTATTTTGCTTTGATTTTGGAGTTTAAAATGGGAAAGAAAAAGAAAATAACCGGAGCCTTTCTTATTGGCTTCTTTGTAATATTTGGTTTTCTACTTTTGGGTTTCTCGGTTATTTGGTTTGGTTCAAAGATGTTTTTTCGGGAAAATATTTATTATGTAACCTATTTTGTCGGTTCAGTCGAAGGTATTTCGAAAGGAACGCCCGTGAAATACTTGGGTGTTCCAATTGGAAGTGTGGACAACATACAACTTGCTCCCGATGGCAGAATGATTGAGGTTACAATGGTTCTTGAAAGAAAAATTGAGTTGAGCGATAGTTTGAGAGTAAAAATTGAATTGTCTGGTCTAACGGGAGGGCGATTTTTACAAATGTTTTATACATCCGATTCTTCTATTCTACAATGGCATCCTCCAATCCATTTTAAGCCCCCGTTTGCACTTATTCATTCAGCTCCTTCGGGTATTGAAACTTTTGAAGCAGGTTTTAGAGAAGCAGTAAACAAAATTCTGGAGTTTCAATTCAAAGAAGTTTCGGCAAACACAGTTCGGTTTTTATCTACTGCAACCGACTTTTTTAACAACGAAGACCTATATACTACAATTGCTAATTTGAAGCAAACCTCTGAACGATTAAATTCAATTGTTACTAATGCTGATACCTCTGCAATCATTTCCCAACTTGAAGATGCTTCGCGAAACATTGTTCGTATCACTCGAAAACTTGAAAGTTTTGCCGATTCATTGCAATTTGAACTTGCGGATGCAAATATTAGAAATAGGATAGATAAAACCTTTGCTAAGGCGGATAGTTTCGTTGATTTAAGTAATTCAGTAGTCTATTCGCTTGGTAACAGAATCGATGTTGCCTCGTATTCTCTTGCGGAATTAGTCAATAGTTTAAAACGAACTAATTCTATGCTTTTAAAATTAATTCGTGAATATAGTCAAAATCCTGGTCAGCTCTTGTTTAGCGAACCTCCGCCACCTGAAAAATAAATTTAGTTTGGGTAATGAAAATGGAGATTAACGAAAATTTAGTTGATATTTTATGTAATTGTAACTATGTAGTAGTCCTAACTGGTGCCGGTGTTTCGGCTGAAAGTGGGATAAAAACTTTTCGCGATCCCGATGGTCTTTGGGCTAAATTTAATCCAACCGAGTTAGCAAGTATCGAAGGATTTATGGCTAATCCTCAAAGAGTGTGGGATTGGTATCAGTATCGAAGAGAAGTCATAAATAATGCAGAACCTAACTCCGGGCATTATTCTATTGCCGAGATGGAGAAAATCTTCCCTCAATTTACCTTGATTACACAAAATGTTGACCGTCTTCACCATAGGGCTGGCTCGACAAATGTTGTTGAATTACATGGAAACATAATCGAAAACCACTGTTTCAATTGTAAAAGGCCTTATTTGGAAGAAATTAACCTGCGCGATAATACAATTCCACGCTGTCAATTTTGTGGTGGATTAATTAGGCCATCTGTTGTTTGGTTTGGGGAATTATTGCCGTTTGAAGCCTTAAAATTAGCCGAGGAGGCATCGGAAGAATGTGATGTCTTTTTCAGTGTTGGCACATCAGCGGAAGTTTACCCAGCAGCAGGTTTGCCTTTAATTGCAAAGCGCTCGGGAGCAGTAGTTGTCGAAGTGAATCCTAATCCAACCCCATTAACTCATTATGCCGATTTTGTTATTCGAGCATCGTCGGGAAAAGCGCTACCATTATTAGTTTCGAAGATTAAAGAAAGAAAAGGAGGTATGGGATAGTGGCAAAAGGAATTGGAGTCGATATAATTGAAGTCGATAGAATCCGCGAGGCAATAGAAAAATATGGGGAAAGGTTTCTTAAAAGAGTATTTACACCTATTGAAATCAACTATTGCGAAGAATTTAAGGATACTAAATTTGTTCACTATACTGCTCGTTTTGCTGCAAAGGAAGCTTTTAGTAAGGCAATAGGAACAGGATTCACCCAAGGTTTTAGGTTGAACGAGGTAGGTATAGTAAATGAACCTAATGGTATGCCTAATATTGTTCTCGAAGGAAAACTTAAGGAACGTTGGTCGAATTATCGAATTTTGGTTTCCCTTTCACATACACGCACCTATGCTGTTGCAGTAGTAATAATCGAAGAATAAAAAACAAATAGGTGGTATGTTCGTAATTTATGTTTCGCATTGGGAGAACAACGGAATTTGGTAAAAGAACAATCGCAAAACAGACGGATTAAGATTGTGTTGAAAAACAAAAAGGCTTTCTATGACTTCGAAATACTACAGCGGTATGAAGCTGGGATTGTTCTCAAAGGGACAGAAGTAAAATCGATACGCCAAGGTAAATGTAACATTCAAGATGCCTATTGTAGTTTTTTAAATCCGAAAGTTAACGAACTTTTTTTGGTAAATTTTCATATAAGCCCTTATGAACAAGCGAGCCAATTCAATCATGAGCCACGGCGACCTCGGAAACTGCTCTTGCACATTCGTGAACTGATGAAATTGCGTAGCGCCATAGACCAAAAGGGATTAACAATTATTCCACTTTCGGTCTTTTTTTCGGGACCCTTCGTAAAAATGGAAATCGCAGTTGTGCGACCCAAGAAAAAGTATGATAAACGAGAAGAAATTAAGAAAAAAGATTATGAAAAAGAAGTATCAAAACGTTTTCGCATTTGAGAAATAAGAGGTTGTTTATGTTTCCTCCTGTACAAGAACAAATGGATATTATTAAGACGTCCGCTGTCGAAATCTTTCCCGAGGAAGAATTACTTCAAAAGCTTGAGAAGTCCTATCGAGACAACAAGCCACTTATTGTCAAGTTAGGATGCGACCCAAGTAAACCAGACTTACACATTGGACATTCCGTGGTTTTGAGAAAACTTCGCCAATTTCAAGATTTAGGACATAAAGCGGTTCTTATTGTTGGGGATTTTACCGCTATGATAGGAGACCCATCTGGGCGAAGCAAAACAAGACCTTCGCTTACCCTGGAAGAAACCAGAATTAATGGGCAGACCTATCTTGAACAGGCTACAAAAATTTTATCCACCACCAATCTCGAAATTCGGTATAATTCCGAATGGCTTGGGAAGATGAATTTTGTCGATGTTATACTCCTTGCCTCGAAATATACCGTTGCACAAATTCTCGAACGCGATGACTTTGCAAAGCGTTACCAAAATAACTTACCTATAAGCATTCATGAATTGTTATACCCTCTTGCTCAAGCAATGGATTCTGTTGCTATAAAAGCCGATGTTGAATTAGGTGGAACAGACCAGAAATTTAACTTAATAGTTGGACGCGAAATACAGAAGGCATATAGCCAAGAACCCCAATGCATTGTCCTATCTCCAATTTTGGAAGGAACAGATGGAACAGAAAAAATGAGCAAGTCGTTGGGCAATTATATTGCTTTAACCGATTCACCTCGGGAAATGTTCGGGAAGGTAATGTCGATACCAGATGAGTTAATAATCAAATACTTCGAATATGCTGCTTTTGCAAGTAAGAAGGAGGTAGAAGAGATGGAAAAAGGTTTGAAGTCACAGACAGTTCATCCGAGAGATGCAAAGGTGGAAACAGCGAAAAGAATAGTTGCATTTTATTATGATAAAGAAACGTCTGATTCTGCTTACAAAGAATTTGAGAGGATTTTTGTTAAGAAAGATAAGCCCGACGAAGTCGAAACATTTGTACTTGAAAATCCCGATAGTTTTTCCTCTATTGTGGATGTGTTGCTACTTTCCGGGCTTTCTCCTTCGAAAAAAGAAGCCCGTAGGATGATAGAACAGGGTGGTGTTTATGTCGATGGAGAACGCATTGCCAATGCCTTTGCAAATATTGATTTTTCGACAAAAAGGCTAATTAAATATGGGAAAAGGAAATTTTTGTATGTTGTAAATAAACAACCCTGAACTTGATGTTCAAAATACTTTGGTCTTTGCCAATACTGTGCGGATGATTTCTCCAAACTCCGAAATCAATATTCCGATAAATAAGATTAATGCACCAGTATATTCGTCTATTCCAAGGATTTCGTTAAATATAAACATTGCGAATGTTGCTGCAAATACTGGTTCAAATGAAAATATTAGTGCGGCTTTGACCGGAGTTGTAAATTTTTGAATACGCGTATGAATAGTTGTTAATACTACGGAAGCAATGACTCCATTGAAGAGAAGCGATACTATAAGCAAGTTTTTTAATTCAATTTTTGCATAATAAATTTCAAAAGCAATTAATCCCAAAACACTAACAATAGCAACCGTTAAAAATTGACAAAAGACGAGTTGAATCGTATTTTCAAACTTTTCAACATGTTCTGTGTATCTATTTATAAAAACAAGATAGAAAGCCCAAAAGAAAGCCGAAATTAGCGTCAAAGCATCGCCTATATTAATGTTTGCAAAATCAGGTTTGGTAAACAACCATAACCCAGCAGTTGCAATTATTATCCCAAGTTTTTGAGGCAAAGGAATTTTCCTACCGTTTACCATTCTATAAACAAGAGGAGTAAAAACCACCGACAATCCAGTAATAAACGCCGATTTTGTAACAGTAGTATAGTTCAAGCCTATAGTTTGTAGTGCAAAACCCCCTGCATAAAATATACCTAATATTGTTCCATTTATAAAAAATAGTTTTGATATTCGAAAAATACTTTTATGCCATATTATTAAAGTAATTGCAAGAGCAATAGAGAAACGAAGTAGGCTATAAGTGAAAGGCGTTGAATAGTCCAAGCCAATTTTCGTAAACGAAAAAGTCGCACCCCAAATTATGGTAATTAGTGCCAAAAGTAATTCTGCGTTATAGGACTTCATCGAAAAATGTAAAAATTAAAATTATTATAGAAGGAAAAAGAAAAATTTTATTACTTGGCTTTGTTTTGTTGAGGAAGAAATAAACACCTTAATAGTACATAATTTCTGTTTTGAACATTTGCGGAAGAATTAAGGAGTATTAAAGAAATTTTTTAAAGTTTTATTTTTCCAAAAAATTATTTAATTTTGAATTGAGGAAGTGGCGGGAAATTATGTTCGATGTTTTTACAATTTGTGTTCCTTCGGTGGAAATGACCAATCTATTGAGTAAAGAGTCAATTTACATTGCTGTGGATGTGTTGCGTGCTGGAACATCTGTTTGTACTGCTTTATTTAATGGAGCAAAAGAAATAATCCCCGCCGAAAACTCCGAAAAAGCAATATCAATTGCTGAGCGGTTCGACAAAGAAATGATACTATTGGCTGGTGAACGGAATTGCCAACGTATCGATGGCTTCGACCTCGGAAATTCTCCTTTAGAATTTAGTAAGGAGATTGTTACTAATAAAGTAATTGTTCTTTCTACCACAAATGGTAGTGCTGTTTTTGCTCGGGGAAAGCAATTCAAATACTCTTTTGTTGCTGCATTTGTGAACATTTCGGCAATTGTATCGAAAATTGTTCAGCTCAATAAACAATTCCCTTCACTATCGAATATACTTTTGGTTTGTGCCGGTAATGATGGAAATTTTTCAATGGAAGATTTTTTGTTTTGTGGAGCATTTATCGAAAGTCTAAAAAAATTTGACATCGAGTTAAATCTTGATGATGCTTCGAAAGCGGCACAAGATTTGCTTGTACTACACAAAAATGAATTAAAGGAATATTTGATGAGTTGTGAACATTGCTCAAAATTGCTCAAATTGGGTTTTGCTGACGATATTCATTTCTCTTTAACATTAGATAAATTCGACATTGTACCATCGATAGTTGGGACAAGCATTGTTGTAGGGAATTAAAATGGGGAAGTTGGATAAAAATGGTGTTGATATTAGATACAGAAAACCTCCACTCGAAGGAAGGCGAACAAATATTAATTCTGTGGGTTCTCGTAATACTTCGGAGAATATTAAAGACGACCTCGAAAAGCATTACGCAAGAAATATAAAGGCATTATCGATAATATTTATTGTGCTTTCTCTTTTGGTCTTAATTTCAATTGTAACGTATTCTCCAAAAGATGAATTTGTATTGAGTTGGGGCTTGAGGGATTTTTGGGGCTTACTCAAAGGGGATGAGAGCATTATCCAAAGAACACAAGAAGTTTCTAATTTAATGGGAACGATAGGGGCTTTGGTAGCCAATTTCTTTGTAAATAAAACAATAGGCTACTTTTCTGTTCTTTTGCCATTACTCGTAATAATTTGGGGTATTAAACTATTTTTGACTCAGAGGGTTACAGGTTCATTAATATGGTTGTCGATAATTATTTTGTCTTTTGGTATTCTTTTCAGTTCATTCGTCGGAGGGTTGGAAAGTTTAACAAATATTGGGATTCCTTATTACTTTTATGGGCTTTTTGGGGCATTTATTTCGCAATTCGCCTCGTATCTGTTAGGAAAAGTTGGAAGCATCATTTTCTTCGTGTTTGCACTATTAATAACAACAATAATTGCATTTGACTTAAAAGTAGAGAAGTTTTTCGGTTTCGTTCTGAGGGTTTGGAAAGAGAAGTTCATTCCATTTCTCAAAAGCTTGAAAAAGCCCGAGCCTATTACTAAATCAGAGGAAAGTCAGAACGAGACGCCATTGACTGCCGAAAGAGATGATGATTTCGAAACAGCAAGTATTTTGATTACTCGTTTTGAAAACGATAGGGAAAAGAAAGAAGAGTTTTATACTGAAAACTCTAAAAACGAATTCCAAAAGAATGAGCAAGACAAGGATAAGTTGTCTTCTAAGTTAGTAACTTCCTTTTCAGAAAATGAACCAATAGAGCATCGGCTGGATGAAAATGAGCCTTCATTTATATCTCCCCAGAATAAAAAACTTGTTGTTTACGTCGAGGAAAGCGAAGAACTCGGAAGTGAAAATGTAGATGAGGAAGTTGCTACTTTTAATCCTATTTCAACTTCGATTCTGGATGAGAAAATTAATTATATGCCTCCACCCCTTGATTTACTGATTGATGATGAGAGTAAATTCAGAATAAGCGAAGAGGAATTGAAATTTAATGCTAAGCTTTTACAAGAGAAACTTGAGACCTTTAAAATTTATATTGAAAATCTTACGGTTGTTCCCGGTCCAGTGGTAACTCAATATGAATTTGTTCCCGCCCCAGGTATCAAAATTAGCCGCATAGAAAGCTTAGCCGATGACATTGCTCTCGGATTAAAAGCCAAAGGGATAAGAATCATTGCACCTGTTCCCGGCAAAGGAACTGTTGGCATTGAAATACCTAATAAAAATCCATTGGTTGTTCGTTTTGGGAATTGTTTGAGAAATGCACGAAGTAATCCCAATTTAAGGCTTCCTATTATTTTGGGCAAAACGGTCTCGGGTGAAGTTCACGTCGATGATTTAGCCAAGATGCCTCATTTGTTGATTGCAGGAGCAACTGGCTCTGGAAAGAGTGTTGGAATCAATACAATAATCGCTTCTTTGATATACAAAATGCATCCCCAGCATTTAAAGTTTGTGATTATAGACCCCAAAAAAGTTGAATTAACACATTATCAGCAATTACTTTATCATTATCTTGCCGTTTCTCCTGAAATCGAAGATGCAATAGTAACTGAACCAACAGATGCGGTTTTAATTTTGAAATCCTTAGTTGCGGAAATGCAGTTACGATACGACATACTTTATTCAGTACAGCAAAAAAATATTGTAGATTATAATAGAAAAGTTAGCCAAGGTTTGTTTAAAAATAACAAAGACTTTGTTCACAGGCCTATGCCATATATTGTGGTAATAATCGATGAATTAGCCGATTTGATGCTCACAACCGGCAAGGAAATAGAAGGGCTAATTATTCGATTAGCCCAATTGGCAAGGGCAGTTGGGATACATTTGGTTGTAGCAACACAACGTCCTTCGGTCGATATAATTACAGGATTAATTAAGGCTAACTTTCCGGCGCGAATTTCTTATTTAGTCGCTTCTCGCGTTGACTCCCGAACGATTATTGATACTATTGGTGCTGAACAATTATTGGGTAATGGCGATATGTTGTTTCTTCCTAATGGGAGTCCTACACCAATCAGAATACAAAACCCATTTCTTACTGTTGAAGAAATAGAAAGTATATGCGAGTTTATTGGGAATCAAAAAGGTTATTCTCAGCCATACTACCTGCCAAGTATAGATGATTCAAAGACTGGGAAAGAAGGTTGGAATAAAAATGGTGTGGATAGTTTATTCGAAGAAGCTGCTTATTTGATAGTTCGAACACAACAAGCCTCGGTTTCGATGATTCAGAGACGGTTGAAAGTAGGGTATAATCGTGCTGGGAGAATTATGGATGAACTTGAGGCGGCTGGTATTGTTAGTGCTTTCGATGGAAGCAAAGGAAGAACAGTCAAAATAGCGTCGGAAGAGGACTTGGAAAAATTTCTTCGCGATAAAATGAGGTAGTTCAAGCATTAGGCTTATTTCTCAGAGCCATTTGTATTTTTTTTAACTCATTTAGGTCGTAACATAAGTCAACAATATTAAGTTGACACCCCCGAGTTGGCTGCAAATAAACTTTATCGAAACGCCCCTGTTCATTTTGGGGAAGAAATGTGTATATCTCACTTAAAATTTCTGCTAATGTTTTAAATAGATTTGGAATTTCGGATTCAATTTTTTCTAATTCTGAGTTTGATAAGCTGATTCTTTTCGAGATTCTGAAAGTGTTCCAAAGAGCAGAGCCATAGAAAAGTAATTCATTGGCAAGATTGATTTTATTTTCGCTAGCTAAAACTTCGAGTATTATCCCTAAATCTCTTCGTTTTCGTAAACTATTGCCCGTTACATAATCTAAAAAACTGAGAATTTCTTTTGTATCGGACGATAGTTCCATTTTTATCAAAATTGGATTGTTGTAAGAATCGCAAAGAAGAACTTATCGAACTCTTCTTCGGTGTATGTCTTGTTAGCTTTGAAGTTCAGAGATAGAAGCGAAAATTCGTAGCATCGATTCAAAGATGAAACAAATACAGCGGTCTTACCAAAAGAGTTGTTACTCTTATCTTGAAATTTGAAGACATAGAATTTCTGTTTACCATTTTTGATGGGCTGGTAGTTGCCAACCAATTGTATATTCCCAAGACTTTTTTTCATTCTTTGTTCTAAACTTAAAGTAGCAACGCCCAGAAGTCCATCTTTTTTTAGTATTTCGCTAATTTCGTTTTGTGTCGATAATAGAGAAAAAACGGCACAAAGAGAATATTCGGAGTCCACTGCGATGGAAAAAACATTCGATGGTGCCTTATTTTCCGGGTCAATTATAAACCAGTTCTTAGGCAAAAAGGCAAGCATATCACCCATCGGGGAAAGTATATGAGTATCGGATAAAGGTATTTCGGATTTAGGCAAGATACTAAATCCTGTATTAAACTCCTCGTCGATTTGTTTTTCTTTTACAATGATACAACTATAAAGTAGAATAGGCAAAAGCAGAACTGTAAATCGAAGTGAATTAATATTCTTCGACATGGAGTGAACCCGGTTTTGTTTTTGTATGTCGAGTATAGTTATAGGTCTTAAGAATTTCGGTAACAGAGGCTACCATTTTAGGGTTTCCACATAAATAGAAGTGTGTTTTCTCTGGGTTTATTTCAATTCCCGCTTTTTCTTGAAGGAGATTGCTTTTTAGATGTTCCTCGATATATCCACGTAATCCACCCCAGACACTATCGGCATGGACAAGGGTGGGGAAATAATAAAAGTTATCGAAGGTAGCTGCTAAGAATGTTAATTCGCTATAGTAACCAAGGTCCCAAGGGTAAGATGCGCCGTGAATCACTGCAAGTTTTCTATCTTTATGTTCTGATATATGGGAGCGAAGGAAACTAATGTACGGTGCAAGTCCAGTTCCAGTCGCAATCATTACAATATCGCATCCTGGGGGGGTGCGATTCAATGTGAATAGTCCAATAATCCTTGTATCGACCCAAATTCTACTTCCAAGCGATAAGTTGAATAGACGAGGGGTCAATTGCCCCGACTTAACTTGGCTAATGTAAAATTCAAAGTTTTGAGTTTCATGGTTTGCCGAGGCAATTGAATATGGTCTTTTGATTAGCTTATTTGGAGGCAAATCCTCATGAATCTGTACAGAATTTGAAGAACGTGATTCTTTGGATAGTAAGCCAATTTGGGTGAATTGTCCCGCCTCGAACTTAGGTCGAGGTTCGTCGGTATGCAAACGAAGTATCATTAGGTCTGGTGTTAAAAGAATTTTCCCAACAACTGTTGCATTATAAGGTGAATTTTCCATACTAAAAATGGTGCAATCATTTAGAAAAATACAAAATTATAGAAAAAAAAAGAGAAAAGTTTACGCTTCTTCATTATTTCCCGATTTATAGATTTTAGAACGTGTTCTTTTATCTCGACGCATTTTTGCAAGTTCTCTTAAATCAATATACTTATCGGCTTCGTCAATTATTTCAACTCCAAGGATTGTTTCAATTAGGTCTTCCATAGTAACAATCCCTTCGATTCCACCGAATTCATCAACTACAAGAAATATGTGCTGTCTTTTAGCAAGAAACTGATTTAATGCATAGTCCAGAGTAGCATTTTCTGGGATGAAATGCATTTGCCTGGAGAAATTTTTAAGTTGTGCATCTAATTGGTCATTCAACGCTGCTTGTAAAATATCTTTTGTTACAACATAACCTACGACTTTATCGTCGAGCGATTTGCCTTCGTAAATCGGAAATCGTGAAAACATTTTGAGCTCCGGGAGTTTGATAACATCCCCAACTGTCATTTCGGAACTTGCGGAAAAGATAACAGTTCGTGGAGTCATAATATCTTCGATAGGAACTTGGTTAAATCTAATTACATTGGAGAGAATTTTATATTCGCCGATTTGAATTGAACCTTCTTCGTGCGCATTTTCGACAAGTTCCTGAATATCTTTCAATGAAGATTCGTCCTCTGTAGTTGCCGAAATTTTATTTCTGATGTATATATGAAACATTCCCAAAATCTTAGTGATTGCGTATATTGAATTAATAATAGTGGCAAAAAAGTTAATAAGGGGTTTGTGGAAGCGTATGCCAACCGCAAAAATCGTTGAACGAATTATATATCCAGCAAAAATCAAAAGAAAGAACGATATAGTTGCTGCTGTCGGTTTAAAAACATAAAAAATGACAAACGACAACGTTAAAATTACTATTGTAATTATGTACAGCAAATGCTCTATGAAACCGAGAGATGCAATTACAATGTCTTTTTCATCGAATAGTTTCGCAAGCGATTTTTTTGCTTGATTTTTTTCATTCAAATCGTCGAAATTAGACGGGATGAATACTCCCGCAACAAATCCAATAGATACGCCTAAAAGGTAAATAAAAAGAAGGAAAATGGGTAGTTCCATAGTAGAAGATTATTAATTAAAATTTTCACTATTTATTCGCACCATCGGCCCTTGAATAGTTCCGAGAGGGGTTGAGAATGTGGGTTCAGCTTCAAGAACAATTTTCGATGGATTCGACTTATAGCCTCCAAGTGTTAAAGCAAGATTTATCAAGCCATTATACCCGCGATTGGCAAAAAATTGATAAATATCCAAATTAACGTCGAGCGGAAGGTGTCCTATCTCGCTGCTTGCTGGGAAGAAGAATTCTTTGTTCATAGTTCCAGCAATCGTTTCAATACCATCGACAAAGAGTTTCCAGCGGAACCGAGTTATAGTTACCGGTATTTGCTTTGTTCCACCTTGGCCGGTATTTGGGTTTTTCACAGCAATATTAATTGTAAATGTTGCTGGAAGCCTTTGTGTAGCGAAAGCTTGAGTGAGTTTTAATCCTTCTGCCATCGAGAAGTCCGAAAGGCTAGATTTTGTTGAAAGCGGAACATCGGCAAGAATAAAATTAGTAACATTTTCAATTTTAAACTTCAATTGGGCGAAATTGGTAAGAGAATGTGTAATATTCTTGATTTGTTGACAACCAACAACAAACACGATTAGTAAAACTGGTAATATTTGAAACTTTATAATTTTCATTTCTTGTTCTATGTTATTCGATACAAAATTAACATATTTATTTTTAATTGAAAAATATGTAATTTTGATGTTTTTATAATTACGAGGCGTTTATGAAATGTATGTTTTATGTTATTTACCTTCTTTTATTTCTGTTGTCGGGCAAATTATATCCTTGCACAAATATTTTAATAACCAAAGGGGCATCGATAGATGGTTCGGTGATGATTTCATATAATGCTGACGCTGGAGGATTTATGGAGCCTTTATATTTTGCTCCTGCAAGAGATTGGGACCCCGATGACTCAGTGGAAATATATGATTGGGACTCACATAAATATTTGGGGAAAATAAAACAGGTCTCGCACACATATCAGGTGGTGGGCCTAATTAATGAGTACCAAGTTTCGATTGGAGAAACAACCTTCGGCGGACGGGAAGAACTGCGCGATACGACCGGGATTATCGATTATGGCAGTTTGATGCAACTCGCTTTGCAGAGAGCCAAAACTGCTCGTGAAGCAATAAAAGTTATGACTTCACTTGTTGCCGAATATGGATATTACTCGTCTGGCGAGTCCTTTTCGATTGCAGACCCCAACGAAGTCTGGATTATGGATATGATTGGGAAAGGAGTGGGGCGAAAAGGAGCAGTTTGGGTTGCTATCAGAATTCCAGATGGATATATATCTGTTCATGCCAATCATTCTCGGATTCGCGAGTTCCCTTTGAACGACCCTGACAATTGTTTGTATGCTCCCGATGTAATTGATTTTGCCATAGAAAAAGGCTATTACAAGAAAGGTGAAGGGGCTTTTTCATTTTCGGATGCTTACGACCCGCCTTCCCCAGCTTCTTTACTATTTTGCGAAGGTCGGGTTTGGAGTGTTTTTCGACGTTCTGCACCCTCGCAAAATTTCTCCGAAGATTACTGGCGAGCCGTAAAAGGAGCAAAGCCATATCCTTTATGGATTAAACCTGATAAAAAGTTGTCTGTGCGGGATGTTATTGCATTGATGCGTGACCATTTCGATGGGACAGAGTATGATTTGAAGAAAGGTCTTGCTGCCGGACCTTATGGTTGCCCGGTTCGCTGGAAGCCTTTGGTTTGGAAAATCGAAGGAGATTCAACTGAATATGCTTGGGAGCGCCCAATTTCAACGCAGCAAACTGCATTCGCATTCGTTTCTCAACTTCGCTCTTGGTTGCCTCGCCAACTTGGTGGAATTCATTGGTATGGTGTTGACGATAATTATACAAATGTTTATATACCTTTGTATTGCTCTATAAAATATCCCCCCGAGTGCTTCCGAGTTGGGAGTATTAGCGATTTTACCTTGAAATCCGCATTTTGGATTTTTAACCTTGTAGCCAACTGGGCTTATACAAAATACTCTTATATGTATGAAGATATTCGAAAGGTTCAAAA
>CAZPSM010000066.1:0-231 GCA_964589125.1 uncultured Hyphomicrobiales bacterium | reverse complement strand
CTCGAGGATAAATTTTTCGAATTCCAACCGGCTATTGAAAAAGCCGCTCTTGAATTAAACAAGATAAGCCCCGACAAAATGGTAGATTTTCTCACCGATTATTCAAATTCTCAGTCTATACTGGTAATGGATAAATGGCGCAAACTGTGGGAATATCTTGTGATGAAATACAACGATGGTTATGTTAATGATGTTCAAAAAGATTTCGGTCGTCATCCAAAAGGTGTCGGC
>CAZPSM010000065.1:0-13873 GCA_964589125.1 uncultured Hyphomicrobiales bacterium | reverse complement strand
GGTAATATTGCTAATACGTTCTCCTCGTTGGAAAGTGCGATAAGTTGCAAATATGTAGCAAGTTGTTGTTTCACTACTGGTGGAAACGCTTGGAACATTGTTTCGAGGTGATGGCTATTCTTCGCATTGAACAACTTATAGAATCGGGCAAATTTACCTTCATCTTCGTCTCGGCGAGTTAAAAGTTTAAGTATCATTTGAAATTCGTCCATTGGTTTTGGAAATCGTTTAATCGAGGGGTTCGCAACGCCAATTCTTCTGCTTGCAAGTTTAATTGCATCGTCCAATCCGCCAAGGACATCAACCAAGCCGTGGTCATAGGCTTGCTTGCCGGTCCAAACACGTCCTTTAGCAAGGCTACGTGCTTCTTCGAAGTTCTTTTTCCTACTTTCTGCTACCTTGCTAACAAACCTGTAATAAACGGGTTTAACCAATTCGTCGAGTTTCTGAAATTGTCTTTTTGTAAATGGAAGGAAAAGGTTCAGGTCCTGCGACGATGGGTTGGTAGAAAGCGTATCGATTGTAACATCGACTTTGTCAATCAATTTACTGAAGTTGGGAATCATTGCAATTACACCTATCGAGCCTGTAATTGTTGCTGGATGAGCAATTATAGTATCGCAAGCCATTGCAATATAGTAGCCACCCGAGGCGGCAACGTCGCTCATCGAAGCATAAACAGGCTTGATTTTCTTTGTTTTCCTAATTTCTTCCCAGATTTCGTCGGAAGCGATTACAGAGCCGCCGGGGCTATCTACCCTGATGATTATAGCCTTAACTTTTTTATCGTCGCGTGCTTTTTTTAAATTTTTGATGAATTCATCGGGCGTAATTCGGGTATCCATTTGGAAAGGTGAATCTTGTGAACGCTGAAGTATCGGACCCGAAGCATAAACAATAGCAATAGCATTTTCCTTGTCGTACTTAGCACTGCCGGCATAGTCCTCGCTTTGTATGTATTGATTAATACTAACAAAATGAACTTTCTTCTTTGCGGAGTCTGTATCGGCCTTTTTCCCCAAGACAATTTCGCGAATAAAGTCTTTCGCTTGATTATCGTTGAGAAGGCTATCGACAAATCCTAATGCAAGAAGCGAGTCGGGAGAATACACTGCGCGGTCGAGTATCCTTTCTAAGTCCTGTTTAGTAATTTTCCTAAATTTTTCCACATAATCGAGAAAGAAGTTATATCGTTGGTTGAGCAAAGTTCGAAGGACAAGTCGGGCGCTATCGCTGAATTTCGTTCGGCTAAATGTTTCGCCAGCCGATTTGAAGTCCTCGTATTGTTGAACGTGATATTCAATACCAATTTTTTCGAATAATCCTTTCAAGAATAGTGCTGAAATTGCAAAACCATTCATTTCGATAACACCTTCGCGAGCAAGGAATATCTTATCCGAAGGTAAAGCAAGCATATAATCGTTTTCGTTTCCTGTTTCGATAAAGGAATAGAGGAATTTACCCGATTTTTTGAACTTTTCGAGTGCATCGATTATTTCGAGTCGTTTCGCAAAGCCGATAGAACTTGAAAGCGAAGTTCGTAAGTAAATGCCACGAATTTTCTCATCGGTTGCAGCCTGTTCGATTGCTCTTAGAACGTCGTAGAATGAAACACCAGCAGATTCGGAAAAGATAGAAGCAAAGGACTCGTCCGTGTATTCGGGATAGGCTCTGTTGAAATTGATTACAAGAACAGAGTTGCTTTTAACTTCGACTGGTTCCTTTTCGAAAAGTGAACCAACCGAGCTTAAAATTGCTATAATAATCGTAAAGAACAAAAACAAAATTACTCCTACGATAACCAAAGGTATCCACCACCGAGTTCGCCTACGTTGTGGATAATACGAAGGGGGCATTGGGGCATTCGGTATTTGTTGGTCCATTATATCTTTTCTCCTTCTTTGTTAAAAATACAAAAATAAATTACGTAAATCGAAGGAAATAGTTGCAACATCTAACCGAAACTGATATTTTACCTTTTACGTGAGAAACCACAATTATATAAATATGGTAAACAAAACCCATTGTTCAGAGTGTAAATGTAATTTATGAGTTATTCCATCCATACTTTAATTCACATTTCATATTGCTAAGAACTATACTATTGCTCTTGGCATCTAACGATTAATAGGATAAACTAATACAGAAGAACTTTTTGAAACTGTGCTCCGCAAGAACTCGAGACTCTAATGAAATAAACTCCCGGTTGAATAAGAAACTCGTTGTTGATAACATCTTGGAGCGTAATATAGTACTTGGTATTGGGAGTAAAATATTTAGAAAATGAATTTATTTCTCGTCCTAGCAGGTCGAACATCGTGAATATATAATCCCCTTCCTCGAACGCGGTAAAAATGATGTAGGAATTTTCGCCACCTGGGTTCGAGTTGATTTGCAAATCGAAGCATTTTGTATCGGAACTTGTATTGGGAACATCGCTTGGGGTATATTTTTCAAGCGAAATATGGTCGAACCAAGCTTCGCCGGTATGTCTTCGGAATAAAGCATATAAAGTCAATGTTTTGATTGGTTTTTCAGGCTTGATTATTTTTTCGGAATACTCCCAATCGTGCGTTCCTGTCGAAAATTGCGCCGTTTGTGCATAAAGCGGAGTATTGTCGTTATATCGGCAGTCAACATAAATAGAATAATCGTTATCCTTGTTTCCCGATACATTATTACATTTTGACCATCCCGAAACTTTCAGTTCCTCTGGTTGCTCTTGGTTAACTGGAATGGAAATATAAATACCTCGGAACTCTGTTAAACTATCGTTTCTACAATAAATAGAACGAGTTCCTGATTTCGAGTTCGCTCCACTTATATCATATACAAATCCTTTGCTGTATGGTTTCCAAGCATCGGGAATGCTGTCCTCGTTATCGTCAATTTCAAAACTGAAATTTCTAACAAAGTTTAAAGAATCAGCACCTTTTATCTTTAAAATCCCTTTGCCAACAACCGCAAGCCCTGTGGTCGAATAAGCAAGAACTGGGAATGAGTCTTGAATAACAGTAACACCAATTGGCAAGGTAAAGTCCATAGAATATTCCGAAAATTCCGCATTGGCTGGTGTTCCATCGTTCTTTAGAATAATCGCTCGCCGACTACCAAACTCCCCAAGAAAAGCCCGGATGTAAAGAGGCTTGTCGGGTGCCGATTTATAAGTATCCGAAGAAGAATCGCAAGCAACGACTCTAATTGTTCCTCGAATGCTTCTATCCTCGTTTATTTTATAATCGATAGATATGCTTCGAATGAAAGGAGAGGCAAGACGGTTACCTTTGGGCATCGGTTTAAGATAAATGCACGCACTTTGTGGCAAAACTGTATCTGTCGCAGGATGAGTTGATAGCCTACCTCCTGCGATAGTGGACAACGTATCGAGAAAAGGACTTGTAAAACCTTCGATATCATTCATTACAATGAACTTATCTTTGTTCGGATTGACGATAACGAACCCATTTTCGAAATTCCTACGATAATAGGCAATACTGTCGTTTGAATAAAAATATCTAAGTTCATCAATGTCTTTAATAGCAGAGTCCAAAGCTCTGCCAAGTGGTATATCGAACTCTGGATAATGACCAAATCTTTGATAATTGCTCGTATTTCCCAACATTGATAGTTCTCCGGCTACAAGCAAATAGGAGCATAGCACATACATTCTTGCCTTTGGGTCATCGCCGAAAATGCCTCCCAAAGCCATCCATTCCTTTTTGTAATTGTTTTGTGCAACTAACCCTAAATTACAATGCATTTTCCAAGTATTTAAAGAACTATAAAAGGGTTGCCAATGCATACAAGCGAATCCCTCGGTCATCCCGCCATCGGAATGAAGCAAAAGGCTATCGCTTCCCCATACATAAAGTCCGTTATAATATGCTTTCCGAGGAGCAATTGCCGACTTGATAGAATCCATAAAGCGATAAAGCGAATTCTTCCAAGTAATATTATCATAATCAATTCCAGTTGGAGCATCCACTGCCCAAGGACCTACTTCGAAAATGCAATCATCTTCGAAAAGGCAATTATATCCTAATTTAGAAAATTTGTCCAGAATTTGAGTAATGTAATTGTTAAGCCACGTAGAAGATGAAACATTCATAACATAAAAGCCGTAGTAGTCGTTTTTTAAGCGATTGTTGATATTAGTAGAATAGTTATACAACGGTTTTTCGTGGCTTTCTGTGCCAGGATAATAATATGCCTTTCCTTTGTAGTATGCTCGCAGTTGGAAAGCATAGCCACCGTAACTTCTTATGGCTTTAGGAACTTTAAGGTTAAATAAAACAGATTTTCCTTCAATCTTCATTTTAAATACCTCGGAAGAAGAATATTGTTTATTTCTATTTATGTCAATGGAAATTAGTACTGAATCTGGAACGGTTCCGCCGATTATTTCAAAAGCAATCTCGATAGTATTAGTATCGGAAGAAGCAGTTTGTTTAATCACCATTGGCAAAAGCACTGGCAATGTACTATCGAGCATTAACTTTTTCGTAGGCATACCATAGTTAATTTCCGTGCTATCTTTCAACACGGAAACAACTTTTATGTAGTTGCCATTTATTTTGCTTGCTTTAAGTTTTGGTATCCTAAGGTCTGAACTAATAATTTCGTTGGTTACAGAATTGTAATCGCCAAGAGAATCGTTGGCATAGTATATTTTATAGCCAATTATATCAAGTTGTCCGATTCTACCATCAGGTTTCCAGAAAAGACAACCACCAGAATCTGTATGGAAAATCAAAGAAGATGGCTCGGAAGAATGAAGAAAAGCAAACTCATCTTCGTTAACATCTTGAAACTCTTCGTAAAAAGTATGGAGTGCTATAATATCCTTATAAAGGGCAATTGGCTTGTCGGGAGAATATTTCCTTATCAATTTTATATCTGTTGGGCTACCCTCGTCTATGAAATAGAATCTTTCAGCGGCGAACCGAGCAAGGAAAGCATCACCTTGGATAGCCCCGTAATTGACAAGCAAGGATTTAACACCCCTAGTAGTATATTCAATGGGCTGCGAAAGTAACTGATAAGAAACGATGAAGGTAGTAAAAAAAACAATAAGGCAATCGACAACGATTTCAAATTGCCAACGAAAACGGCTTGCTCCCACAATATTATTGTCTTTCATAATCAATCAATGTATTAAATTTATTATAAATATATTCTTCGACGATGTCCCAATTTACCAAAAATCTCGCATATTTAAAAAATTGTAAATCATTCATTAAGTTATATCCAATAGATTTTTTGTTGGGAATAATAAGATTGAGAATGGTATTGGACAACAAATAATTTGGAACAATTTTTACTTCTTACTTGGATGTGGGATTTTTAGAAAGAAATATTGGTGGAAAAGCAAACTTCCGGAATTCATTTATCGAAGCGGTTTTTACGAATATTGTGGATTTATAACCAAAAATTTTTAAAAAAAATTGAAAAAAGTGATACTTTTTCGATTTTCATGTGTTATTTATATTTGGGAAAATGCAAAAATGAAAAAAGTGTTATGAGAACGGAAAGTAGCAGGCGATTTGATTATATTCTGATGCTGTTGCTGTTGTTAATTTGGGTTTTTCTTCTTTTATTTGGTTGCGACGTTTGTCGTTACGACGAGGTCTATTATGGGCAACCGGGCGATATTTTTTTCACTGCTCTTCCGGTGAATTCCACCGAACCAAGTATCTTCCAAATAAGTCTCGACAACAAAAATCCGCAGGAGATAATCAAGAACGGGATATTATATTCAGCACCCTCACGAAATGGGCTAATGGTTTTTATACGAAATTATCCACAGGGTTCCCAAGATGTCGTTCTGTGTAATATTAATGGAAGTGGGCAAAGGGTAGTTGCCAGTTCCTATATTTGGCAATCTCGGAACTCGGCAATCATATCGAGCAATGGCAACAATATTGCCATTGTTGCAAACGAAAATGAACTTTGGCTTGTTCGCAACGAAACAAAGTTCTATAAACTGAGTAATTCATTTTGCAAAGGGACTCTTCCATCGTTTTCACCCGAGGGGACAAAAATTGCATTCTTCGAGGGGAAGGATATATACTCCTCGGTCAGTTTGGCTGTTTATTATGCCGATGCCGACCCACCAGTGGAACTTAATCGTAAGCCATTGAACGGGCAACTGATTGAAGTGTTTGGTGAACCAACAATTGCTTGGAGCGAGGATGGAGAATACCTGATTTATCCACTTGAAACTGAAAATGAACCCGATTATTTATATATTGTGAGTTACAATGGTTCAAGCGAAAAAACTTACGAATTTGGAACTACTGGTTGTGCTTATGCAATACCCAATAAAGATTTGACAAAGGTATATTTAACCGGTAAGGATGGAATTCTATGGAGTTTTAGTTTCGCCGAACTTGGGCAACGATACAAAGTTGTTTCTCAATCCTTCGGCTCCTCGTTCAATGTTTTCCAAAATCTTTCCAACGACGGGAAAAGTATTATCTATACACGCTACTATCGGGACGATTTGAGCATATTTCGTGGAACTCTTGAGTTGGCTAATTTAACTGATGACACACCGCATCCCAAAATTTTGGGTAGTAATGTTTATCGTGCATTTTGGTTTCGAAGGTGAACTATGGAGCGTTCGCTACACGACATACATAAATGGACCGATGTAGAACTTTCCGCCGCACTTAGCGAAACGCATACGATTGCCGAGCGCGCATTTACCGAAATCTATAACCGATATAATAAACCATTGTTTGCCTACATACTCCGAACAACAGGAAATATGAACGATTCAAAAGATATTTTCCAAGAAACTTTCCTTAGATTTCTCAATTACTCGAAAAAACCTCGTCGAATAGATAATATAATCCTATTTCTAATTAAAATTGCTCGAAACCTTTGTATCAACCGATTAAGAGACAACAAAGAAACTATAAGCATCGATAAATTCCAGATTGCAAGCGAAATCGACACAAAAGACGACAACGAGTATCTTGCAGAAATTATATCGAAGGCATTGAGCATATTGGATTTAGACGTTCGTGAAATTTTTGTGCTTCACCATTATCAAGGTCTTACTTTTGTTGATATTGCCGATATTACTGGATTTTCGCTTGCTTCGGTAAAAAACAAATACTATCGTGCGAAAGAAAAACTAAGAAAAATCCTTGAACCTATGTTGAAAAATATGTATTAAAAATTGTTAGATTATGCCATGGACTATTCAAAATTAATTGATTCATACCTGGAGGGCACGCTAAGTTCTGTCGAACAAGATTTATTGTTCGCTGAACTTTCGAAAAACCCCGAGCTGAGGGAGCTTTTCGACAGCGAGATTAAGCTCCATCTGTTTGTCCAAAAGGATTATTCACAAATCACACCTCCGGTTGAAAGCACAAACTACATTTTTACTGCGGCAAATTTCAGGATTCCAAACTCGGGTTATTTCCCGGGTTCATCGGGTGGGAAATTTATCGCTGTCTTCAATAATACTAAACAATTTATTGGAAGGAATCTTTCTCACATTGTTTCCAGTGTTGTTGCCTCTGCATTAACTTTCTTTTTGCTGTGGTTTTTGCTGCCTTTTGGAACAAATGAAAGAAATATTGCCTCGGGACAACAATTTGAACCACCCCCATACATATATGCTGGTGAATCGCAAGCAATCCCAATCGAATCGCATAGAGAAACAAAGCCTGAAATTTCGAAAGAAGAAATAAACCAACTAGTCCAAAACGCTTTGGAAAATGTATTAAACAAATACCTTGTTGAAAACGCAAATCGGACTGCTAAATCCACTGGCGAGTCAAACAACCAAGACTTGCTAACGCTTTCCGAAACGCGGCTGGAAAATAATTACGTTTTGCAACGAACGACAAAATTTCCAGAACCACGAACGACAAGCAATAGTGAACTGTATTTTTTGGAGCAAAATCGCGATTTAACCGGTTTTTTGAGCCAAAACCTTGGTCGACTATCTTTAACCGCTCGCGGTTTTTCGATGAAAGCGACCCCCGATGTTAAATTGAATCAAAGCGAAAATACAATCTTGAACAATTCTGCCATTGGCTTAAGTTACTACGTTGCCGACAATACTGCCATAGGATTGGAAATCGGACAAGAGAAATTTCCTCAAAGTTTTACTCTAACTGCTTATGGCGAAACCAAATACCAAAAACAGAACCCACTTCTCCTTTGGTATGGATTAGTGTTTAGGCAATCGATTCCGGAACTTTTTAAAATTGAATCACTCCGTCCTTTTGCCCAACTCGTTCTTGGAGCAACGACGGTTGGACCTCTTCTTCGAGGCACTATTGGTTTACAATATTCACCCGACCGTCGAGTTTCTCTTATTCTTGGGTGGGAGTCGAGTTATTTGTTATATAAGGTGCAGAACACCTATTACAACACACAAAAGAACGGTTTAACATACGGAGTTAGTATTCGATATTAATAAAAAGGAAAAAGTTGAACATATTTAAACTGCAGTACATAACTACCATTCTATTGATAATGGGGGGTATTATTTCCTGTCAATGTGTCCCCGGATTGGACACCGAAAAAGAGATTACCCCATCCGACTATGCGAAAGTGATGTGTATCAATGGTATCCCGAAACTGGACAAAGTTAGCATCGATGCCGGAAACTACAAATTACACACAGCTTTAAACTACGATTTAGAGGAGGGATATAAATACTTCAACGTTCCGCCGGGCGTTGTTAATTTTTATGTTTCGATACACAACGATTCGGTTCTTTTCAATGGCTTGGCTAGTTTATCGCGAGGCAAAGCCTATACCTTTCTTTTATATCCTTTGAAAACGAAAAACTTAGAACGAGTGCAGGCAATGCTACTTTACGATACCATTAGCGATTTTAGCAAAACAAATTCTTATTTTCGATTTGTAAATATTTCTCCTGGTTCTCCAACCACGCTCCTTTTCGAAGTAAAAGGAGATTATGCAATTCCATTGGGTTTGGGGTTTCGTTCATTTTCAAAATTTTTGACAGTATCTCCTCGTAGCTATACAATTTCGGTCAAAAATCCCGAAAATGATTCAACAATTAAAATACTTCAGAATTTTCCATTTGCACCGGGTAAAGGCTACACAATAATTTTTAGGGGATATTATAATTCTGGAAACTCCGCAACCGGCTCCAGCCTTCTTGTAGTTCGTCATAATTTTGATGAAATTTTTGAAAAATAATTTAAAATTATACTTAAATATTAAAATAATATTTAAGATTTTTCGATAAATCAAAGGATAAAATTTTAGAGAAAAA
Source organism: uncultured Hyphomicrobiales bacterium (assembly GCA_964589125.1). Classification (GTDB taxonomy): domain Bacteria; phylum Bacteroidota; class Ignavibacteria; order Kapaibacteriales; family UBA2268; genus JBBIJO01. The sequence continues at coordinate 4,602 of CAZPSM010000065.1, read as the reverse complement.
ATATGAAGTTAGTTAAAATCGTAGGAGGGAATTATGTTTTGGACACCTGAACTTGCTGCTTATCTCGAAGATGCACCCTTCCCAGCAACGAAAGAGGAATTAATTGATTATGCCAACCGAACTGGTTGCCCGCAGCAAGTTATAGATAATCTAATGGAAATCGAGGATGGCGATATCATTATCGAAGGAATCGAAGACCTTTGGCCCGAATATGAAGATTTGAGTGAAGATTATTTTTATAACGACGACGAAGAAGAACAATACGCTTAACTTCCGAAAGAAAGACTGTCTTGGAAATTTGCTTTTTCTGGCAGTCTTTCTTTATTTTGTATTTCGAGAATTTGTAAATTTAGATGAAATTGATTCGTTTCCGCTATATTGTTATATTTTTGCTGATTACTTTTCCTGCTTCCATTTCTATTTTTGCACAAAAGAACCATTCCATCAACAACTTAATTCCTTCGGATTACAACCCAAGTCTTTTCGAAATCAACGAAATTATTTTCACCGGTAATCACTCAATTCCATCTGGAACTCTTTCGAATATAATATTTTCGCGAATCACGGATAAAAGTGTCTTCCACAAAGTTCTATACTACTACTTTCAAAATGTTAATCAAAATCGTTCTGCTCCCCCCATTTTAAAAACCACCTTGCGTAATATTGTTCTTTCAATGAGCGAAGAAGTTTATTTCTACGACGAAACCCGTGTGGAAACCGACAGAATGAACATAGCACACTATTATTATCAAAATGGGTTTCACGAAGTAAAGGTTGGTTATCACTTCTATCCTAATAAGAAAAGAACAGGGAACTCGCTCGAATTTACTATTACTGAAGGACCTCGATACTACATTGATTTCTTCAAAGTTGAAGGATTAGATTTTTTGCCAGAAGAAATTCAGAAAAAAATAAATTCAATTTGGACCACAAAAGTTGGCCAACCGTTCAATGAAATTAACCTTGTACAAGAGCTGAACCAAATCCGGTTGCTTCTGCGCGAAAATGGATATTTTTACGCCGAATTCCGTACCCCGTTGGTTATTCTCGATACTATACGAAAAATCGACAGTATTTGGGTCCAATTTCAAACTGGTAAGCGTCAAAGAATTGGCAAAATTACCTTCGTCGATAGCGTGGATAATCAGAAAAGAGTGGGCTACAATGTAAAATTCAACCAACTGGATTTGAAACCCGGAGACGTTTTCAGTCTAAAGAAATTACTCAGTTCGGAAATTAATTTAAACACACTCGGTACTTTTGAACTAGTTCGTATAGATACATCGAGCAAAGTTGCACCTTTCAACGATACAACAATCAACCTTGCAGTATTTTTGCGATACCGTAAACAAGAAGATTTTGGGGTTGGCTTGTTCACAAATAGAACAACGGTAGAAAAGGCTATCAATGTTGGTTTCGACGCTCAATATTCCCACAGAAATATATTTGGTGGGGCGCAATCTGTTAATTTGTTTGCTCGTATTTCTGCTGTCGATGTAAGCCGATGGCTTATTGAAAAAAAACAACTCGAATACGAAATACAAAGCGGTATAATTTTTAATCAGCCCGTTCTTTGGATTATTGGTAACTCAAGGGTTGCTCTTTCGAGCCAACTCCTTTTTTCATATAGAAAAGTTTACAATTTGCTTCGCTTGCTAACTTTCAGTTTTCCGGTTAGGTTTTCGACAAAATTGCCTGTGTGGACGTTTTTTAACTTTATGGATATTGACTTCTTTTTCGAGCGACAAGTTCCCTTGAATTATGACGAAGTAGCTAAAGATTTCCTCCGAGATGCAAAGATACGGGAAGATACCATACGTATTCTCGAAGCGATTTCAATTTTCGATAACCTCGACAAATATCTTCGCAAGAACAAACTTCCTTTTACTTCGACTCTTTTTGGAATAAATTTGTCGGGGGATACCCGCGACAACCCTTTGTTGCCCCATAAAGGAATGTTATTCAATTTGAGTTTGGACGGAGACTTATTCCTTGGAGTCGCTCAATTCCACAGGTTAAGTCTGACAAATCTGTTATTTCGCAATTTAGGTAGATTTACCGTTTTAGCAACAAAGATACGTGTTGGACATATTTTTTGGCGGAACAAAGGGACAAGCATAGTGCCTTTCGAAAGACAATTCTTCGCTGGAGGCGCCAACAGTGTTCGGGGTTGGCCCTCCCGTCAACTACGTTATTATAAAGGTGCACGCAACGACACTTCGCGTTCCGATGCTGTAAATAGTTTCCTTCGGGATTTTGTTGGCAATGCATCAATTATTGAATCGAGCGTAGAACTTCGCTTTCGATTAGGCAAACCTTCTTATATCGGTTCGCCATTTGCAGATATAATTGATAATCTTAGGATAACAACTTTTTTCGATGTAGGGAACGCTTTCCAATGGTTGGTTCTCGACGAAAAAGGAGATTATGTAACTAAATATAAGTTATCGGATTATTTGACGGGATTAGCAGCGGCAATTGGGTTCGGTGTTGGTTTTATTACCCCAGCGGGACCGCTTTGTCTTGATTTTGGCTTTCCTATTTACGACCCCAACAAAGAAAAGAAGCCTTTCGGAGGAGTGGTATTCCATATCCGTTTGGGCTACGCATTCTGATAGATATTTAATATAGTTGGAATAGATGATGCAAAAAGGTGGGATTGCTCCCACCCTTGCAAAATATTGGGGATTTATTTTGAATTGTTTACTTATCGTCGACAACGGTGAAATCAGCTTCCTCGACATTGGATTTGCCTTGGTCTTTTCTTTTGCCATCGGAGGCGTAAGACTCACTTGGTTGTGCTTGCGAAGCTCCTGCTTGTTGATACATTCGAGTAGAAACTTCGCTCCAAGTTTGATTCAATGCATCGATAGCAGAGCGCATTTCTGCGAAATTGTTCTCTTTTACTGCTTTATCCAATCGGTCGCGAGCCGATTGAATCTTCGAACGGTCCTCGGACGAAATTCTATCGGCAAGTTCTTTCAACTGCTTATCGGTTGAATAGACAAGATTATCTGCTTGGTTTTTTAGGTCGATTTCTTCTTTTCGGCGTCGGTCTTCTTCGGCATGCATTTGGGCTTCGCGCTTCATTTTTTCTACTTCATCTTTGTTTAACCCACTGGATGCCTCGATTCGTATGTTTTGCTCTTTCCCAGTCGCTTTGTCCTTTGCCGAAACGTGCAGAATTCCATTAGCATCGATATCGAATGTAACTTCAATCTGGGGAACTCCTCGAGGTGCAGGTGGGATACCATCGAGATGAAATCTGCCAAGCGAACGATTGTCTCGAGCCATTGGTCGTTCCCCTTGCAAGACGTGGATTTCTACCGAAGTTTGATTATCTGTCGCTGTCGAAAAGATTTCTGCTTTTCGAGTTGGTATGGTCGTATTTGCAGGTATCATCACGGTCATTACTCCGCCAATGGTCTCGACACCGAGGCTCAAAGGAGTAACGTCGAGCAAAAGGATATCTTCGACTTCGCCCGAAAGTACTGCACCTTGGATTGCAGCACCAACAGCTACAACTTCGTCGGGGTTTACTCCTTTCGAAGGTTCTTTGCCAAAGAAGTTTCGAACAAGTTCCTGAATCTTGGGAATACGAGTTGAGCCACCAACAAGGATTACTTCGTCTATTTGTGATGGAGTAAGTTTAGCGTCTTTCAATGCTTTTTCGACTGGTCCGAGCGATTTTTCGAATAAATCGATACACAAACTTTCGAACTTTGCACGCGTAATATTCATATTCAGATGCTTTGGCCCATCGGCAGTGGCTGTTATGAAGGGAAGGTTAATTTCGGTTTGAAGCATTTGCGAAAGTTCGATTTTCGCTTTTTCTGCTGCTTCGCGTAAACGTTGCAAAGCCATTGGGTCTTTTCGCAAATCGACGCCTTCGAGTTTTAGGAACTCATCGGCAATGTAGTCAATTAGTCGCTGGTCGAAATTATCGCCGCCAAGATGAGTGTCTCCATTTGTAGATTTAACTTCAAATACCCCTTCACCAATTTCGAGAATCGAAATATCGAAAGTTCCGCCACCAAGGTCATAAACTGCAACGGTAAGATTGCGTCCTCGCTTATCTAACCCATACGCCAAAGCAGCAGCCGTGGGTTCGTTGATAATACGTCGGACGTTAAGTCCGGCGATTTCGCCGGCGTCTTTCGTTGCTTGACGTTGTGCGTCATTGAAATATGCTGGAACAGTAATTACTGCATCGGTTACCTTTTGCCCGAGATAATCTTCGGCTGTTTGTTTCATCTTTTGCAAAATCATTGCAGAAATTTCGGGTGGAGAATATAATCGCCCGCCGATGTCGACTCGGACGGAGTTGCCATCGGGCGAAGGAACAACTTTATATGGAACCATCTTTTGTTCTTCTTCGACTTCGTTTGGACGGCGCCCCATAAATCGTTTAATCGAATACACCGTATTCGTCGGATTTGTTATTGCTTGACGTTTTGCGGCTTGGCCTACAATTCTTTCCCCAGTTTTTGTGAATGCAACTATCGATGGAGTGGTTCTGCTCCCTTCGCTGTTTGCAATCACAACTGGTGTATTTCCTTCCATCACTGCCACAACCGAGTTGGTTGTGCCTAAATCAATTCC
>CAZPSM010000064.1:9876-14117 GCA_964589125.1 uncultured Hyphomicrobiales bacterium | reverse complement strand
TGCTTTTTAAGTTCGTCAACTGGGATTGGCTTAGAGGTTTCGACAATTAGGTTAGACTGGCGCGCTACTGCTTTGTACCCGGCTTGTTTTCTACCGTGGCCATTCGAATTGGGAAAATTTTCGATAGGGGAGCGCGACATAATAAAGTTTTTAAAAATTCCACTATCGACCGAGACTACTTTCTGTGCAGGAACACCTTCGTCGTCAAATTTATAGAATCCGGAGAGGCTTTTGCCATTGAGTTCTTTTTTTGTCGGGTCGAATACGACACTTATGAAATCGGGTAGTGTCTTTTTATTTAGAAAAGATTTAAATGTTTGGCTCGAGTTTGGGTCCTTTTGGCGATGACCTTCAACTCGATGTCCAAAAATTTCGTGGAAGAAAACCCCAGTTGCTTCCCCACTTAAAATTGCTGGTCCCGAGTAGGTTTCCATCAAAGGGGCATTGCGAAGCTTATCGAGTTTCGAAACTAATATTTTTGTCGTTTTATCAATTTCCTCTTTGGACGGTAATCCCTCTTCATCGAAGGAGAAGAAAGTTTTATAAAGGTACAGCACCATTCCGTCTTCGGCTTTAGTTCGAACGGTAATGAAAATACGGAATCGAGGTTCATTAAAGGCGACTTCGGTCCCTTCTGTATTAATGATGATTTTATAAACATTTTCGAAAAAGAACGAGATTTTTGCTCCAAGTAGCCACTTGTTTTCGGCGAAAATATTCGAAACTTGAGTCAAAATATTTTCCCACTTTTTTATATCCACAGTCAAGGGTTTCTTTGGTTCGAAATACACAGAAGGTTTTTCGCGGGAAAAATCGGCAGAGGTATCTTCTTCTTGAACACTTACTGCTTTGCTGGCAATTACGTTCTGGTATCTGTTCACAGCATTCTTATATGCTAATTCCGTTGCATTCCAAACTGCTGAACGAATCGCAGATTCATTGTCTTCGAGGGGTAGAACCTTATTATCTGCCGAAGTAAATGACAATCCACGGTCTTTCACTCTATGTGTGTTATCCAATTTATAATTTCCAACTCTTAGGTCGATATCTAATATCCTACGAGTCGTGGTTCCCGCGTACTCGATAGAGCCAAAAGATACATCGACACGTCCCGATTGAATGTCGCTAACTTCATATCCGATAAAGTAGGGTGGATATTGCTCGTGTTGTAGTTCGTTCATAAAGCGGTTCATTTCTTTTTTCAAAGAGTTTATTAGATTTTCTTCGTGAGAAAATCCAAGATTTATGGAAAAAAGAAATAACAGTGGAATCCAAATTTTTTTCATTTTTGCACTTAATTATTTAAAATGGTTTTGTCGATAATCTCCAATTTTTCGTTTATTTCATATACATAAAGAACGCCAGTGGGGATATTGAGTTCGAGCACTTCTTCTTTCGATAGGTTCTCTAAATACATTACCAAGGCTCGAAGTGAATTACCATGTGCAGAAACTAAAACGTTTTTGCCTTGTTTCAACAAAGGTTCAATATGCTGATGGTAATAGGGAAGCACACGGTTTTGAGTGTCTTTTAGCGATTCACCACCGGGAGGTGCCACATCGTAACTTCGTCGCCAAATTTTTAATTGGTCCATACCATATTTTTCGCCAATTTCTTGCTTGTTTAAACCCTGCAAATCTCCATAATGTCGTTCGTTCAATGCTTGGTTCTTGTAATAGGGCATACCATCGAGTCCGAGTTCATCGAGAATAATTTCCGTAGTTCGGATTGCACGCTTTAAAACCGAGGTAAACACAGCGTCGATTCTGTATCCTTGTGCCTTCAATTTTTGTCCTGCTTTATGGGCTTCTTCCTCGCCTTTTGGGGTTAAATCCACATCAACCCAACCAGTGAATCGATTTTGCAAATTCCATTCTGATTCTCCATGTCGAACTAAAATTAGCAGTGCCATAATTATGTTTTTCTTTTGTTATACATTTACTTTATTTTCCATTCACACAATTCAATTAATACTCCATTTGTAGATTTAGGATGTAAAAAAGCAATTTTCATATTATGTGCCCCTTCGGTTGGCTTTTCGTTAATTAGTTGAATCTTACTGTTTCCGAGCCTACTAAGTTCATCTTCAATCCCGGAGGTTTCGAAAGCGAGGTGGTGTATTCCTTCCCCACGTTTTTCAATGAATTTTGCGATGGGCGAATCTGGGCCAATCGGGGCAGTCAACTCAATTTTAATCTCGCCTATGTGAAACGAGGCTATATTAACTTTCTGACTTTCAACTGTTTCATAGTGAACATCGGTAATATTAAATATGGTTTTGAACTTCTCGACGCTTTGTTCCAAATCGTTAACTGCTATTCCTATGTGATTGAGCGACTTTATCATTTAACTATTTTCAAAATTCGTAATGGTTTGTAATGAATTTTCGAGTTCCCGTAATTCTTCAAATGTATTTATTCCGGTAACTTCTTGATAATTTTCAATTCTAAAAGCATCTGTCTTTTTCCCATTTTCGAGGTAAATGCGGACTGAATCTGTTAAGTAATATTCCTTTTGAGCGTTTTGATTGCCTATTTGGCGAAGACAATCCATTAGTCCATTTGTGTCGAAAACATAAATGCCCGAATTAATTTCATCGATAGAATGCAGGTCCTCGGTCAAATCTTTGTCTTCCACGATAGCAGTCATTTTGCCTTGCGAATTTCGGATGATTCTTCCATAGCCTTGCGGATTTGGAACTTTGGTAGAAATTAACGATAGTGCATTTTTTCCGCTCGAATGGAATTCAAGAAATTCCTTCAAGGTTTTAGCCTGAATTAAAGGCACATCGCCCGATAAGATTAACAAAGTGTCGATATTTTTATCTAACACTGGTTCAATTTGCAATATAGCGTGGGCAGTTCCAAGTTGTTCATTCTGTTCAACAAATACAATATTTGAATTATGGAAGGTTTGTTCAATATAACTTCGAACCTGCTCTTTTCGATAGCCAATTATTACATAAATCAACATTGGGTTAAGAGAATTTGCAGTTTCGATTACGTAGTGGATTAAAGGTTGTCCATCAAGTTGTGTCAGGACTTTTGGAAGTTCTGGATTTTTCATTCGCTTACCTTGTCCCGCGGCGAGAATTGCGATAGATAAGTTCATAGGCGTTATCTATTTTTTCCCGATAAGTTTGTTCGGCTCGGTTTTATCCGTGATTTCGGCTATATTATTGTTTTCGTCGAGAAGGACTACGATTGGATTGTAGTTTTTTAATTCCTCTTCATCCAATATCGAGTAACTAATTATTATAACCTCGTCGCCCGGGGCACCTTTTCGTGCGGCTGCGCCATTGAGGCAAAAATCCCGATTGCCACGCGTTCCCGGAATTACATAGGTCTCGAATCTTTCACCGTTGTTGATGTTAACAACAGAAACTTGTTCGTAAGGAAGGATATTTGCTCGCTCAAGGATTTCTTCATCGATTGTGAAGCTCCCTTCGTAATATAGATTAGCATCTGTGATTTTTGCCCTATGAATTTTCGATTTTAACATTAACCTTTGCATTTTGATTTCGATTTTTTGATTTCCCACAAATAAAAATATAAAGACAACAAAGTTACAAAAATATTTAATTCAAACCGAAGTTTTTCTTGCTATTCATTTGTTGTAAATGGTGTGAATGTGTAATTATGTTTAAAATATTGAGAATCTTTTAGATATTCACTATATTTATGGTTGATTTATTTTTTGTTATATTTCTGTTATATGTTTTATGGCATTTTTCTATAATGGAGAAAAGTGAACAAAGTAATATTCTTTTAGTCTGAAGTCGTTGTATTTTAAATCTATTTCAGAATTTTCCCCCTGTAATCTATTGAAATGCAAGTTGATTGTATCTATTGCTTGATGAAAAACATTATGGAATTTTTTTGACAATTCGGTTTGAATAGTTAAATATGTATTTCAGCAGCAACTCGACACAGAGAAATAAGAGCAGGGAACTCATCGAGAAATAGTTTTGTTAATTTACTATTTGGAGATAGCTTAGGGATTTTATTCTATCAAGTGGAACAGTAGTTGGAATACCACTGAAATATGATTGGAATGGCAAGTAAAAAAGCGGAATTAATAAGAGATTACAACCTATTGTTTCATATCTTTTGCATTTTTGAATTTTTTATTATTTTACTATTTGATTTTTTATAAAAATCAATGTTTTGTTTTTTACAAAATATGATAGTTCATAATATGATATTCCAAAGAGAGTGCCAATTTTTTGCGGTTATTTGTTA
>CAZPSM010000064.1:0-9847 GCA_964589125.1 uncultured Hyphomicrobiales bacterium | reverse complement strand
TAATTTAATAACTTATATGGGGGGGGGAGGGGGACAAAACTTCCACTCAAATCCATAGTTCCATTCCATGCAACGAAGCTGTTTTGTTCGAAATGCCGAGCGCCACCAAAAGTAGGACATAGGAAGCTAGCTTTTAATTTACTCTTAGTTTTTGTTTTAGTTTTTTAAATATTTTGAATATATGTTTAATTAATTTATAAAGGGTGTTTATGAAACAGAATCTTTTATATATAATTGTAACAATCTTATTATTAATCACTGTGCATAAATCTTATGCTGAATGCCCCACTGGATATCAAAGCTTCACAAAAAGAATGACGTATGCTACAGAAGACGGAAGATATTTTTGTATGTTCGATGTTACATTTTGTTGGTTTTGCGGGGTTACTGCCCCGCTAATAGACATATTAATTGACAATATAGAACTTGTGAATTATAGTGGAAAATTTAGTTATCAGTGGTGTACAGCTTTGGTATTAAATCCCGGACTCAATCCGGAGTCGGGCAGGTTTAGGGAACAACTTAACAACTTAATCTTGCAAACGATTTTAGAAGAAAGACCGGGTTGCCTTTTCCCTTGTGACGCGGGAAGAAATACCCAGGTAAAAATAGGTGCAGCGGGGTGTTACTATGTAAGTCCCAACGGAGAGAAGTTAACTATGACTGGATGCGAGGATACTGGAAAATGCATCTGGAATTATGAAGTATGTGTGTATTTTGATGCTCAAGGTAAACCTCATCTCCAAACAAATTTTCTCTATTTGGAGGTTATCGGGATTAATGATTGTCCAGTTTGGGAATATAACTCGCCAATGTATGAGTGTTATATTTACTGTTTCCAGCTATAATTATTGCCCCCCAGATTTTTTCTGGGGGTGTATTTTTTATTTTGAAAACCAATGTAAATTAACAATAAGGGAGGGGAAAAATGAAAAGGTTAATTCTTTTACTGGTTGGTTTAGTAATCAATTCTGTTTTGCTTTATTCAACTGATGTTAACATTAACTATGAAAGATTGGATATTAATTTTAATGGTATTTGTGTTTTGCCTAAGATGGTTATCGCTTATGGAAGTGGAGGTATGATTTTGTATTCGACAGACAAAGGTGTAAGTTGGCATTCAAAGAGGATTGTAGAAGACAGCATTAGTATTCAAAAAGTATTTTGGAACAATAATCGGTTTTTGGGCATTTGCAATAGAAAATATTTCTTGGTCTCCGATGATGGAATCATTTGGAAGAAGAATGAAACCAATGAGGATAATATAGTTGAGTTTGCAATGAATGAAGATTATTACTTTGTACTTTCGAAAACTTTGTCCGGGTTTAGTTTAAATATTTATTCGCACTTATATCAAGTTATTAAAACTATAAGTTTAGATACAAATATAATTCCTAAGCTTTTGTTTTTTCATAGTAACGTAGTGCTAGGAACAACGAAATCAAGGTTATTGTTTTTCGACGTTCGAAGGGACTTTGAACAGCATGAAATGGATATTTCACAGTTTGGAGACAAAGTTGCGCCTTTGGATACTGCTAATGCGAGTTTCTTTGCCATCACAAATAAAGGATATTTAATAAAAATCAATGGAATTGATAGTGTTGAAAAAGTCTATAAAGTAAGAAATTTAATTTTTGGCTTATTCTCCTCATATAAAGTTCGGCAGGACACCTTATTCAATTTGGTATATCATTTCCCGACAAAATTTGGCTTTACTTTGCCTTGGATTAAATTTCAATATTTTGATTTTGCAGACTCTGTGTTCAAGATGCGGAATGAAAACGAACAACCCAATAGATTTATGAGTTACCAGGCTTTTTTACGTAGTATGAAATTTGATTTTTTGGACGATACAACGATTGTAGCAGTAGCGGACTTAAGGACAATTTTTATTTCGAGAAATTCTGGCAAAAGTTGGATGCTACGGTCCCATTTTCCAGGTGCTACTGTTTATGCCCGTATGCAAAATTACCTTCTTTCTAGTGGGTTTCAATACTATATTTTGTTCTCCTCGGACAAGGGGATTACTTGGTTGACCCAAAAGTATAATGATACTTTGGATTATTACTATACACTTCAGAACTATGGTGTTGTGTATATTGACAGTTTAGGGAATGGTTTTTTAGTCTCAAACTCATCGTTAAATTTTGAAGATACATCGAAAAATTATTCATTTATAAAAGTAAAAAATTTTGGTGAAGACCTAATTAGAACAAACAAAGACAGGACGATACCAATTGTGACAGGAGAGGTAAATTATGTCAAAATCAAAGATAAATTTTTGCTCCATAGTATCTCGCTAAATTCCTTGTTGAATAATGTGTCTCCAAGTTCTTTTATTTATTTGTTCGATTCTAATTATAATTTGGAAGAATATATTGCATTTCAGCCAGAGAAGCTCCATTATGTTTTCCCCGGTGGCGAGAATAAGTTAATAGGATATTTTTGGGACGGTGATTATACGAATTATAAAGGTGATTTATTAGGTCGAGGGAAAGAATATAAAAATGTTCGTTCCTGGCTTTCCATCTCAATCGATTATGGCAGAACTTGGACAAAAATTTCAGATGTGGATATAAATTATTTTCCTTTAAGGAAGATAGTTCGGGTAAACAATGGCATTATAGTTAGTGGGTTTACAAACGACACTAATTTACATACAACTACTTTCAATAGTGATTACTTAGATTTTAGTGATTATCGCACTTATAATATATGGAGGATTTCTTTTCCCGATACTTTACGCGATATCCTATTACCTATGATTTTATTCTCCAACAATGGGAGTGTTTTTAATTATAATGACAATGACCATTCTTTGTATTTTTCAACTGATAATCTACAATCTTTGAAAAACTGGGTACGATTGCCTCTATTCGATGAACTGCCAGAAAAACTACCGTTTTTCCGTAATTCTGAACCCGATAATGATTTAAGATTTTTTTCTATGTTCGACATCTATACTTTGGGGCATAATTATTATAAAATGATAATTAACTATCCTTTGGATATTAACCCTGAACCACACCATAAAAAATTATATTCTTATATTTTGCCACCTTATCCTCAGCCTGCGACTTCGGTGGTTCGTTTTCGAATTTATATCGAAGTTGCTGAACTAGATCCCAGCGACATTCATATTTTCGATGTTTATGGAAATGCAGTATCTTCTTTCGGGAATATTGTTGTTGAACGGGTTTCTCCATCCGTTTTCGATTTTATGGAATGCAACCGACGTCTCCTCCGGAATTTACTTTATACGGTATGGGATAGGGGGTAATGTGCTTCCTGTAGCTATATTGAAGTGATTTTGTTTATGAATTTGAGGAATATATTTACATCGCTCTACATTATTTGTTGAGTTAATAGAATTTTATTTATAACTTTCAGCACAAAGGAAACCACAGTATTTAATACTACATTGCCGTAAATTGACTCGAAAAAACTAATTTTGATTTTTTATGGATGTGTAAAGTGAGAAAATCTGTTTTTGTTTTCTATTTGTGTGTTCTTTTTCTGTTATGTTCCATCCCTTCCTTTTCGGGTGATTCGTTATTTGTTAACAACCTTCCAAAGAAGTTGAAGGAGGAATTAAATTATTACAACTTGACAATACAAATTGGAAAAAGCAGTATAAAAAACTATTATCTTGGATTTGACCTCGGTGCGCTTGAAAGGATCAAATTGTTCGATAGAAATGAAAATTATATTTATGACTTCTATTCGAAAGATTCTTTAGTCCAACGCTTGGCAGTCCCCGGCGATATAAGTTTCATCGTGCTTACAAAAAAAGAGAAATATATCTGGCACGATACTTTGGTTTTTTCCGAAAGAAAGAAAACAAAGAAGATTGATTTAAGCGAAACCTATCGTGGGTATAAATATCTTAATCCGATTAAAATTACAATTAAACTCGATGAAAGCCAGAGGAAAGAAAGTGTAAATTACCGACGTTTGGGGTCATCTTTGTTGTTGTTCTTTCAAAAAAAATTAATCGATATTGTTCCATCGATAGATTTGATTGTTATAAAAAGAGCGAATTTGTTGAACAAATAAGGTTTAAGATGAGAAAAATTGTTGAGTGTGTGCCTAATTTTTCGGAAGGTAGAAACAAAGAAGTAATTGAGGCAATTGCCGATGCAATTCGAAAGACCCCCGGTTGTACCCTTTTGGACGTTGACCCCGGGTGGTCAACTAATCGAACAGTCTATACATTTGTTGGCGAACCCGATGCAGTTGTCGAAGGTGCTTTAAACGGAGCACGTGTTGCCCGAAAGTTGATAGATATGAGAAACCATCGAGGAGAACATCCGCGAATTGGTGCTTTGGATGTATGTCCATTTGTTCCAGTTTCGAATGTTACAATGGAGGAATGTGTTGAATGTGCAAGGGAATTTGCTCGACGTGCAGCCGAAGAGCTCGGAATACCGATTTATCTTTATGAGTATGCACAGTCGCTTGATTATCGTAAAAGATTGCCACAGATTCGGGAAGGTGAATACGAGAGCTTACCGAAAAAAATTGTATTGCCAGAATGGAAGCCAGATTTCGGTCCGGCAGAATTTATTCCCGAATGGGGGGCAACCGTTACCGGAGCGCGATTTTTCTTAATAGCTTATAATGTTAATATCATAGGAACAAAAGAACAAGCACATCGTATTGCATTAAATATACGTGAAGCAGGGCGTGGACCAAATGAACCGGGTATGTTCAAAGAGGTAAAGGCAATAGGGTGGTGGGTCGAAGAATACAATATGGCACAAATTTCCATTAACTTCACTAATTATAAGGTTACTCCGCCACATATTGTTTTCGAAGAAATCAAACGACAGGCTCAACAGTTAAAGGTTGCAGTTGTTGGTTCGGAACTTGTTGGTCTTATACCGCTCGAAGCAATGCTTATGGCTGCGGAATATTACATTCAAAATGAAGATTTATTTATTTTAGACGAAGAGCAGAAAATTAAACTTGTGGTTAATCGATTGGGATTAGATTCTATTTCCAAGTTTGAACCTAATAAGCGTATTATTGAATATCTTGTAAAATCCGAAAGAAATGAACCTCTTGCTTCTACCTCGGTTCGAGACTTTATCCAAAGGATTGCCGACCGAACACCTGCTCCCGGTGGTGGTTCAGCTTCTGCATCCATTGCTGCAATTGGTGCGGCTTTGGGATGTATGGTTGCACAACTTACCTATGGGGTTCGTAAATTTGAAAATCTGACCGATGCGCTTAGAAAAATTATTCCTCCTTTATATTTTGGGACACGTGAATTGATTGGGATGATTGATGAAGACACCAACGCTTTTAATGACTATATGCAAGCCCTTCGGCTTCCTAAAAATACGAAAGAAGAGCAGGAGATTCGTGATAAAGCAATTCAAGAAGGACTGAAAAAAGCCATTGAAGTTCCATTGAAAACTATGCAGCTTGCCGATAAGTGCTGGGATGCTTTGCTCGAAGTTGCCAAAATTGGAAATATCGCATCAAAATCCGACATTGAAGTAGGGGCAAAGGCTTTAGAAACGGGTATCTGGGGAGCATACAGAAATGTTTTAATCAATTTACCAAACGTTGCGGATAAAGATTATGTGCAAAGAGTTTCGGCAATAGCCGAAGAAATAAGCGAGCGGGCTCAAAATAACTTGCAACAAGTTATCGAAATTATTAAGTCGAGAGCAAAATAGAAGAGCGTTATATCGAAATATGTCTTTTAATAATATAATATAGAGATTTCGAATATTTTAATCGAAATTGATTGGAATAGTAAAGGTAAATGTGCTTCCTTTGCCTTCCTCACTTTCTACCCAAATTTTGCCTCCATGTAGTTCGATTAATTCTTTGCAAAGAATCAAGCCTAATCCTGTTCCTTGCTCACGCTCTGTTCCGGGAGTTGTTACGCTATATTCTATTTTGAACAGGCGTTCTAACTTTTCTTGTGGGATGCCAACTCCTTCGTCTTTGACCGAAACTTTTAACGTAGGTAAACTTCCGTCGTAATAACTTTGAACTTCGAGATAGATTTTCGAACCGCGCCGAGAAAACTTAATTGCATTGGAAATAAGGTTGCGTAGGACCGTGGTAATTAGGTTTCTATCGATATAGACCATCAAATCTAATTCTTGCCGATAGACAATTTCTATTTGTTTAGCATTAGCAGTAGATTCCATAAATCGGAAAACATCGGTTAAAACGAGATTAATATTCACCCACTCTGGACGGAAAGTAATTCTACCGGTTTGTGCTTTTGTCCATGTGAGAAGATTTTCGAGTAAATTTTTTAATAAGTTCGAGGTTTTATAGATATGGCTTACATATTCACGAGTCTTTTCGGATGTAAATGTATCGAAGAATCTATTTAAAATTTCGGCATCGGTGAGAATAGATTGAAGCGGATTTTTCAAATCGTGTGCGATAATTGTAAAGAACTTGTCTTTTGCGGAATTTGCTTCGCGCAATTCTTGTTCAGATTTAGCCAATTTTTCGTTTAGGATAATAAGTTTCTGACTTTCCTGCGATAGAGTTTCGTTCAGTATTTTTAGTTCATAATTTGCTTGTTCAAGAATTTCTTGGACTCTACGATGTTCATCGACTTCGAATTTGTATTCTTCGAGGGCAAGTTGCAAATCTTTGGTTCTTTCTTCTATTTTCCTTTCGAGTTCTATGTTTATGTTACGAAGTGTTTCTTCTGTTTTCTTTCTATCTGTAATATCTATTAGGATATTAATAATACCAGTAAGGTTACCATCGAAGTCGTTATATCCCGTTTTGTAAATAGCAAAATCCTTTGTAGTTCCGTCGGCAAGAGTGATTTTACTGTCGTATGTAGTAACCCCTTTGACTTCGATAATCCTTTGGTTGGTTTCAAGATGCTCGTTTCTGAATTCTTCTGGGAAAATGTTTGGAAAATCTTCCACTGTTTTCCCGAGAAATTCTTTTGTAGGAAGCATCAAAATATGCTCACGGAAAGCCTTATTGCAACCTATGAATTTTCCTGCAATATTTTCATAAAAAACTGGCATTGGGATAGTATCCAATAGAGCATGTAGAAATTCGTTGTAGTCCGAAACTTTTTGTTCCAAGTCTCTTTGATTGGTAATATCTGTTATAATCCCAATTATTGAAATGATTTTTCCATCGTCGGACAGAAAGAAACCACTTTCTTTGACGTAACGTTGTTCCCCTCGTGAGTTTTTGACGCGATAAATAAGATTGTAGGGAGTAAGATTATCGCAATGCTTTCGAAAAGATTCAAGGTAGTTTTCCAAATCTTGTGGTAGAATCTTTTCGAGCCATTTTTCACGTTTTTTTAGTTCTTTTGCAGAATATCCAAATAGGTCCTTGATGTTTTCCGTCCAGATAATTTCTTCGGATACCCAATCCCGTTCGAAAACAGCCTGTCCGGTAGAGGAAGTAACAAGGTCGAATCGCTTTTTCCATCGTCGAAGTTCTATTTCTGTTCGTTTTTTCTCTGTGATTTCATTAGCAAAAATAAGAACCCCTGCAACTTCTCCATTATCGTACAAGATGGGAACTCTATCGACCATATAATATCTTTCATTCTTGGAACTGATTGACAAGAGTTCCTCTGAATGTATCATAGGTTTTCTGCTCAAAATTACATCTCGGTTGAACTTACGACAAATTTCCGAAGCCTCTTTCGGAAGAACACTATCGATAAATTTTCCTTCAACATCGTTTGAAGTAAACTCGAAATTTGAAAGGAAAATATGGTTGGTTTTAATAAATCTGTTTTTTTTGTCTTCTACAAAAACTACGTAGGGAATATTATCGAGAATTATTCTTAACCCATCGAATGTCGAGATTATTTGATTGATGTCTTCGATCTCGGATTGTTCAAAATTCAAAGAGATTGCATAAATTGTTTCTGGCGTTCCGTTTATTTTACCAATGCAAGTTTCTACTTCAAATTGATTAATCCCAAAACTTGCTGGAAAAGTGATTTTAGGGAATAATACGATTTCCCCTCTTTGCTCAAGATTTGTGATTTGCTCTATTAGGTGCTCAGATATTTTGTTTTTCGAAGATTGGTTAGCCGGTAAATCTCCGAAAACAAAATTGCTGAAATACTTCCAGTATTGATTAGATAGAAGGATTGTCCCACTTCTATCGGCAATTATAAAAGGCAATGGGAAATGTTTGGTGAATTCTTCTATATCAATTTGACCGAAACTTAAATCTTGTAATATATCTGAAAATTTTGTTGAGAGTTCCTTCGAAATTACAAAATCAAACAAATTCTTTCGGAAAGAATCCCATAGTGAACTATCGTATTTTAGCACCATTAAACCACTCCTACCAATCTTCAAACTCAAAAGGAACTGATATGTAAAAATCATACCAATTTTGTCGAATATTAGACAATTGTCTAAAAAACTGCAAAAATTTGTTTTGAATTGGTTAATAATAATCAGTTAAGGAGAAAGAAGAATCGAGGTAAGTATTTAAAAATTAAAGAGTTAATCCTCAATACCTATTGTTGAATAGTAGAGCGATTCAACGTGAAAGTTTTCGCAATTTTGTTTATTATTTAATAATTATTACTTCCTTTGTTTCTATCCCGTCTTTATGCCAAACGTAAAGTATATAAGGACCAGCAGTGAGTTTAGATATATCAATAACAAGACTGCCCACTAATGTTTCTTTGGGATGCACTTCTTTTACGATATTCCCTATAATATCGCACAAACGAATTAAATAAACATCCGTGGTTGTATTGATTTGTAGGTGATTATTTGCTGGAATTGGGAAAATCTTTATTTTTGTGTCTTTGTATTCATCGGTACTATTGTAATAGAAATTATATTCATCGGACATCTCCGAAGTGCATCCGAATTCATTTGTTACACGAACAGAGTATAGTCCGGGCTCTTGAACGAGAAGTGAGTCGGCGGTTGCTCCTTCGATGGGTTTACCGAACAAAAACCATTGGTTACCATTTTTAGAGCTTGAGTAAAGAACATACCCTTGTCTTGTGATGACAGGCTTGGGTGGATTGGGGTATACATCCACGATAATCTTTGTCGAGTCTTCGCAAGAACCGTTCTGGAGCCTTTGGAAAAGATACAATATTCCTTTACCCTCTTGATTCCACTTGACTTCGACAGTCATTGTGGAATCATTTATCGAGATTATTTCTCCATTGTTTATGCTCCAAACGTTAGTTATCCCCGGCTTGATTGGAGTAGAATATCGCTCGAGCACACCAACACAAACAGCAGCCTTTCCAGAAATTGTAGGGTTTAAATCTTTATAAATTTTAATATTTTTTCGATTATCTGAACCAATCATTGCTGGATTTGTTGAAACGACTCTAACTCGGTATAGAATGCCAGTTTGTATATTATTTGGGATAATTCCTACAATAGTTCCGCTCGACTTGGATTGGATTCTGCCTAATTCTATTGGGGAGTCGAATTTACCGCTTTTATCGGAAAGTTGAGCAATAAAGTAGTTGTCGTCGGCAAACTGTTGGATAACTTCAAAATCGACCCGAATTTGGTTGCCTCCACAAAATTCTCCTTCGACGTAAGTTGAAATCACAAATTCTTTCCCATAGAAAATACCATTACCCCAAGTAGAAGCAAATAGCTCCAGGGAGGGTAAACATATAACCGATGTTACATACGGGTTAAAGAGACCATCGTTTACTTCCTCCCAACTTCCACCTCCGTCGACAGAACGATAAATTCCATTACCATACGTTGCTACAAAAACAGAATTTTTGGTAGATACTGCTATTCTAAAAATCTGGGATTTAGGTACTTCGAAGACTTTCATCCAGTTGACACCATTGTTAATGGATTTATAAACGAATCCGTTATTT
>CAZPSM010000063.1:1748-14183 GCA_964589125.1 uncultured Hyphomicrobiales bacterium | reverse complement strand
TTAAAAATAATTTTTAACTTAAAACGTGAGTTATTTTTTAAAACATTTTTGTAGAGGTTTAAAATGAGAAAATTATTCTTTTTCGGTTTTGCCATATTATTTGTTGGCCTCTTAAGCTGTCAGCAAGATGCTCCGGCTCCATCTAATACGCAGGAGCCAAGCAAAGTGATTATTCAGGTTGAGCCACCTTCTTCGGGAACGGTTGTCATTGTCGATAAGTATGGCAATATTTACGACACAGGAATCGAAAACAAAACGCTCGAAGATGGCGAAACTATTAATCAAAAAATTGAAAGATGCAAGGAAACTGCTCGAAATCATGGCGACTTCGTGAGTTGTATGGCACACTTAACAAATTATTTGTTGAAAAACGGATACATAACTAATAAGGAAAAAGGCATTATTATGCGGATTGCCGCTCAAGCCGATATTCCATAAGCCGATAGTATATATTCAGCCATTCCAAAACGCGAAGTTGTATCCAAAATTGTATACCTCTTTTTGACAAAAGAAGAAAGGGTGCTATTTTGACTTCGGAAATTTAATATCTTCTGATGTTTTACTTCTATATTGAGCTTTGATTTCAATCCAAAGTAGTTAATCAAATTTATTTGATGGAATGACCACGACAACCTGAAATAAAAAAACACCAAGTTCATTTCTTTCTGATACGAAAAACACCTCACTCTCCCTTCTAAATTCTATGGCTGCCAAAGAAGAGGCAAATTCCTGTAAATAAATTTTGCCTTCTCTTGTATGTTTAATGTTGGATTACCTTTGCTTTATATCCATAGTTAATAATTCCCGAAGCACCTTCTTCCATAATTTTGCGGAAAACAAGTTCAACCCTTGCCCCTATTTTTAAATCCTCGAAGTTTGAATCGGTAATCATAGCTGTAATTCTAGCGCCTTCATCGGTTTCGATAATTGCTACCGCATACGGAGCAAGCAATTTGAACTGATTTGCAGATACATGGATAATCGTGTATGAAAGAATAGTACCTTTCCCCGAAAGTTTGATGCTTTCACACTCGGTTGACTGCGAAATTGGGTCAACGTATCTTCTTGGTAAACTGACGAATCCACTTTTGAACCTTTGTGCTTCTAATCGGTATCTGTGGGGAATTTCACGTGTATATCTTTGACTGTTTGCCATTTTATAATGCCTCCAAAATATGAACAACACAACTTCCTCCGGAACCACCCATATTTTGGGTCATTCCAAGTTTAGCGTTTGGAACTTGACGTTTTTCTGCTTGATTAGTTAACTGTATGTATGCTTCGTAAATTTGAGCAACACCAGTTGCACCGACAGGATGGCCTTTGGCTTTTAGTCCTCCGCTTGGGTTAATTACTATTTTTCCACCGTATGTTGCTTGTCCTTCGGCAATTGCTTTGCCACCCGTTCCATACTCGAAAAATCCCATTTCTTCGGCTACAATGATTTCTGCTATTGAAAAGCAATCGTGAACTTCGACAAAACTTATATCGCTTGGAGAAACATTTGCCATCTTGTATGCTCTTTCTGTGGCAAGTCGAACTGCATCAAGTTTAGTTAGGTCTTTGTGGTCGTGAAGAGCAATCGGACCACTTGCCGCTCCAACGCCTCTAATTTTAACAATTTTGTCGGTGAATTCTTTCGCCCTTTCAAGAGAACACATAATAACACAAGCAGCACCATCAGTGATAGGAGAACAATCCATAAGCCTTAAAGGGTCGGCAACCATAGCCGATGTTAGAACTGTTTTAAGGTCAATTTCAAAAGGGTATTGTGCATTCGGATTGTTGGCTGCATGTTTGTGGTTCTTAATAGGAACTTGGGCTAATTCTTCGCGGGTCAAGCCATATCTTTCCATATAGGCTCTCGCCATCATTGCGTAAAGCCCGGGGAAGGTAACCCCATTGTAAACTTCATATTCTTGGTCGGCTGCGGTTGCAAGTACGAATGTTCCGTCGTCAACGTCCCACATTTTTTCTACTCCACCGACGAGAACAACATCGTGCATTCCCGAGGCTACATCCATATATCCCATTCTTACTGCTTGTCCTCCAGAAGAACAGGCAGATTCAACACGGACAGCAGGCACACCAATTTGACCAATGTAATCTGCCATCAACGAGCCAAGGTGTTCTTGGTATGCATATAAACCACTGGACATTGCTCCAACATAAAGCGCTTCGATATTTGGCACATTTGCGTTTTTCATTGCTTTTAACGCTGCTTCGGCGAACATATCGCGAATGCTTTGCTCCCAAAGTTCGCCGAATTTTGTCATTCCAACACCAATTATTGCAACATCTCGCATTTATCTTCTCCTTATTGTTAATACTCATTGAAAATAATTTTTTTACGGATGGCTACATATTTTCCGTAATCCAGATAAACTTTTCGAGGGTTGTTCAATTGCTCACGTGTCTTGGGTGCTAAATTTTGAACTTCTAGGATTTTATCGGTTGCTTGGAGAATAAAACCGTCGCTTCCAGCGCCAGAACCAAACGAAACTAGGAAAATCTTATCCCCCGGCTTAGCTACATCCAAAATTGCTGTTAAACCAGCGATAGAAGAGCCAGAATATGTATTACCCATAATATTTACTATCCAACCCTCTGTCATTTGCTCTTGCTTGAAGCCAAGTTCTTTTCCAGCCTTTAATGGAAATCTGCCATTTGGCATATGAAATACAGCGTATTGGAAATCTTCGGGTTTCATTCCGGATTTTTCCAGAAGAGCGCGACCACAGCCCAAGATGTGTTTGAAATATGCGGGTTCGCCGGTGAATCTACCGCCGTGGCGCGGGTAGATTTGGTGGTCGCGCCGCCAGAAATCTGCCGTATCGGAAGTAAAAGAGTGAGTATAAAGCACCTCGGCAACAACGTTATCTTTTCCAAAAATAAAAGCGGCTCCACCAGCGGAAGCACTGTATTCTAAAGCATCACCAGGTGCTCCTTGCGAGGTATCTGCTCCAATCCCAAGAGCATAGTCCATATTTCCCGATTTAACATGGCTATATGCAACAAACATTGCCTCGCTACCTGCTTTGCAAGCAAATTCAAAATCGGCAACGTGGACGTTGGGACCGATGCCAAGGGCATCGATTAAAATTGTCCCAGAAGGCTTGACTGCATAAGGATGCGATTCAGAACCGATATAAACTGCGCCTATTTTTTGTGGGTCGATTCGGGCTCGTTGTAAAGCATACTTTGCCGCTGCAATCGAGATGGTTACTGTATCTTCGTCGAACCCCGGAACAGTTTTCTCCTGCAATAAAAGACCTTTTTCGATTGATGCAGGGTCGCTCCCCCACTGATTAGCAATTGTGCTGGACTTAATCCTGTAAATCGGTACATAAGCACCGTATCCAACAATTCCTACCATAAAGAATCCTTTTTTTGTAATACAAAATATTTAAGAGTAGTTTTTCTAAAAAGTATTGTAAAAATGATATTTTTAATTTGGTTTGATTAAATATTTTCAAAAAATTATATAAGGACACTCTTATTTTATCGAGGGTTACACCGACATTGGCTTTACAAGATGCCCCGCTATATCTTTCGATTTGCAAATGGTTAGTAAATTCTCTATTTGTTGCCATTCAAGTTCCTTTTTGTTAATCGCTTAGAGGACGTCGAAACAACCAATTGCACGAGCAATGACCAGTCGCTGAATTTCGGAAGTCCCTTCCCCAATTTCAAGTAGTTTCTGGTCTCGGTAGTAACGCTCAGCCTCGTATTCTTTCATCAGTCCGTAGCCCCCGAGAATTTGAACACAATGATTCGCTGCAATATGAGCAACTTCCGAGCAAAACAATTTAGCAATAGCCGATTCCATAGTAATCTTTTGGTCATTATTTAGCATTCTACAAACATTATAGAGATAGGTTCGAGCAAGGTCAATGTACATTTGGATATCGGCAAGTTTAAAGGCTATTGCTTGATGTGCAGCAATTGGCTGGCCGAAAGTTTTTCGGTTCTTGGCATAGTTCAATGCATACTCGAAAGCACCTTGCGCTAAACCTAATCCCATTGCTGCAATGGAAAGTCTTCCATTGTCGAGTGTTTTTAACATTTGTTTGAATCCGTCGCCTCGTTTACCAAGTATGTTTTCTTCGGGAACAACTACGTCTTCGAGAATTAGTTCGCTTGTATTTGATGCTCTCCACATCATTTTGTTTTTCATAGGCTTTGCGGTGTAACCCTTCGTTCCATTTTCCACCAGGAAGCAGGTATATTCTTTCTTCCCATTTGGTAGTGTTCCGGTTACTGCTAATATTGTTGAACCAAGCGTAATATCGGTAGATGCATTTGTAATAAATATTTTTGTACCATTGATAACCCAATTATTCCCTTGTTTTATGGCCGTGGTCTTAGTATTACCTGCATCGGAACCTGCTTCTGGTTCTGTTAAGCCGAAGCCCCATAGGTAGTTAGAAGCAAGTTTTGGAAGGTATTTTCTTTTTTGTTCTTCGCTGCCGAAATATAGTATAGGTCCGACACCCAAAGAATTGTGTGCTGCAATTGTCGCTGCTTGTGAACTATCAACACGTGCTAATTCTTCAACGATAATGATATAAGAAAGATAATCCAGATTTGACCCACCAAATTCTTCGGGCAAAAAACACCCGAGGAACCCCATTTCTGCCATTTCTTTGGTTAACTCGTACGAAAATTCTTCTCTTTCGTCCAATTCTTGTGCAATGTGCCTAATTTTCTCTTCGGCAAATTTCCTTACCGTATCCCGAAGAATAAGTTGTTCATCAGTAAGCCCAAATTTGTTTTCCATAATATTAAACTGCAAAATTATTATTACAAATATTAAGTTTCATTTTAATAGTTCAGTAATATTTTATATATTGAAAAAGTAATATTAACAAATTTTTTTTAAATAGAATATATTTTTTTATTATTTGTAAAGGAGGATGATGATGGATTTTTTATTTATGGTAGAACAAGTGATGCTTCGAGATATGGTTTCGAAGTTTGCCAAAGAAAAAATTGCACCTGTTGCTTCCGAAAATGAGCGAAACCATAGGTTTCCGTGGGATATTATTCGCGAAGCTGGCGAATTAGGTCTGATGGGTATTGCATATCCTTCGGAGTATGGTGGTGCTGGGATGGATTTTGTTTCTTATTTTTTAGCAATCGAAGAGATTTCTCGGTGGTGTGCTTCGACTGGTGTTATTATTTCTGCCCATTCGTCGCTTGTATGTGACCCAATTTTCCGATTTGGAACAGAAGAGCAAAAAAGGAAGTATCTTCCCGACCTTTTAAGTGGAAAGAAAATTGGGAGTTTCTCTTTGACAGAATCCCAAGCCGGTTCAGATTCGGGAAATACCAAGACAACCGCTATCAAAAATGGCAACAAGTGGATACTCAATGGTTCTAAGCTTTTTGCTACCAATGGTGCCGAAGCAGATGTTTTCGTTTTGATTGCATCTACCGACCCGGGAAAAAAGACGAAAGGAGTAAGTGCTTTTATTGTTGAAAAAGATATGCCAGGCTACCGAATAGGAAAAATCGAACGCAAACTTGGAATTAGGGCAACTTCGACGGCGGAAGTAATTCTTGAAAATGTTGAAGTCCCCGAAGAAAACTTACTTGGAGAAGTAAATCAAGGATTTAAAATCGCAATGATTACCCTCGATGGTGGTAGGTTGGGAATCGCCGCTCAAGCACTCGGAATTGCGCGTGCATCCCTTGAAGATTCGGTAAAATACTCAAAGGAACGTGTTCAATTCGACCAGCCAATTGCTAATTTTCAGGCTTTGCAATGGATGATGGCAGATATGTGGATGGAATATCAAGCGGCGTGGCTTTTGACTTGGCGCGCTTCGTTGATGAAAGACAAAGGCTTGCCATATAGTGTCGAGGCAGCTATGGCAAAGTTAAAAGCTTCCGAAGTTGCTGTTAATTCGGCTTGCAAAGCAGTGCAGATTCATGGTGGCTATGGCTACACCGAAGACTTTAACGTTGAACGCTACTATCGTGATGCTAAAATAACAGAGATTTACGAAGGAACAAGCGAAATTCAAAGATTAATAATTGCTCGTCAACTTCTTAAATAGGTTGTTCAACTTTTGAAAATGTTACAATGGCTATAAAGGTTCTAACTGCTACTGCTTTGTTCGATGGTCACGACGTTTCGGTAAATCTCTTCCGTCGCCTTCTTCAACGTCGGGGGGCTGAAGTAATTCATCTTGGACATAATCGCTCTGTGCGGGAAGTTGTTGCGGTCGCTCTCCAAGAAGACGTAGATGCCCTGCTCATAAGTTCTTACCAGGGTGGGCACAATGAGTATTTTCGCTTCTTGGTTGACCAATTACGTGAATATGGTGCCGAAGAGAAACAAGTTTTCGGGGGTGGAGGGGGTGTTATCCTCCCGTCGGAAATACAAGCACTTGAAAAATATGGGGTAACTAAACTTTATCATGCCGTCGATGGGCAAAAAATCGGTATTGGAGGCATCGCGGATGATATTATCAGAAGAATTAAAGAAAACAAACCGAAGATTGAAAGCAAATGGCTCAAGGAAATTACCGAAGAATTAATTAAATCGAATACCACCGACAACCATTTTTCTATTGCAAAACAAATTACTTTTGTTGAAGAAATTCTTCCAAATATTCCACACCAAGATGCTATTCGGGCACTATACAAAAAGAACGATAGGGGCAAATCCTTGGTTTTGGGTATCACCGGACCCGGAGGATGTGGAAAAAGTTCATTAATCGATGAAATTATTGGTAGGTTTTTGTCCTATGCTCCAGAAATTAGAATAGGGGTGCTTGCAGTTGACCCCTCCAAAAGCACAACGGGTGGAGCTCTTCTTGGCGATAGAATTCGTTATAACCATATTTACGATTCGAGAGTGTTTTTTAGAAGTTTTGCTACTCGGAATAGTGGTAGCGATTTGGGACAGTTTGTCAAAGATGCAATTGATGTTATGAAAAGTTGTGGCTTCGACTTAATTATTGTCGAAACCCCTGGAATTGGACAAGGAGACAGCCAAATTAAGTTACTGAGTGATTATTCGATATATGTTATGACCGCGGAGTTCGGTGCCCCAACTCAACTTGAAAAAATTGATATGCTCGAACTTGCCGATTTTATTGTTATCAATAAATTCGAAAAAATGGGTTCCGAAGATGCTCTTCGCGAAGTGATAATCTATTACATCAGAACCCACCAGCTCAATGTTCCGAAGGGTGTTGCTTTGGAAACGCTCGATTTGCCAATCTTTGCCTGTAGCAGTAATCAATTTAATAATCATGGTGTAAACAAAATTTTCAAAGCACTATTGGAACTTCTACAAAAAGAAAAGGGTGGAACTTATGGAGCAAAAAAGGAAGTTATCGATATATTACCGACCGAATTGGTTAGCGATTTCGGACTGATTAACAACAGACGGGTTAATTACCTCGCTGAAATTGCCGACACAGTCCGCAAATACAAAAAAAATGTAAAAGAACAATCGCAAATAGCAAACACTGTTTACTCGATTAAACAAACCATTGAAGCGATTAAAAATGAACAGAAGAATGGCGAAATTGTTAAGCAGTTGAGTGAACTTTATAACAAAAAATGGCAAGAATTGTCCCCCGATTCAAAAGAGTTACTAAAGAGTTGGGAAGAACGAAAGAAACTTTATCAACAAGAAAAGATAAAATACAAGATTTTAGATCGCGAAGTCGAAATCAGTCTTTTCGAAAAGTCGATTTGTGGCTCTTATATTCCCAAAGTGGCTTTGCCTAAGTTTGAAGATTGGGGTAACTTATTGAAGTTTTTATACCTAGAAAACTTACCTGGTTATTTTCCTTACACTGCTGGAGTATTTCCTTTCAAACGAACAACCGAGGACCCAAAGCGTCAGTTCGCTGGGGAAGGAACACCAGCCCGAACCAACAAGCGATTTCATTATCTAACAAAGAACGATCCTGCGAAAAGACTTTCGGTTGCATTCGATGGTGTAACGCTATACGGAGAAGACCCTGCTCGCGACCCTGATATTTATGGAAAGATTGGAGAAAGTGGAGTATCGGTTTGCACAATTGACGATATGGATGTTTTGCTCCAAGGTTTTGACCAAACCGACCCATTAACTTCGGTTTCGATGACTATTAATGCCCCCGCACCGATAATGGTTGCATTTTATTTTATGGTAGCCTATAAGCGCGAACTTGACAAAATAAAAGCACAAGGCAAAGAACTTTCGGAGGAAGAGAAAGAAGCATTGAAAATAAATACCTTTAGAAGACTCCGCGGAACAGTCCAAGCAGATATGTTAAAAGAAGACCAAGGGCAAAATACTTGTATTTTTTCTATCAACTTTGCAATGCGTTTGATAGGCGATGTGCAAGAATATTTTTCGAAACATAAGATTCAAAACTATTATTCTTTGAGCATTAGTGGTTACCATATAGCCGAAGCTGGGGCTAACCCAATTACTCAACTTGCCTTCACGTTAGCTAATGGTTTTACTTATGTTGAATATTTTCTCAACCGAGGGATTCCCGTCGATGATTTTGCTCCGAATCTATCGTTCTTTTTTTCGAATGGTGTTGACCCAGAGTATTCAGTAATAGGACGAGTTGCGCGTCGAATTTGGGCAATTGCAATGAAGTATGTATATGGTGCTAACGAACGAAGCCAAAAACTAAAATATCATATTCAGACTTCTGGACGCAGTTTGCATGCTCAAGAAATCGATTTTAACGACATACGAACAACTTTGCAAGGGCTTTTAGCAATGTATGATAATTGTAACTCGCTACATACGAACTCCTACGATGAAGCAATAACAACCCCAACCGAAGAATCAGTTCGTCGTGCAATGGCTATTCAATTAATTCTATCGAAAGAATTTGGTCTTCTGAAAAATGAAAATCCCAATCAAGGTTCCTTTATTATCGAGGAACTCACGGATTTAGTCGAAGAGGCTGTTTTGGATGAGTTCTTAGCTCTATCGCGACGTGGTGGAGTTTTGGGTGCAATGGAAACACAATACCAAAGGTCAAAAATACAAGAACAATCGCTTTACTATGAATCTTTGAAAGAGAGTGGTGAATATCCAATCGTTGGTGTTAATACCTTCGTAAGTGAAAACCCAATTAATTATTACGATAATATGAATGTTACGCGGGCTTCGGTCGAAGAGAAAGAAGAAAGGTTACGCCACGTTGAAGAGTTCCAAACAAAGCATAAAGACAAAAAACAAGAAGCATTGGACAGGCTCCGTAATGTAGCATTAACACAAGGAAACATTTTCGAAGAATTACTTAATACTGTTGAGTACTGTTCGATGGGTGAAATCACACATTTGCTCTATGAAATTGGAGGGAAATACAGGCGAGGTATGTAGCAGATGGAGGAAAGTATTAATGGGCTTTCTTACGAAAGGCTGTTGGAGCTATTAAAGGTTTATGCAAAAAATTGGCTTGCTCACGACGGTTGCTGGTTTTTAGCCATCGAGAAGCAACTTGGAATGGAACAAGCAATCGAGTTTGACCGCGAAGCTTGGCGCCAATTTTCCGTTATTGAAGCCAAAAGAATCAAAGAGTTTCTTAATCTTGAAAATGATTCCGGTTTGGCAGGGTTGGAACGAGCCTTGAAATTCCGCTTATATTCCACAATCAATGAGCAATACTCGAAATTTGAAGATTCTAAAACACTTATCCATTTTGTGAAAACTTGTAGAGTTCAGGAAGCTCGCCGAAGGAAAGGACTACCTGATTTCCCGTGCCAGTCTGTTGGAGTTGTTGAATATTCTATGTTTGCAAAGACAATTGATTCGAGAATAAAGACAACCTCGATTTCTTGCCCGCCAGACATATCCAATTCTGAATTTTATTGTATATGGAAATTCGAAATCAAAAATGAATAAAATATGGAAAGATTTAAAAGTCGAGTGAATACCAAGTCCCCCGATTACAAAGCAAATTATGAAAATTCATTGAATCTGGTTAAAGAGCTGAAAGAACGGCTCGAAATTGTCAAAAAAGGTGGACCAGAAAAAGCACGCGAAAGACACATTAGTCGAGGCAAACTTTTGCCACGTGATAGAATCGCAAAATTATGCGATAAAGACACTCCGTTCTTGGAATTGTCGCCTTTCGCTGCGTGGGATATGTATGATAACGAAGCACCTTGTGCTGGTATAATCACCGGCGTTGGGGTAGTTAAAGGACGCGAATGCTTGATAATCGCAAACGATGCTACTGTAAAAGGTGGGACCTATTTCCCAATGACAATCAAGAAGCACATTCGTGCACAAGGAGTTGCTATGCAGAATCGTTTGCCGTGTATTTATCTTGTTGACTCCGGAGGAATATTTCTACCATATCAATCCGAGACCTTTCCCGATAAAGAGCATTTTGGGCGAATATTTTATAATCAAGCACGAATGTCGGCGATGAATATTCCCCAAATTGCTGTAGTTATGGGTTCCTGCACTGCTGGTGGTGCTTATGTTCCGGCTATGAGCGACGAGACAATTATGGTTCGCAACCAGGCAACGATTTTCATTGGGGGACCTCCTTTGGTAAAGGCTGCAACCGGAGAAGTTGTTACCGATGAAGAATTGGGGGGAGCAGACGTCCATTGCAAAATATCGGGTGTTTCCGACCATTATGCTTTGAGCGACGAACATGCTTTGCAAATAGCACGTAATATTGTTGAAAACTTAGGAAGAGCCGAAAAGTTTGATATAGGACGCGAAGAACCCGAAGACCCATACTATGACCCTATGGAGTTATATGGAATTATCCCTCAAAATATACGAACCCCATTCGATATTCGCGAAGTCATAGCTCGAATTGTCGATGGCAGTAGATTCCAAGAATTTAAAGAATTATATGGAACAACATTAGTTACTGGATTTGCAAGAATAATGGGCTATCCAGTTGGGATATTAGCCAACAATGGAGTTCTATTTTCAGAATCAAGTTTAAAGGGAGCGCATTTTATCGAACTGTGCACAATTCGTAAAATTCCAATAATATTCTTACAAAACATTACTGGGTTTATTGTTGGGAAAAAATATGAACATGGGGGAATTGCTCGCGATGGTGCAAAACTCGTTCACGCCGTTGCTAATGCAGATGTTCCGAAATTTACTGTAATTATCGGTGGTTCTTATGGTGCAGGTAATTATGCGATGTGTGGGCGCGGGTATAATCCAAGATTGTTATGGATGTGGCCCCATGGTAGGATTTCGGTGATGGGTGGGGAACAAGCTGCCGATGTTCTTGCAACGGTAAAAATACGACAACTTGAATCACAAGGTCGAACCCTTTCAGAAGAGGAAATACGAGCCATCCGCGAACCAATTATCCAAAAATATGAAGCAGAAGCAAGCCCATATTATAGTTCAGCAAGGCTTTGGGATGACGGCATTATCGACCCGCTCGATACAAGAAATGTTCTTGGGCTCGGTATTTCGATGGCATTGAATGCTCCAATCCCAGACCAAAAGTATGGGGTTTTCAGGATGTAGAACATAAAGTTTATCCGGTTCAATCCTAATACTTTCTATGGATAAAGTCTTTGTTTAAACCAGCTTCCGTTAGATTGAAGTTGATAGGATATTCTATCGTGAAGGCGACTTTCTCGACCTTGCCAAAATTCGAAATAGGAAGGTACTAATCGATAACCACCCCAAAAAGGTGGCAAGGGTACATACTTAGGGAATTTAAATGTAAATTTTGCTACTTCCCGTAGCAGTGTGAAACGCGAAGGAAGGATTTGGCTTTGTTTCGACGCCCACGAACCAATCTTCGACAAATATGGGCGGGTTTGAAAGTAAGCATCCGATTCTTCCGTAGTTAGTTTCTCAACGGTTCCACTAATTCGCACCTGCCGTTCGAGTTTGTCCCAATAAAACAGCAACGAGGCGTTTGGATTTTCGGCAAGTTCCTTCCCTTTTTGACTTTCGTAGTTCGAAAAGAATACGAAACCACGAGAATCAATATTTTTCAACAGCACTACTCTTGCCGATGGGACACCTTCTTTTGTTGCTGTCGAAAGTACCATTGCATTTGGTTCAAGAAACTCGCTTTGTAGAACTTCGTCGAACCAAATTTTGAATTGTTCAAAAGGGTTGTCTTTTGCAACGCCTTCGCTAAAAGAACCTTTGGTGTAGTCCCTGCGAAGCGATTGAACAATATTTATAAAGGACTCGTCTTTTTCTTCTTTCAACTTGTTAATATGTTATTTCAATAAAATTACTTGCAAAACTATGGATTTATCGGAAAACGCTATTTCTACAAAGTAAGTCCCATTCGAAATACTATTTATAGGAATTGAAATACTGTTAAGCATTGCGTTTAACTCTTCATACCAAATAGAATTCCCTAACAAATCGAGAACTCGAACCGCACGAATAATTGCCGGCTCCGGTAGTTTAATTTCCGGATCCTCGTTGCCAAGAATAGCCAAAGGACT
>CAZPSM010000063.1:0-1724 GCA_964589125.1 uncultured Hyphomicrobiales bacterium | reverse complement strand
CAATATCGTCTTCAACGGAGGTCGGGTCTAAAGTCCAAAATGTCCAAACATCGGACCATCCGCTATATTGTGCATTTCTGAATGAGCGGACTCGCCAGAAAAATTGAGTTTTATATGGAAATATGGGTGTTGTTGCTAATATCGTATCTGTTAAATCATTTTTTTCGTAGAACATAGAGAATTCATCGAACGAAAGCGACATCGCAACTTGAAAATGATATTTAGTTGCTCCTTCAACACGGAGCCATGTAAATTTAGGCTGAGTTGAGACATTCGTAGCGTTGTTAACCGGCTGAACGAGTACCGGTGCCAAAAGAGGTAAATCTTTCGTTGTAAATGAATATACAACCGACCAACCGCTCTGTTGTGAGTTCACTACGACCGCCACTCGCCAGTAGTAAGTTGTATTGGGCGATAAGTTAGTAACTATGTATTGAGTAGTAGTAAGATTATTCAGATTTATTTCAGGGCTGGAAAAATTGCTATTATTATCTACTTGTAGTATGTAATAACTTGCATTTGGTACATTCGACCAGGAAAGAGTTACTGGTAATTCGACATCTGTTGCTTGGTTCGATGGAGAAAGTAAAATTGGTGGTTGCAGCGATGGATTTACTGGTTGGTCGGTTATTTTGAACCAATAAGTATATGTCTTGGGGGTTCCTTGGACTTTTACGTTTGAAATTGTTACATTATAAATTACCTCTTTAGCAATTCCACTTGCTTTCCAGTAAAGACAATTTGGCATCCCATAACTTATATAATCATATTTAAGACTGGATATTGTCAATTTATTATTGTTAGGGCCGGTAATTGTTACAGTTGCTTGGGAAAAATCGATTAAAGCTTGGCTGTTGTTCCAAATATTAGATTTATCGGCTACAACTGAAAACGAAAGATACCAATTTTCATCGAAGAATGAACTTGGGTATTCATGGTATGGGTACGCAACGAAATCCTGCGCCCAATCCGAAAGATTATGGAAATCGGGAAATTGATGTACTTTGAGCGACATTCCCGTTAAGTAATAATCTGGGTTTTTCTTGGAGTAGCCATCGACTCTACCAAACGACGCATATTTTAAAAACGGATTCAGCATATTTCTTCGGTGTCCAAGGTCATCTATATTTTTGTCAATTATCCAACTTTCGATTCCTTGTCGAGACTCGGGTATTGAATTTGGCCCGAAGGCTGAGTAGATATAAAGATTGGATGTACTACTACCGTTATAACCTTCTTGTGAATAGCATTCATAAGAAGTTTTAGGGAGATGGTCCAAAAGCGAATTAGCTACAGTAATTAATGCAGATTTGGCAACGTCGATGTCATAATTTGAATTATATTGCAAAGGCTTCAAACCATGAATTATCCTGATTTGATTGTATATCGAAAGAACTTTTTGCTTTTCACTGTCTTTTAGTTTACCTTCGTTACAATTCGCAACGTTGGGAATTACGTCGTAAAGTTCAGACAGCGAAACAAGCGTTTGGTCTTGAGCAGATGCTCCAGCGGTAAACAAAACTACCGCAGTAAGTAGAAGAAGTATATTTTTCATATTCCACCTTTACTTATTTTACAAGTTGCTTATCAGATTTTCCTCTCATCAAGAGTGCTGTTGTACATCTTGCAATGTAGAATCCCACTCTTTGCGAAAACAGTATATATTTCTTGCCCAATACATCATAGAGAATTTTTTTCAAAAAGCATTTTCGCAGAGAGAGGGA